>JANQFP010000004.1 GCA_028277795.1 Rhodospirillales bacterium
TCTGGATGAGACATAAGGTACCCATACGATCGTGTTCCCCGTTTCCTGGGCAGGAGGACGCGCGCCGGCGATGGCGGCCCATCGTCCAGCGTGCCCGACGCCCCGAGGAAACGGGAAACGCGACCCTACGGGCGGCCTTCCGAGCCCCCCGGCGGCGTTGCGCGGCGCTGGTGATGCTCCAGCATCACGGCGCGCCGCGCGCCTGGCGGGATGGTCTCGGAAGACCGTCGTATGGGTACCTTATGTCTCATCCAGACCACTAGAGGCCCACCATGCCCGACACCGACCGGAGCGCGCCCGCCATCAAGAAGGAACGCCGCAAGGCACCCCGCGACGTGGAGCGGCATTTGCGTCGTGCCCAGCTCCTGCTCGACGTGTCCGAGCAGCTGGCGGCGGCGCGGGACCTGGACGAGGTGCTGGAGATCATCCTCGAGATCGTCACCTACGCCACCGAGTCCGAGCGCGGGACCCTGTTCCTCAACGACGCCGAGACCAACGAGCTCTACTCGCGGGTGGCGCTGGGCAACGTGCGCCGGGAGATCCGCATCCTCAACAACACCGGCGTCGCCGGCCACGTCTACCTGACCGGCGAGGACGCCATCATCCACGACGCCTACAAGGACCCCCACTTCAACCCGGCCGTCGACGAGCAGACCGGCTTCAAGACCAAGAACATCCTGTGCGCCCAGGTGAAGACCGTCAGCGGCGAGGCCATCGGCGTGGTGCAGTCGCTGAACAAGAAGAAGGGCCGCTTCACCAACGACGACTTGGCCCTGCTCAAGGCCATCACCACCCAGGCCGCCTTCGCCCTGCAAGGCACCCAGTTCGTCGAGAAGATGAAGCGCTCGCGCCAGCAGGAGCTGGAGTTCCTGGACATCGTCGCCGACATCACGTCGGAGATCGACCTCAGCGCGCTGTTGCAGAAGGTCATGGGCGAGGCGACGCGCATGCTGAATGCGGAACGCTCGACCCTGTTCCTCAACGACGAGAAGACCGACGAGCTGTGGTCGGAAGTGGGCGAGGGCCTCAGCACCACCCAGATCCGCCTGCCCAACCACGTCGGCATCGCCGGCACCGTGTTCACCACCGGGCGGACGGTGAACATCCCCTACGCCTATGCCGACCTCCGCTTCAACCCGGCCTTCGACAAGAAGACCGGCTACTTCACCCGGTCCATCCTGTGCGTCCCGGTGATCAACAAGGAAGGCAAGACCATCGGCGTCACCCAGGTGCTGAACAAGCACGGCGGACCGTTCACCGACGAGGACGAATCGCGGCTCCGGGCGTTCACCGCGCAGGTCTCCATCGCGCTGGAGAACGCCAAGCTGTTCGACGACGTCCAAAACATGAAGAACTACAACGAAAGCATGCTGCAAAGTATGTCGAACGGCGTCGTCACCCTGGACGAGGACGGCAAGGTCGTCACCTGCAACGCCGCCGCCCTGCGCATCCTCAAGGTGCGGGCCGGCGACATCGTCGAGCTGCCGGCGCGCGAGTTCTTCACCGGCCCCAACGAGTGGATTCTGGAGAAGGTGCAGAAGGTCACCGAGACCCAGGCCGTCGACATCACCATGGACGGCGAGCTGCTGCTCAAGTTCAGCGGCAACAAGGTGTCGGTCAACGTCACCGTGCTGCCCCTGGTCAGCGTCGAGAAGAAGAAGATCGGCACCATGATGATGATCGAG
Source organism: Rhodospirillales bacterium (assembly GCA_028277795.1). GTDB lineage: Bacteria > Pseudomonadota > Alphaproteobacteria > Rhodospirillales > JANQFP01 > JANQFP01. The sequence continues at coordinate 1,686 of JANQFP010000004.1, forward strand.
GACATCAGCAGCGAGAAGCGGATGAAATCGACCATGTCGCGGTACATGGACCCGAGCCTGGCCGATCAACTCCTGGAAAGCGGCGAGGAGATCCTGGGCGGCAAGAGCCTGACGGCCACCATCCTGTTCTCCGACGTGCGCAGCTTCACCACCCTGACCGAGGAGCTGGGCGCCCAGGGCACGGTCGCCCTGCTCAACGAGTACTTCACCATCATGGTGGACTGCATCCAGAAGGAAGGCGGCATGCTGGACAAGTTCATCGGCGACGCCATCATGGCCGCCTTCGGCATGCCCATCGCCCACGAGGACGACGAGGACCGCGCCGTGCGCACCGCCATCGCCATGATGTCCAACCTCCGGGCATGGAACAAGGAACGCATCGCCCACGGCATGGTGCCGCTGGACATGGGCATCGGGCTCAACACCGACACCGTGGTGTCGGGCAACATCGGCTCGCCCAAGCGCATGGACTACACGGTGATCGGCGACGGCGTGAACCTGGCCTCGCGCCTGGAAAGCGCGTGCAAGCAGTATTTCGCCCGCATCCTCATCAGCGAGTACACCTTCGCCAAGCTGCGCGGCACCTACCGGGTGCGCGAGGTGGACAGGGTGGTGGTCAAGGGCAAGACCGAGCCGGTGGCGGTCTACGAAGTGCTCGACTACCACACCGACGAGACCTTCCCCAACATGATGGAGGTGGTGAACCACTTCCGCGACGGGGTCGACCTCTACCGCGAGGGGGCGTGGGACAAGTCCATCGCCGCCTTCGAGGAGGCCCTGAAGCTCAATCCCGACGACAAGCTGACCCGCAGCTACGTGGAGCGGTGCGAGCACCTGAAGGCCGAGCCGCCGGAAGGGGAATGGGACGGCATCTGGCGGCTGAGCAGCAAGTAGCCGACCCCCCTCCCCGGCCACCTCCCGGGAGTTCGATGTTGCACCGCAGCATTAACCCCTTATATTGAGGGGTGAACGGCGACGGCCGGCGCGACGCGCCGTACCGGTGCCCGCAATCAAGGAGGCCCGGCCCGCACCGGGCCCGTCGTATGGGGTGCCGAAGCGTCCCGGATCCCCGCCGGACGGGGACGGAGGTCGGCCGATGACCGTGCGCAACCTGGACAAGCTGTTCAAGCCCCAATCGGTGGCCGTGGTCGGCGCTTCGACCGAGGCGCGGTCGGTGGGCGCCCTGGTCATGCGCAACCTGCTGCAGGGCGGGTTCGACGGCCCCATCATGCCGGTCAACCCCAAGCACGAGGCGGTGGCCGGGGTGCTGGCCTATCCGGACGTGGACAGCCTGCCCGCGTGCCCGGACCTGGCCGTGGTGTGCACGCCGCCGCCGGTGGTGCCCGGCCTCATCGATCAGCTCGGCCGGAAGGGCACCCGGGCCGCCATCGTCATCACCGCCGGACTGGCGCGGACCAAGGACGACGGCCACACCCTCCAGGACGCCATGCTGGAGGCGGCGGCGCCCTACGACCTGCGCATCCTGGGGCCCAACACCATCGGCCTGCTGGTCCCCGGCATCGGGCTCAACGCCAGCTTCGCCCACCTGCCCGCCCGGCCCGGCAAGGTGGCGTTCGTCTCCCAGTCCGGCGCCCTGTGCACGGCAGTGCTGGACTTCGCCAACGGGCGCGGCATCGGGTTCTCGCACTTCATCTCCCTGGGCGATTCGGCGGACCTGGACTTCGGCGACGTCCTCGACTACCTGGGCAGCGACCCGACCACCCGCGCCATCCTGCTCTACATCGAGTCCATCCGGCTCCGGCGCGGCTTCATGTCGGCCGGCCGCGGCGCCGGGCGCAACAAGCCCATCGTGGTCATCAAGTCGGGCCGCGGCGCCGAGGGGGCCAAGGCGGCGGCCTCCCACACCGGCGCCCTGGCCGGCGCCGACGACGTCTACGACGCCGCCATCCGCCGTGCCGGCATGCTCCGGGTGTACAGCGTCGGCGAGCTGTTCGCCGCCGTCGAGACCCTGGCCCGCGCCCAGCCCCAGAAGGGCGACCGCCTGGCCATCATGACCAACGGCGGCGGCATCGGCGTCATGGCCGTGGACGAGCTGGTGGAACGGGGCGGCCGCCTGGCCGAGCTGGGCGAGGAGACCGTGGCCAAGCTGGACGCCGTCCTGCCGGACACCTGGTCGGGCGGCAATCCGGTGGACATCATCGGCGACGCGCCGGGCCAAAGGTATGCCGACGTCGCCCGCATCCTGCTCGAGGCCAAGGAGGCCGACGCCGTGCTCGCCATGCACGCGCCCACCGCCATCGCCTCCAGCGTCGAGGCGGCGCGCGCCGTCGTCGACGTGGCCAAGGGCTCCAAGTTCAACCTGCTCACCAGTTGGGTCGGCGAGACCGCGGTGGCGCCGGCCCGCACCCTGTTCAACGAGGCCGGCATCGCCACCTACGAGACCCCCGGCCGCGCCGTCGGCGCCTTCATGCACATGGTGCGCTACCGCCAGAACCAGGAAATGCTGATGGAGACGCCGGACTCGGCCCCGGCCGAGTTCACGCCGGCGGTGGCGGCGGCCCGGCTGGTGGTCGAGAACGTGCTTGCCGCCGGCCGCGAGATGATGAGCGAGCCCGAGGCCAAGGCGGTGCTCGCCGCCTACGGCATCCCCACCGTCGAGACCCACGTGGTGCGCACGCCGGAGGACGCCGCCCGCCTGGCCTGCGACATGGGGTTCCCGGTGGCGCTCAAGATCCTGTCGCCCGACATCAGCCACAAGTCGGACGTGGGCGGCGTGGACCTGCACCTGGACACGCCGGACGGAGTCCGCTCCGCCGCCGAACACATGAAGGCGACGATCGCCAAGCACCTGCCCGACGCCGAGCTGCAGGGATTCACGGTGCAGAAGATGGCGCTCAGGCCGGGCAGCCACGAGCTCATCATCGGCGTCACCACCGACCCCATCTTCGGCCCCGTCATCCTGTTCGGCCAGGGCGGCACCGCGGTCGAGGTCATCGGCGACCGCGCCGTCGGCCTGCCGCCGCTGAACATGACCCTGGCCCGCGAGCTGATTTCGCGAACCCGGGTCTCCCGGCTGCTCAAGGGCTACCGGGACCGCCCGGCGGTGGACATGACGGCGCTGCGCCTGTCCCTGATCCAGGTGGCCCAGATCGTCGTCGACATCCCGGAGATCGTCGAGCTGGACATCAATCCCCTGTTCGCCGACGACAAGGGGGTGCTGGCGGTGGACGCCCGCATGCGGGTCGCCGCGGCGGGCACCGTCAGCGACCGCCGCCTGGCCATCCGCCCCTATCCGAAGGACCTGGAGGAGGAGTTCGCGCTGCACTCCGGGCGCGAGGTCCTGCTGCGCCCGATCCGCCCGGAGGACGAGCCCGAGCACTACGAGTTCCTGTCCAAGATCACGCCCGAGGACATCCGCTTCCGCTTCTTCGGCCTGGTCGGCGAGCTGCCCCACACCGAGATGGCGCGCCTGACCCAGATCGACTACGACCGCGAGATGGCCTTCATCGCCAGCGCCGAGAAGGAGGGGACGCGGGACCGCGAGACCCTGGGCGTGGTGCGCACCATCACCGACCCCAACAACGAGGACACCGAGTTCGCCATCCTGGTGCGCTCCGACACCCACGGCCAGGGGCTGGGCTCGAAGCTCCTGGACAAGATGATCCGCTACTGCCGGAGCCGCGGCACCCGTACCATGGTCGGCCAGATCCTGGCCGACAACAGCCGCATGCTCGACCTGGCCAAGGGCATGGGCTTCTCCGTCCGCAATTTGCCCGGCGAGCCGGCGGTGGAGGTCAAGCTGGCCCTGTAGCCGCCACGAAAGGACCCGACGATGACCGAGACCACCTCCGCGGAACGCTACTTCGAGGACCTGCGCCACCAGATCGAAGGCTCCACCGGACCGCTGGAGGGCAAGAAGGCCCTGGTCCTCGGCATCGCCAACAACCAGTCCATCGCCTACGGCTGCGCGCTGGCGTTCCGGGCCTTCGGCGCCGACCTGGCCATCACCTACCTGAATGAGAAGACCAAGCCCTACACCCAGCCCCTGGCCGAACGCCTGGGGGCGGAGTTGTACCTGCCCTGCGACGTGCGCGAGCCGGGCCAGCTCAAGGCCGTGTTCGAGGCCATCGCCGAGCGCTGGGGGCGGCTGGACATCGCCCTGCACTCCATCGCCTTCGCCCCGCGCGAGGACCTGCACGGGCGGGTCGTGGACTGCTCCAAGGACGGCTTCCTGATGGCCATGGACGTGTCGTGCCATTCCTTCATCCGCATGGCCAAGCACGCCGAGCCGCTGATGGCGGACGGCGGGGCGCTGTTCACCATGAGCTACTACGGCGCCGAGAAGGTGGTCGAGCGCTACAACGTCATGGGCCCGGTCAAGGCGGCCCTCGAGGCCACGGCCCGCTATCTGGCGGCCGAGCTGGGGCCCAAGGGCATCCGGGTGCATTCGGTGTCGCCGGGCCCCATCAAGACGCGGGCCGCCTCGGGCATCGACCGCTTCGACGAGCTGATGGAGGAGGCGGCGGAGCGCGCCCCGAGCCGCATGCTGGTGACCATCGAGGACGTGGGCATGGGGACGGCGTTCCTGGCCAGCGACTACGCCCGCCTGATCACCGGCGACACCATGTACATCGACGGCGGCTACCACATCGTCGGCTAGAGCAATATCCGATCAAACGGAATCGTTTGATCGGATCTACTTGCTCTAGAAATCAATGGTTTAGAGCACGACCGTTCGATCAAATCGGGTCGATTTGATCGAACCGTGCTCTAG
>JANQFP010000005.1 GCA_028277795.1 Rhodospirillales bacterium
GGGCTAGAGCACGGTTCGATCAAATCGACCCGATTTGATCGAACGGTCGTGCTCTAAACCATTGATTTCTAGAGCAAGTAAATCCGATCAAACGATTCCGTTTGATCGGATATTGCTCTAATCTGACCTTCTGCGCCCGCGGGATCAGATGTCGAACTCCGCCCACAGGGGCCGGTGGTCGGCCATGTGGTATTTGACAGCCGCTCTGAAGTAGGCCTCGTTCACCGCCCAGGCGGCGCCGAAGAACGGTGTGCGGTCGAAGTCGAACACCCCGGCTTTGCCCGTGAAGACAGCGCGCATGCCCCCCGCATGGAAGGCCACCTGGTCGTAGTGCTTGTCGCCCCCGAGGCTGCTGCCCATCGCCGTCGAATGCTGGGGCAGGACCAGGCCCTTGGCCTTCAGGGCCCTGTAGACGGTGCTCGATGAGTCGCGGACGGGCAGGTTGAAGTCCCCCATGACCAGGATGTTCTGCGAATAGGCCCCCGCCGCCTTGCGGCGCAGATGGGCCCAGCGCGCCAGCGCATAGGCCTCCAGCGCCCGCCGGTCCTCGTCGTAGTAGGCGTGGCTGCCGAAATAGAGATGGACGGACACGGCGATGAACTCCAGGCCGCCGGCGCGGAAGGCCACCGCATAGGGGTTGCGGTCGAAGCCCCGGAATGCCCCCGAGACGCCCCGCAGTCGGATGTAGCGCTGGTCGCTGGGCGGCACCGCCACCTCGGCGGCCAGCTCCAGCCGCGTCACCTTGGCGCTGTCATAGAGGAACCCCGCCCGCTCGTCGTTGCCGCCGATGTCGGACAGCACGACGTGGTAGGACGCCGGCAGATGTGCCATCAACGCACGCAGGTGGGTCAGGTCGTCGGCCACCTCCTGGATGGCGACCAGATCGAACCAGCCGATCACCTCGGCCATCAGCGCGAAGTCGTCATCGGTGCGGGCCTGGAGGCCGAAGTTGGTGAGATTCCAGGTCGCCGCCAGCAGTTTATCGGCGGCCTTGCCCGGAATCCCCCGCAGGGCCTTGGTGGCCAGCAGTGCCTGGCGCTCCGTCGCCAATGCGTACGTGAAGACGGGGTTCTCGCGATCGTGCGGTACCATGGCCTCCCCTCCTTCACCAGTGGGCCGGCGCCCTACGATCCGGAATTCGGGCGCGTCGTCCGTGTGCTCCGGTCCTCCGGCGTTCCGTCACCTACGGCTGGGTTTCTGTCGGGCACTCGCAGTCTTGAGCACCCGGGTTCTTGCATTCCTTTGCGTTCAGGTAGCGCTCGACATCCTGCCGACTGGAAAACGTCTTGCCGGCGCGACGACGCATATCCGTGAACAGGGAGTCGTTGGCGAAGAACTCAGCCACGGACAAAGGTTGGGAGCTGTCCGCCGCTTCCGGAACGAGCGATTTGTACAGAAGGCAGATCTGCTGTTCCTCAGTCCGACCATCCGCTTTCGCCTCGTTGGCCTTGGCGATGGCCGCCTTGACGGCGTTCTTCTGCTCGACGGCCTTCTGGATATGGGCCGTCAGCTGACTGGCCGCATTCGCCGTCTCGACCTGCTCTATCTGTTCCTTGAGGAACCGCTCGTAGTTGGGGAGCCGCTGGTGGACCCGGGGGGCATCCTTGTCCCCCGCGAGCTCGACGGAGAAAATCAGGTGGGTGTGCTGCGCATACTGGGCCAAGACCGTGTAGGCATCGGGATAGCTGACCACGCTGAAGTCGTAATGCGGATGGTAGCCGGTCTTTTCACGGTCGCGCTTGACCAGCTCGATGCTTGTTCCCTTGAAGCCGACGCTGCTCCTCGCGGTGTCGTAGTAGGCCTTGGCAAATACGGTGTCCTTGTCCAGGAAGATATCGTGATCACTGATGGCCCCACCATCGCCATAACCGAGCGTGTCGCGACGGACCGTCAGCACGGCTTCTTCATTGACGAACCTGAGCAGGCATTTTCGGTAGCTTCCTTGGGCCAGGAGTTGCAGATGCTTGGCCAGCGCCGCCTTCTCGTCGGGCGTGGGATCCGTCGGGGGGCCGCGGAAGTCTCGCGGTCCCCTGCCCTCGAAGCGGCGCCCGCGGAAGGTCTGCGGGTAATCGCCGAGTTCGAACGGGCACTCCAAGGCAGGGGAACTGGCGGTCGCACCGTCTTCGGGAAGCCCGGCCGCGTTGGGGTCTGGGTAGGCGGCGATGACCGCCCTGATGACCGGATAGTAGTTGTACGTGGAGTAGAGCCGCCCGCTGTCTCGGCTGTAGCGTAGCTTGTGGTATTCCGGCACGAAGGTGGCGCGGCGGGCCAGGGACGTCACCTCTTCACCGGCCAGTCGGTCCTCCTGAAGGATGAGAACGTAGGTCCCGTAGAGCAGCGGGCCCCGTTGGAACGTGTCGCCCTTCGCGACGCGGTGCAGCGAAAACCGCTGGTCGATGATGACATCGTCCACGTTGCTCGAAATGAGGAAGTTGGCCAGGTCCTGGGCGATTTGGATGGCGAAGCCCGCTTCCGGGCGCACGGCCGTGGCCAAGCTTGCCAGGCCCTTGATGGAGTCGGTGGCCCTCTTGTTCTCCACGCGGTCGATCTCGATCATGACCACCCGCATGAACAGATCGCCATGAGGCACACGCACCGGGCCGAACATCACCCAGTCCATCGCGTCGAGGGAGGAGGCGAGGGTCTGCCCGGTGCTAGAGAAGACCAGGACGCTGTTCCACGTCGTGCCGCCGGTCGGAACCGGCTCCTCGGTATCCCCGCTGTCGAAAGAGATGACGAGGGCGATTTCGCCCTTCCGGGCGGTGCCCCCCACCTCCTTGAAATAGCGGATGAAGCCGCTGTTCAGCGAGACCGTGATGTAATCGTTCTTGTGCACGATGGCCTGCGGGTGGTCGAGGCCGGCCACATCCAACCTGTGGCGCAGCCCGACGAAACGCGCGGCCGGATTGCTGCCGCTCTCCGAGCCGACCACGTAGGGATCCGTATCGGCAACGCGGAGCAGCGCCACTTCGCCGACGTGACGCCCCGGCGCGTCCAACTCGGTGGTCGGCTGGACCGCTTCACACCCGGCGGCCAGGACCGCCGCGAGCGCCGCGAAGACCCGGACCAATCCCGACGTTCCGGCAACGACCTGCCGGCAACCCCACATCATGGCATGCCCTCACAGATTGTCTTGTGTTTCAAGTTATTTTCTCATTGGTATATCTTGCCGGCTGAGGTATATCGAATCAAGGCCATTTCAGCGTGTTAAGGCTTATTTTTGATCGTATCTGGAGGATCGTACTGTCCTTGAGTTACCATTAATCGAGGGTCTCTATGCCCGATTCGGCGACGGCATGCCGGAGGGCCCGATTCACGCTTCAGGCCGCCTCACGCGGCTCCGGGCGCGTCGGGGGAAATTCGGGTGATGGGTCCTCCATCGATACCGCACCACCGGTCGGCTCGCGAAAGGACTGCCCCCAAGTTCAGTCCGCACCCCGAACAGGCCTCCGCAAATCAGCGAACGGTCTTGGAGCCGGCTGTCTCCGGAACCGGCAGATGCGCTCCTAGTGGTCTGGATGAGACATATGGTGCCCATACGATCGCCTGTCCCGCGTCCTCGGCAGGAGGGTGCGCGCAGGCGATGGCTGACCATCGTCCAGCGTGCCCGACGCCCCGAGGACGCGGGACAGGCGACCCGCAGGGCGGCCTTCCGAGTCCCCCGGCGGCGTTGCGCGACGCTTGTGATGCTCCAGCATCACCGCGCGCCGCGCGCCTTGCCGGATGGCCTCGGAAGGCCGTCGTATGGGGACCATATGTCTCATCCAGACCACTAGACCCGTTGTCGATCATGGCGCGTCCAGGCGGCGGCGGATCATCAGCAGGTCGCGCCAGGCCTGGCGCTTCTGGGCCGGCGTGCGCAGCAGGTAGGCCGGGTGAAAGATGGCGGTGGCGTCCACCGGGCGCGGCAGCCGCGGCGTGGCGTAGCTGAACCAGCGCCCGCGCAGGCGGCCGACGCCCGCGCCCTGGGCCAACAGCGCCGTCGCCGCCGGTCCGCCGACGGCGACCAGCACCACGGGGTCGACCACCTCCACCAGCCGCTCGACGAAGGGCAGACAGGTCGCTACCTCACTGGTGGTCGGGCTGCGGTTGCCGGGCGGGCGCCAGAACACCGTGTTGGAGATCAGAACCATGGTGCGGTCGAGGCCGATGGAGGCCAGCATGCGGTCGAGCAGGCGGCCGCTGGGCCCGACGAAGGGCAGCCCCTGGCGGTCCTCCTCGGCACCCGGCGCCTCGCCGACGAAGACGATACGGGCGTCCGGCGCGCCGTCGGTGAACACCAGGTTCATGGCCGTCTTCTTGAGCGCACACCCGTCGAAAGCCTCCAGGGCGCGGCGCAGGTCGTCCACCGTCTGCGCCGCGGCGGCCAGGGCGTAGGCGCTTTTGACCGCCGTATCCGCCGATTCGGCAACCGCCGATGGCTGAGCCGGGTCGGATGCCGCAGCAGGAAGCGGCGGTGGCGGCGGCGCCGGATCGGGGGCCGCGGCAGCCGGCGTCCGGGGCGGCGGCGGAACGGCGGCGGTGCGGTCCACCGGCACCTCACCGACGACCTCGTCGACGCCGGCCTCCAGGTACCAGCGCAACACCTCGCGGGGGAACGGCGGTCGGGACACGGGTCCGGTCTCCCAGTCCGGGTCGGCGGCGCACCGGTTGCGGATTCGCGATGGCGCCCTATAGTCATATAGCGCCCCGACGCATGCGCGTCCCCCATATCTTCGCATACACAGCCATCGGAGAGGATCGGATGGAACGGGAATCGATGGAATTCGATGTGGTCATCGTCGGCGCCGGACCGGCCGGCCTGTCGGCGGCGATCCGGCTCAGACGGCTGGCCGCCGAGCAGGACCGCGAGGTCTCGGTGTGCGTGGTCGAGAAGGGTTCGGAAGTGGGCGCCCACATCCTGTCCGGCGCCGTCATCGAGACCCGTGCGCTGGACGAGTTGATCCCCGACTGGCGGGACCGGGGCGCGCCCCTCAACACGCCGGCCACCAAGGACCGGTTCCTCCTGTTGTCGGAGACCGGATCGACGCGGCTGCCGACGCCGCCGCAGATGCACAACCAGGGCAACTACATCGTCAGCCTGGGCAACGTGTGCCGCTGGCTGGCGGGCCAGGCCGAGGAGCTGGGGGCCGAGATCTATCCCGGCTTCGCCGCCGCCGAGGTGCTCTACCACGACGACGGGTCGGTGAAGGGCGTGGCCACCGGCGACATGGGCCTCGCGAAGGACGGCACCCCGGGCCCCAACCACGAGCCCGGCGTCGAGCTCCATGCCCGCTACACCCTGTTCGCCGAGGGCTGCCGCGGGTCGCTGACCAAGACCCTGTTCGACCGCTTCGACCTGCGCGACGGCGTGGCGCCGCAGTCCTACGGCATCGGCATCAAGGAGCTGTGGGAGGTGGACCCGGAAAAGCACGATCCCGGCCTTATCGTCCATACCGTCGGCTGGCCCCTGGACGGCGACACCTACGGCGGCTCGTTCATCTATCACCTGGAGGACAACCAGGTGGCGGTGGGCTTCGTCATCGGCCTCGACTACCCCAACCCGTATCTCAGCCCCTACGACGAGATGCAGCGCTTCAAGACCCATCCCGCCATCCGCCCCACCTTCGAGGGCGGCCGGCGCATCGCCTACGGGGCGCGGGCCCTCAGCGAGGGCGGCCTGCAGTCCATCCCCAAGCTGGTGTTTCCGGGCGGCGCGCTGATCGGCGATACGGCCGGGTTCCTCAACGTGCCCAAGATCAAGGGGACGCATACCGCCATGAAGTCGGGGATGGTGGCGGCGGATGCCGTGTTCGACGCCCTCGGCGGCGACAGCCCGCCGGCCGAGATCGACGCCTACCCCGAGGCCCTCAAGACGTCGTGGCTGTGGACCGAGCTGTACAAGGTGCGCAACGTGCGCCCCGCTTTCCGCTGGGGCATGTGGGGCGGGATCATGTACTCGGCCATGGACACCTACCTGTTCGGCGGCCGGGCGCCATGGACCATGCAGCCCCACGCCGACCACGACCGGCTCAAGAAGGCGAGCGAGTGCAAGCCCATCGAGTACCCCAAGCCGGACGGCGTGATCACCTTCGACAAGCTGACCTCGGTGTCGTTCTCGGCCACCAACCACGAGGAGGAGCAGCCCTGCCACCTGACCCTCAAGGACCACGCGGTGGCGGTGGAGGTGAACTGGAAGCTCTACGCCGGGCCCGAGGCGCGCTTCTGCCCGGCCGGCGTCTACGAGTTCGTCGGCGAGGGCGACGACGTGCGCCTGCAGATCAACGCCCAGAACTGCGTCCACTGCAAGACCTGCGACATCAAGGACCCCACCCAGAACATCGACTGGGTGGTGCCGGAAGGCGGCGGCGGCCCCAACTACCCCAACATGTGATACCGGCGCGCCGTCGAACCGACCCGCCAGACACCGTCGTCGCGCGCCGGGAAGCCCGCGCGGCGCTTGAGCGACGCCGCCTTCGCATGAAATGGCCCGGAGGGTCATTTCATTGGCGCGGCGGTACAAGGGCCTCCCCCGGTGGCGGTCGGCGGCGGCCGGGCGCGAGATGGGGTTTGAGTGGCCCCGGTGCGGTCGGCTACACTCATCGCGCCCGTGACGGCCCTGGGACCGACCTGACGACATGACCGTGTTGAGCACATATGGCGCCCGCCGAGGGGAGTCCTCGCAGCGCCGGCCGGGGCCGGTCTTGGCGGCGGCGGCGCTGGCCGCCATCCTGCCCGTGGCCTGCGCCTCCAACAGCGACCGGCCGCCGCCGCCCGGCGACTCGCTGGTCGGCAACTACCTGGCCGGGCGCCACGCGCAGACGGAACGGGAGCTGGGGGTGGCCGCCGACTACTACCTGGCCACCCTGGAGCAGGACCCGGACAACGAGGACCTGCTGCGCCGCACCTTCCTGGTCACCGTCCTCGAGGGCCGCAGCGAGACCGCCGTCCGCCTGGCCCGCCGGATCGTCGACATCGACTCCAAGGCCCCCTTCGCCGCCCTGGCGGTGATCGTCGACGACATCAGGATCGGCGACCTGGCCGAGGCCCGCGAACGGCTGGAATCGGTGCCCAACGAAGGGTTCAACGCGGTCATGAAGCCGCTGCTCGGCGCCTGGATCCAGGTCGGCATGGGCAGCGTCGAGGAGGCCCACAAGGCCCTGGAGCCGCTGTCCGCCCGCAAGGGGTTCCAGGGCATCCGCGACCTCCACGCCGCCCTCATCCACGAGATCGCCGGCAGCCGGGACGAGGCGGAGAAGCTCTACCGCGCCGTCGAGGGCGAGCGGGCCGGCCTGTCGCTGCGCCTGACCCAACTTCTGGGCGGCCTCTACGAGCGCGCCGAGCAGCCGGACATGGCGCGGGCCACCTACGGCGACTACATCCGCGAGCACCCGATGACGCGCCTGCTGGAGAAGGACATGGCGCGGGTCGACAGCGGCACCCCGCCCCCCTTGATGGTGGCCTCCCACGTGGACGGCGTCGCCGAGGCCCTGTTCGGGGTGGCCAGCTCGCTGCGCCGCCAGAACGCCCGGGAGACGGCGCTGGTCCTGGGCCGCCTGGCCCTGCACGCCAAGCCCGACTTCCCGATGGTGCAGATCCTGGTCGCCGACATCCTGGAGGCCGACGAGCGCCTGGAGAGCGCCAACACCGTTTACGAGGCCATCGACCGCGACTCGCCCTTCGCCTGGGCGGCGCGGCTGCGCATCGCGTCGAACCTGGACAAGCTGGACCGCCCCGACCAGGCGGAGAGGCAGCTCCGCGCCATGGCCGCCGAGAACCCGGCCCTGGCCGAGCCGCTGATCGACCTGGGCGACATCCTGCGCCGGCGCGAGCGCTTCGCCGAGGCGGTGCTGGCCTACGACGAGGCCTTCGCCCGCATCGCGACCCCGGAGCCGCAGCACTGGACGCTGCTGTACGCCCGCGGCATCGCGCTGGAGCGCTCCAAGCAGTGGCCGCGGGCCGAGGCCGACTTCCTCAAGGCCCTGGAGTTCCAGCCCGACCAGCCGTACGTGCTCAACTACCTGGGCTATTCGTGGGTGGAGCAGCGGCGCCACCTCGACCAGGCCCTGGAGATGATCAAGAAGGCGGTGCGCCTGCGCCCCAACGACGGCTACATCGTCGATAGTCTGGGATGGGTCTACTACCAGCTCGGCGACTTCGAGGCCGCGGTGAAGGAGCTGGAGCGCGCCGCCGAGCTGCGCCCCGAGGACCCGGTCATCAACGACCACCTGGGCGACGCCTACTGGAAGGTGGGGCGCCGGCGCGAGGCCCGCTTCCAGTGGCACCGCGCCATGGGCCTGGACCCCGAGCCCGACGTGCTGGCGGCCATCCAGGTCAAGCTGGCGGAAGGCCTCCAGGCGGAGACCGTCCAAAATGAGTGACGGCGACGCCGTCTCCATCGATGTTCCCGCCTTCGCCAAGATCAACCTCTACCTCCACGTGACCGGCCGCCGCCCGGACGGCTATCACCTGCTCGACAGCCTGGTGGCCTTCGCCGGCATCGGCGACCTGATCGAGGCCCGATTCGACGAAACGGTGCGCCTGACCGTGGGCGGCCCCTACGCCGCCGACGTGCCCGACGGCCCCGACAACCTGGTCCTGAGGGCCGCGCACCGGCTGGCTGCGGCCGGCGGCGTGACGGCCGGCGCCGCGCTCCATCTCACCAAACGCCTGCCGGTGGCCTCCGGCATGGGCGGCGGCTCGGCCGACGCCGCCGCGGCGCTGAAGGCCCTGGCCCGGCTGTGGGACCTGCGGCCGGCCGACGGCGACCTGGCCGCCCTGGCCCTGGACCTGGGCGCCGACGTGCCGGTTTGCCTTAAGGGCCGCGGCGCCTTCATGGGCGGCATCGGCGAGGACATCGTCGATTGCCCGCCCCTGCCCGACGGCTGCTGGGTGGTGCTGGCCAATCCCGGGGTGGCGCTGTCCACGGCCGAAGTGTTCCGCCGCCGCGACGGCGGCTTCTCCGGGCCCGGGCGCTTCGAGGCCACCCCCGCCGACGCGGCCGAGTTGGCGGAAATCCTCAACGACCGCCGCAACGACCTCACCAACGCCGCCGTCGCCCTGGCCCCCCCGGTGGCGGCGGTCCTGGCCGACCTGGCCGCCTCCCCGGGGGCCCTGATGGCCCGCATGACCGGCAGCGGCGCCACCTGCTTCGCCCTGTTCGCGTCCATGGACGCCGCCACCGACGCCGCGGCGGCCTTGCAGACCCGCCATCCCGACTGGTGGGTGGCGCCGGCGCCCCTGGGCGGCGACACCGACGCCTGGCCCCGCGAGTTCGCCGCGCCCGGCGGCAGCGGCGGTTGACGGTTGGACGCGCGGACCGTCCTTTCCAAACGGATAGTCCTCTCTCGTCGTCATGCCCGGGCTCGACCCACGGCCGTCCGGTTCAGCAAAACCGGTGGTGTCCCTGCGAGGTCGAACAAGCAGAAGTCGTCATGCCCGTGCTTGTCACGGGCATCCACGTCCTTGTTTCGAGAACCGAAGGC
>JANQFP010000012.1 GCA_028277795.1 Rhodospirillales bacterium
TCCCTCGCGGCGAGGACGGCGGCGTCGGCGCCACCAACCAAAGTCTATTAGCAAATGAAACAATGTGCTGCACGCCCCCAGGGCAGGCCAGGCCACCAAGCCTGCCAACGGCGCCGACACGGTCCTCTGCGCGCCCAACGCGCATCTGATAGTAAATAGCAGCAGCAGTAGTACCTACAACTTGTACTACCTACACTACACAGAATGTACGTTATGTACGTAGTAGTAGTTGGCTCTGCCTACACTGTTCTACAACTAGGTATGTAGGATGGTATTCCAACCTACGCGTAATGTGGATTGCACGAGTACGTACCGTTACTGCAGGTAGACTGCAAGAGCTTCTATTCATTTTCGCGACGTTTGTGGGATGTGCACATGTGGGGGTTTTCCGTCCAGATGAAATTAGTTTCTCCTCTGCGGAACCAGTCCCTGGCCGCCCTGGCCGGGGCCAAGCCGGAGGTCGACCACGACCACCTGCTGCGCTACCTGGTGAACGGCTACAAGGTCCTCTACAAGACCCCGAGCACGTTCTTCCGCGACGTGGACGAGTTTCCGGCGGCCTCGGTGGCGGCCCTTTCCGACGCCACGCCGCCGCGGCCCCGGCCCTACTGGTCACTGGCGTATCGGCCCCGGCCCATGAGCCGGGAGGAGGCCCTGGACGGCGTGCGCGAGAGGCTCCGGGAGGCGGTGCGTCCGCGGCTCCGGGCCGACGTGCCGCTGGCCTTCTGCCTGTCGGGCGGCGTCGATTCGGCGACCCTGGCCGCCATCGCTGCCAAGCGGTTCGGCCAAAGCATCCACTGCTTCTCGATCATCGACCGGGACCCGCGCTACGACGAGAGCGACGAGATCCGCGTGATGGTCGACCACCTGGGCTGCGACCACCATGTGACCCGAACCTCGACCGAGGGCTTCTTCGACCGCATGACCGACCTGGTCGCCTACCACGACGCGCCCGTGGCCACCATCAGCTACTACGTTCACGCCTTCCTGTCCGAGGCCATCGCCGCCGCCGGCTACAAGGTGGCCGTGTCCGGCACCGGGGCCGACGAGCTGTTCACCGGCTACTACGACCACTACTCCATGTGGCTGGCCGGCATGGCGCGAGAGCGGCGCAACGACCCGGCCTTCGACCTGGACCGCCTGATCGCCGAGTGGCGGAGCGGGTACGGGTCGGCGGTGCGCAATCCCCTGCTGCAACACCCGCTGGCCTTTCTCGACGACCCGAACCAGCGCGACCACATCCTGCTGGACCAGGGGCTGTTCGAGGGCCTTCTGGCCGTGCCCTTCCACGAGGACTGGACGGAGCGGGACTACGCGCCCGAGCTCCTGCGGAACCGCATGCTCAACGAGCTGTTCCACGAATCGGTGCCGGTGCTGCTGCACGAGGACGACCGCAACTCCATGAAGGTCTCGGTGGAGAACCGCTCGCCGTACCTGGACCGGGGCCTGGCCGAGTTCCTCAACACGGTGCCCAGCGAGCACCTGATCCACGACGGTTTCGCCAAGTGGCTGCTGCGCGAGGCGGCGGCCGGCCTGGTCCCCGACGCCGTGCGCCTGGACAAGCGCAAGCGCGGCTTCAACGCCTCCATCGACTCCCTGGTCGACCGCTCCGACGCCGGCACCCGCGAGCGCCTGCTGGCCCCGGGCCCCATCTTCGACCTGGTGGACCGGGACGCCTTCACCGGGTTCCTGGACGGCGACATGACCGCCAACAGCTACTCCAAGTTCCTGTTCAGCTTCATCTCCGCCAGGACGTTCCTGGAGCATCACCAAGCTTGGCTGCCCGGCGGCTGAGGACGGACGGTGAAGACCCTCCACTACCACATCGGCAGCGAACGCTGCGGCTCCACCTTCATCCAGACCGTGTTCAACGATGCCGGACTCAGGGAGAACATGGCCGGGGCCTACTCCTGCGTCTACGACGTGGACGCCTACCTGGCGCTCAACGAGCTGGCGCCGGAGATCGCGGCCGACGACCCGCGGCTCGAGGACATCCGCCGGCGCCATTTCGCACTCCACCTCGACGCCGACCACGACCAGGTCTTCACCACCCAGGAGGCCCTGCTGGGCCTGACCCACGCGCCGGGCCGGCCCAACCGATGCCGGGAGATGTGCCGGGTGATCGATATCCTGGCGAAGGGTTTCGAGACCAATCTGATCATCGTGCTCCGGCGCCAGGACACGTTCATCGAGTCCCTGTACAACCAGACGATCAAGCGCGGCGAGACCCGCGACTTCGACACCTTCAGGGGCGCGCTGCCGCTCGACAACTACCGCTGGGACCGGGTGGTCGACGTCTTCGCCGACCATTTCGGGGCCGACCGTGTGACCGTCGTCCCGTTCGAGAAACGGGTCCTGGAGAGCGCCGGCCACGGCAACTTCGTCAACGGCGTGTTCGCCGCCATGGGCATGTCCATCAAGCTGAGGATGGAGACGGCGCCGACCATCAACCCCAGCCTGTCGCCGCGTGTGCTGGAGATCGAGCGCCTGGCCAACAGGCTGCTGACGCCGGTGGAAGCCCACGCCCTGGCCGATTGGTTCGAGAACAACATCCCCAAGCGCCCGGAGGACGACCACGGCCTGTTTTCCGCCGTCGACCGGGCGGCCCTGATCGAGCGCTACCGCGAGTCCAACGCACGGCTGTTTGCCGAGTACCTTCCCGACTATGATCCCGAAGACTACCTGGACGGGGACGCGACGGGGCGGGGGCCATGACCGAGCCGGCGGACACCCTCGGGGTCGGCATCGTCGGCCTCGGCATTGGCGCCCAGCACGCCGAGATGTACGGGCGGCTGGCTGTGTGCGAGCTGCGCTGGCTCTATGACCTGGACCCGGACGCCGCCCGCGCGGTGCGCGACCGGCTGGGCGCCGGCACCGTGGCCGACAGCTATGACGCCGTCCTGGCCGACTCCGAAACCGACGTGGTGTCCATCGCCTCGTTCGACCACCACCACGCCGGCCAGGTGCGTGATGCCCTGGCCGCCGGCAAGCAGGTGTTCGTCGAAAAGCCCCTGTGCCGGGGCATGGACGAGTTGGGCACCGTGGCGGCGGCATGGGCCGAAGCGGGGCGGCCGCACCTGCGGGCCAACCTGGTGCTGCGCGGCGCCCCCTTGTACCGGTGGCTGCGCGAGGCCATCGCCGACGGCCGCCTGGGCCGGGTCTATGCCTTCGACGGAGACTACCTGTACGGACGCCTGCACAAGATCACCGACGGCTGGCGCGCGGGCGTGCCCGACTACTCGGTGATGGAAGGGGGCGGCGTGCACATGATCGACCTCATGCTGTGGCTCACCGGCGAGCGCCCGGAGACGGTCGCCGCCGTCGGCAACCACCTGAGCACGCCCGAAGGGGCCGGCGGGTTCGACGACTTCGCCGCCGCGACGTTCACCTTCCCATCCGGGCTGGTGGGACGCATCACCGCCAATTTCGGCTGCGTGCACCGCCACCACCACGTGGTGCGGGTGTTCGGCACCGAGGCCACCTTCATCTACGACGACGCGGGACCGCGGCTCCACACCTCGCGTGACGAGGACGGGCGGGCCGAGCCCATCGACCTGGCACCCCTGCCCGATCACAAAGGGGTTTTGATTCCGGACTTCGTGGATGCCATTCTCCGGGGCCGCGAGTCGGCGGCGGCGGCACAGCGGGAGTTCGACCTGGTCAGCGCCTGCTCGGCTGCCGACCAGGCCAAGGCCCAAGGAACGGCGGTGACGGTGGAGTACCTATGAACGACAAGCTTTCGATTCCCTTCGGACGGCCGCTGATCGGCGACGAGGACCGGCGGGCCGTGCTCCAGGTGCTGCGCGGGCACATCCTCACCCACGGCGCCAACTGCGCCGCCTTCGAGCGCGAGTTCGCGGCCATGATGCGCGGCGGCTACTGCATCACCACGTCGTCGTGCATGGCCGCCCTGCACCTGTCGGCGCTGCACATCGGCCTAGGCCCCGGGGACGAGGCCATCGTGCCGGCCATGACTCACGTGGCCACCGCCCACGCGGTGGAGATCACCGGTGCCAAGCCGGTGTTCGTCGATTGCGAACCCACCACCGGCAACCCGGACATCGCCGCCATCGAGGCGGCGGTCACCGATCGCACCAAAGCCATCTTCGTGGTCCACTTCGCCGGCATTCCCCTCAACATGACGCGGCTGGTCAAGTTCGCCAAGAAGCGGGATCTGCCCATCGTCGAGGACTGCGCCCTGGCCGTCGGCGCCCGCTGGGACGGCCAGCACGTGGGCCTGTTCGGCCACACCGGGTGCTTCTCGTTCTATCCGGTCAAGCACATCACCACCGGCGAGGGCGGCATGCTGGCCTCCCAGCACGCCGACGTGGCCGGCGAGATGGCCCGCTTCCGCGCCTTCAACGTCGACCGCACCCACGCCGAGCGCTCCATCCCCGGCGTCTACGACGTGGCCGGGCCGGGCCTGAATTACCGCATGAGCGAGTTGCAGGCGGCCCTGGGCCGTGGCCAGCTGGCCAAGATCCAGGAGTTCCTGGACCAGCGCGCCGCCAACTTCCAGAAGCTCAAGTCGGGCCTGGGCAAGGTCAAGGGCGTGCGGGTGCTGGACGCCACCAGCCAGCGCGCCGAGAGCGCCCACTACTGCGCCGTCGTGGTCCTGGAAGGGGACCTGGGCGAGCGCCGGGACGAGGTGGTGCTGCGGCTCAACGAGCGGGGCGTCGGCACCAGCGTCTACTACCCCCACCCGGTGCCGCGGCTCCACCACTACCGGGAGAAGTACGGCTACAAGCCCGAGGACTTCCCCAACGCGGCCGAGATCAGCGACCGCTCCGTGTCCCTGCCGGTGGGCCCCCACCTGGACGGTGACGACATGGCCGCCATCGCCACCGCCTTCGCCGACATCGCGGCGGAGTTGGACGGCGGGTGACGAGATCGGGTCGGCGCATGGCTCATCCTGTGACCGACGTTCGCTTGACGAACTACAGATTTGCACCCCTGACGCCGGACCGGTGGGACGACCTGGTGGTCGTCTTCGGTCGGGGCCGGGGCGTGTGCAGCCAGTGCTGGTGCATGTACTGGAGAGCCCCGCGCAAGGAGTTCGAAGCGGCGTTGGGCGACCGGAACAAGCGTGCCTTCAAGGCGCGGGTCGAGGCCGGGCCGCCGCCGGGGCTCCTGGCCTATGCCGGCGACGAGCCGGTGGGTTGGGTGCAGGTGGGGCCCCGCGCCGACGTGCCACAGTGGAACGGGGCACGCCGCCTCAGCGCACCGGGACCGGGGGTCTCGGCCGACGATCCGGGGGTATGGGGCATCTCGTGCTTCGCCGTCCGCGTCGGCTGGCGTGGCAAGGGTGTGGCGACAGCCCTTCTCGACGCCGCCATCGACTGGGCGCGATCCAACGGCGCCCGGCTGGTCGAGGCGTGCCCGGTGGCGGCCGAAACCAAACGCCAGAACATCTCCCTCTATCACGGCGTCGCGTCCACCTTCGCCCGCGCCGGCTTCGTGGAGGTGGCGCGCCGCCGGCCCGACCGGCCCCTCATGCGGCTCGTGTTCCCGGGAGACGAAACCGGTTAGGAGAGGGCCGCCGTGGCGCCCAGGGCATTGGCGATGATGTAGGCGCCCAGGATCAGGAGAGACACGAAGAACACCCGCCGGAACAGCGTCTCCGACAGGCCTTTCCGGACCCGCTGCCCCAGCACCATGCCGACGATGGCAGGAACCAGCGCCGCCGCCGACAGGGCGCCGAGGTCCGCCGTCAGGAGGCCGCTGTCCTGCAGGGCGACCGCCAGCGCCAAGGTGGACGCCGTGAACAGCATGCCCATGGCTTGGATGAGCATGTCGCGCGGCATCCCGATGGACTGCAGGAACATGACGCCCGGAACCACGAACGATCCGGTCATCCCCGTCAGCACGCCGTTCACCGAGCCGACCAGCGGGCCGACCCAAAGCTCCTGGCGCGCCGTCACGGCGAGGCGGACGCCGGCCAGGCTGACCGTCGCGTAGACCATCAGCAGCACGCCGAGCAGGGCCGACAGCAAAGCGAGATCGACATGGGTGAGCGCGTTGGCGCCCACCCACACGGTGGCCGTCGCCATGACCAGGAATGGCCATGTCCGCCGCAAAACGGCCTTCCCGTGGCCGCCGACCGCCGCCTGCCACAGGTTGGTGACGAACGACGGCACCAGGAGCAGGGCCATGGCCTCGGTCAATCCCATGGCCACCGTCAGAACCGCCAGGCTGACCGTCGGCAGGCCCAGCCCGATGACGCCCTTCACGGCCCCGGCGAGCAGGAACGTCCCGGCCACGACGAGGACGGTGGCGGCATCGACCATGAGGCCAATCTATCAGTGGCGATTCACCGTCGAAAGCGCCGCCGGTTCCCCTTCCCGTCCGGCGTCCGTAGCTGTAAGGTGCGCCGCCGCCCCCCCGCCGGATCCCGCCATGCCCAAGCGCACCGACATCTCGTCCGTCCTCATCATCGGCGCCGGGCCGATCGTCATCGGCCAGGCCTGCGAGTTCGACTACTCCGGCGCCCAGGCGTGCAAGGCCCTCAAGGCCGAGGGCTACCGGGTGGTGCTGGTCAACTCCAACCCGGCCACCATCATGACCGACCCGGAGATGGCCGACGCCACCTACGTGGAGCCCATCTCGCCCGACATCCTGGAGCGCATCATCGCCCGCGAACGGCCCGACGCCCTGCTCCCCACCATGGGCGGGCAGACGGCGCTCAACGCCGCCATGGAGTTGGCCCGCACCGGCGTGCTGGACCGCCACGGCGTGGAGATGATCGGGGCCAAGTCCGACGTCATCGCCAAGGCCGAGGATCGCTTGCAGTTCCGCGAGGCGATGACCGACATCGGCCTCGACTGCCCCGAAAGCCGGCTGGTGCATTCCATGGACGAGGCGCGCCAAGCGCTCGAAGACATCGGCCTGCCCCTGATCATCCGGCCGTCGTTCACCTTGGGCGGCACCGGCGGCGGCATCGCCTACAACCGGGCGGAGTTCGAATCCGTGGTCGCCCAGGGGCTCGCCGCGTCGCCGGTGAACCAGGTGCTGGTCGAGGAATCGGTCCTCGGCTGGAAGGAGTTCGAGATGGAGGTGGTCCGCGACCGGGCGGACAACTGCATCATCGTCTGCTCCATCGAGAACGTGGACCCCATGGGGGTCCACACCGGCGATTCCGTCACGGTGGCCCCGGCGCTCACCCTCACCGACAAGGAATTCCAGATCATGCGCAACGCCTCCATCGCGGTGTTGCGCGAGATCGGCGTCGATACGGGCGGCTCCAACGTGCAGTTCGCCATCGACCCGGACACCGGCCGGCTGGTCATCATCGAGATGAACCCGCGGGTGTCGCGCTCGTCGGCCCTGGCCTCCAAGGCCACCGGCTTCCCCATCGCCAAGGTGGCCGCCAAGCTGGCCGTCGGCTACACCCTGGACGAGCTGGACAACGACATCACCGGCGTGACGCCGGCGTCCTTCGAGCCCACCATCGACTACGTGGTCACCAAGATCCCCCGCTTCACTTTCGAGAAGTTCCCCGGCACCGAGCCGCTGCTGACCACGTCCATGAAGTCGGTGGGCGAGGCCATGGCCATCGGCCGCACCTTCGCCGAATCCCTGCACAAGGGGCTGCGATCCATGGAGACCGGGCTCACCGGCCTCAACGAGGTGGACATCGACGGCGAGCGCGACGTGGTCCGCGCCGCCCTGGCCGAGCCCCGGCCCGACCGCATCCTGGTCATCGCCCAGGCCTTCCGCGACGGCCTGGGCATGGACGAGATCCATGCCGCCTGCCGCTACGACCGCTGGTTCCTGGAGCAGATCCGGCACCTGGTGGAGACCGAGGCGGCGCTGCGCCGCGACGGGCTTCCCGGCGACGCGCCGGCGCTGGCGGCGGTCAAGGCCATGGGCTTCTCCGACGAACGCCTGTCCGAGCTCACCGGCAAGAGCCTGGACGAGGTGGTGTTGCGCCGGCGCATGCTCGGCGTGCATCCGGTCTACAAGCGGGTCGACACCTGCGCCGCCGAGTTCCAGTCGCTGACCCCGTACATGTATTCGGCCTACGAGGGCGACGGCCTGACGCCGGCCCAATGCGAATCGGAGCCCTCGGACCGCACCAAGGTGGTCATCCTGGGCGGCGGCCCCAACCGCATCGGCCAGGGCATCGAGTTCGACTACTGCTGCTGCCACGCCGCCTTCGCGCTGAAGGACGCGGGCTACGAGGCGGTCATGGTCAACTGCAACCCGGAGACCGTGTCCACCGACTACGACACCTCGGACCGCCTGTACTTCGAGCCGCTCACGGCCGAGGACGTGATCGAGCTGATCCGGGTCGAGCAGGCCCGCGGGACCGTGCTTGGGGTCATCGTGCAGTTGGGCGGCCAGACGCCGCTGAGGCTGGCGGCGGCCCTGGAGAAGGCCGAGATCCCCATTCTCGGCACCTCGCCCAACGCCATCGACCTGGCCGAGGACCGGGAGCGGTTCCAGGTGCTGCTGCGCGACCTGGGGCTGCGCCAGCCCGCCAACGGCATCGCGCGCTCCGTGGACGAGGCCGAGACGGTGGCTTCAGGAATCGGCTATCCGGTGGTCATCCGGCCGTCCTACGTGCTGGGCGGCCGGGCCATGGAGATCGTCCACGACCACACCGCCCTGATGCGCTACATGACCGATGCCGTGCGGGTGTCTGGCGCCAATCCGGTGCTGCTGGACTCCTATCTCCAGGACGCCATCGAGGTGGACGTGGATGCCGTCTGCGACCACGACACCGTGTACGTGGCCGGCATCATGCAGCACATCGAGGAGGCCGGTATCCATTCGGGCGATTCCGCCTGCTCGCTGCCGCCCTACTCGCTGCCCGCCGATCAGGTGGCCGAGCTGGAGCGCCAGACGGCGGCCCTGGCCCGGGCCCTGGGCGTGGTCGGGCTGATGAACGTGCAGTTCGCCATCAAGGACGGCGCCGTCTACATCCTCGAGGTCAACCCCCGGGCCAGCCGCACGGTGCCCTTCGTCGCCAAGGCCACCGGCGTGCCCATCGCCAAGATCGCCGCCCGGGTCATGGCCGGGGAGCCGCTGGCGTCCTTCGGCCTGGGTAACCGTCCGGCCTTGGCCCACATGGCGGTCAAGGAAGCCGTGTTCCCCTTCGCCCGCTTCCCCGGCGTCGACGTCCTCCTGGGCCCGGAGATGAAGTCCACCGGCGAGGTCATGGGCATCGACGCCGACTTCCGCCGCGCCTTCGCCAAGTCGCAGCTCGGCGCCGGCGTCCGGCTGCCGACGTCGGGAACCGTGTTCATCTCGGTCAAGGACCGCGACAAGGGAGCCGCCGGCGAGCTGGCGCGGCGCCTGGTGGCGCTGGGCTTCGACCTCATGGCCACTGCGGGCACGGCCGACCACCTGGCCGGCCTGGGGCTGCCGGTGCGGCGGGTGAACAAGGTCCTGGAGGGCCGGCCCCATTGCGTGGACGCCATCCTCAGCGGCGACGTACACCTGGTCATCAACACCACGGAAGGGGCCCAGGCCATCGCCGACAGCTTCTCCATCCGCCGCTCGGCATTGGTCAACAACGTGCCCCACTACACCACCGTGGCGGGCGCCGCGGCCACCGTCGGCGCCCTCGAGGCGCTGGGCGGCGGCGGCCTTGATGTGGCGCCGCTGCAGTCCTATCTTACGGGTTCGTTTTGAGAGTCTGGCCGGACTCTGAGGCCCACGGACCCCATCTGGGGCGGCCGCGCAACGCGGTCGGGGCCGGAATCCTCCTCCCCTCGGCAAGGGATGCGGCCATGGACAAGATCCCCATGACTCCCGAAGGCCTGAACCAGTTGCAGGACGAGCTGAAGCGCATGCGCTCGGTGGAACGGCCGGCCGTCATCAAGGCCATCGCCGACGCCCGGGAGCACGGCGACCTGGCCGAGAATGCCGAGTACCACGCCGCCCGCGAGCGCCAGAGCTTCATCGAGGGGCGCATGGCCGAGCTGGAGGATATCATCAGCCGGGCCAAGGTCATCGACGCCTCCAAGCTGACCGGCGACGTGGTGCGCTTCGGCGCCACCGTGCTGCTGGCCGACGAGGAGACCGACGAGGAGGCCACCTACACCATCGTCGGTTCCCACGAATCCGACATCTCGGCGGGGCGGCTGTCGGTCACGTCGCCGCTGGCCCGGGCGTTGATCGGCAAGACCATCGGCGATTCGGTGGAGGTCACCACGCCGCGGGGCTCCAAGTCCTACGAGGTGGTCAAGGTCAGCTACGGCTGACACCGGCCCCCGATCTGATAGAGCACGGTTCGATCAAATCGACCCGATTTGATCGAACGGTCGTGCTCTAAGCCATTGATTTCTAGAGCAAGTAAATCCGATCAAACGATTCCGTTTGATCGGATATTGCTCTAG
>JANQFP010000124.1 GCA_028277795.1 Rhodospirillales bacterium
CAAGGACGTGGATGCCCGTGACAAGCACGGGCATGACGACTTCTGCTTGTTCGACCTCGCAGGGACACCACCGGTTTTGCCGAACCGGACAGCAGTGGGTCAAGCCCGGCAATGACGGAAAGAAGGGATGACCGCGATCGAACTCGTCGCGCGCTAGCGGCGAACGCCTTCGAGCAGGCCTTCGGAGATCTGCAGGTTGATATTGACCAACGAATCCAGGGTGGCGTCCTTGAGGTCGTCGATCCCCGCGAACGTCTTTTCGGCCACGTATTCGGACAGCTTGACCAGGTTCTGGATGGTCTCCGCCGGCAACGTGCAGTCGTTGCGCATGACCAGGCTGCGCAAGGCCACCCACACCTCCAGGTTCTCGTTGAGGGCGTCGACCAGAAGTCCCTGATTGCTCTCCTGTCGTGCCTGGTCGATCTTGATCGCGGCCTGAGAAAGCTGGAACGCCTGTTCCTCCGGAACACTGAGCGTGGTCGCACTTGCCTCAGTCATTATTGTCTCCTTCGACGCCTGCACTGACGAACGGGTTCTCGCCTTCCCAGGACAGGGCAAACTTACCTAAGTATATCCAAGTAATCAAGGCCTTACCATTTTGTTCCCATTTGGGTCAAGGCCGTTGCCGACCCCCCGCGCCCGCCCCGCGAAGGCCCCCGCCGCCATTGGACAACCACCTGTCCTTGGACTATGTATCAAGAGGCCGCTGCCGGCCATGGCGGCGGCCGCGGTAGGGAGACGGGCGGTGCCGCTCAAGCTCGATTTCAAGTCCGGCGACAAGCTGATCATCAACGGCGCGGTGATCGAGAACGTCGGGCCCAACGCCAAGCTGCTGGTCCACAACGAATCGGCCATCCTCAGGGAGAAGGAAATCCTGTCCGTGGCCGACACCTCGACGCCGGCGGCGCGGGTCTACTTCGCGCTCCAGTGCGCCTACATGTTCCCCCACAAGAAGGACGAGTACCTGGAGCTGTTCCATCGCTTCCTCGGCGAGTACGTGGGCGCCTGTCCCAGCGCCAAGCCCATCGCCGAGCGCATCGACCAGTCGGTGGCCGAAGACCGGCTGTATCGGGGCCTCAAGGAGACCCAGAAGCTCATCGCCCACGAGACCGGGCTGCTCAAGGAGCTGGAAACCGAGGTCGCCGACCTGTCCGAGGACGTCATGAGCCACGGGTAACCCGGCGCGCCCTGGAACCGACTCGCGAAGCGCCGTAATAGCGCGCCGGAAAGCCCGCGCGGCGATTGAGCGCGACCGCGTTCGCATGAAATGGCCCGGAGGGTCATTTCATTGGCGCGGCGGTACAAACCGGCGCCGGCGGCCGGTCATTCGGGCGGGCGCGGCTCGATGGGAAGCTGGCCCGCGATGCCGAACATGTCCTCGGCCAGGGCGGCGGCCGCCAGCAGGGCCGCCTCGCCGCGCGGCGGCGCCACCATCTGCAGGCCGATGGGCATGCCGTCGGGGCCGAACCCGCAGGGGAGCGAGAGGGCCGGGCAGGCGGTCAGGGTGACCGCCGCCGTCAGCGCCATCCAGTCCACCGACTCCTCGGCCGCCGCCGCCGGGTCCGGCCCGGGGGTCTCCTGGTCCACGTCGAAGGGGGTCACGGCGACGGCCGGGCACAGCAGCAGATCGTAGTGGGAGAACAGCTCGGCCACCCGGTAGAACAGGCGGCCGCGGGCGCGCCGGGCGCGGCCCAGGTCGTCGGCGGTGAGCCTCAGGCCCGCCTCGACCGCGCCCACCACCTCGGGGGCCATGGCGTCGCCGAAGGTGTCGAGGAGCTGCCCCATGGCGGCCCCGTAGCGGGCCGCCCGCAACACCCGGAAGATGCGCGGCGCCTCGGCGAACACCGTCCCGGCCTCGTCGATGGCGCACTTGAGGTCGTGGAAGCGCCCGGCGGCGCGCTCGCACGCCTCGGCCACCGCGGGCGCCACGGGTCCCAGTCCCATGTCGGCGGTGAAGGCGATGCGCCGCGGCGGCTCGGGCGCGTCGACGGCGGCGACGAACGGGGCGGCGGGGGGCGGCACGGCCAGGGGGTCGGCGGCATGGGCGCCGGCCATGGCGTCCAGCATCAGCGCCACGTCGCCGACGGTGCGGCCCATGGGGCCGTCGACCCGCAGGTCGTCGAAGGGCAGCACGGTCGGTCCCCGCGCCACCCGGCCCGGACTGGGGCGCAGGCCGACCACGGCGCAGAAGGCGGCTGGCGTGCGCAGCCCGCCGCCGAAGTCGGAGCCCGTGGCCAGCCACGCCTGGCCCGAGGCGAGGGCGGCCGCGGCGCCACCCGACGAGCCGCCGCAGGTCTTGCCCGGCTGCCAGGGGTTGCGGGTCGCCCCGAACACCCGGTTGACCGCCGAGCCGCCGGCCCCGAAGGGCGCCGTGTTGGCCTTGGCCAGGACCACCGCGCCATTGCCCTCCAGGGTCTCGACGGCGAGGTCGGAGACCTCCGGCACATTGTCGGCGAACGGGACCGAGCCGTAGGTGGTGCGCACGCCCGCCACGTCGGTGAGGTCGGTCACGGCGATGGGCAGCCCGGCCAGCCAGCCGGGCCCGTCGCGCGCGCCGTCGCCGGCGGCGATGCGGCGGCCGGCGGCGCGAGCGCGGTCGGGACACAGGGTGGGCAGGGCGTTGACCGCGGGGTCGACGGCGCCGATGCGGGCCAGGGCGGCGTCGATGGCGTCGCCGGGGCCGATCTCGCGCCGGCGCAGGAGGTCGACCATCCGGCGGGCGGGCAAGGTGGTGAGGTCGGTCATTCCGGGAAGTGTAATACCGGCGCGCCCGTGAGACGACTCGCGAAGCGCCGTCGTGGCGCGCCGGCAAGCCGGCGCGGCGCCTGAGCGCCACCGCCTTCGCGGGAGGGAACGGACCGTTTGCACGGACGCGGGCGCCTGCTATGTAACCGCCATGAGGACCCTGCGGACCATCGCACTCGGCGCCCTCTTTGTCCTGGCCGCGACCGCCGCCCCGGCCGCGGACGGGCCGCCGCCGCGGCTGGCCCTGCCCCTCGACTGCGTGCCTGGCGAGACCTGCTGGATCTCCAGCTACGTGGACCACGACCCCACCGAGGGCGTCCGCGACTACGCCTGCGGCACGGCCACCTACAACGGCACCAGCGCCCGCATCAATCGGCACAAGGGCACCGATTTCGCCATCCGCGACCTCGCCGCCATGGCGGCGGGCGTCGCCGTCCGCGCCGGTGCCGACGGGGTGGTGGCCGGGGTCCGCGACGGCATGGACGACGTCGACGTCCACTCCATCGGCGTCGCCGCCCTCAAGGGCCGCGACTGCGGCAACGGTGTCCGCCTCGCCCACGGCGACGGCTGGACCACCCAGTACTGCCACCTGCGCAAGGGCAGCGTCGTGGTCAAGGACCGGGAGACGGTCAAGGCGGGCCAGGTCCTCGGCCGGGTCGGCCTGTCCGGGGCCACCCAATACCCGCATCTGCACATGGAGGTGCGCAAGGACGAGAAGGTCATCGACCCCTTTGTCGGCCCGTCGCGCAGCGGCCGTTGCGGGCCCGGCGAGGCGCCCCTGTGGACGCCCGAGGTCCTCGCCCTGCTGCCCTACGCACCGACGGTCCTGTACAACGCGGGTATCACGGCCGCGGCCCCCAAGCCCGACGAGATCCGCGCCGGCCGCCACCGCGAGGCCAGCCTGCCGCGCAAGGCGCCGGCCCTGGTCGTCTGGGTCGACATGTTCAACGTGCGCAAGGACGACCAGGTGACCCTGCGGCTCAGCAACCCGAGGGGCAAGCTGGTGGTCGACCATGCGACGACGGTGCCCAAGGACCAGGCCCGGCGTTTCGTGTTCGCCGGCCGCCGGCTCAAGGCGTCGGCCTGGCCGGCCGGCACCTACCGCGCCGAGATCCGCCTGGTCCCGGGGTGGACGGGCCCCGGCGCCCGGGAGGTCTCGATCACCCGTACGGTCACTCTGCGCTGACCGGCGGCCGCCGGGGCACCAGCTTGGGCGTCTGACGCAACGGGGCGCGGCGGCCCGGCGGGGGCGGCGCCGGCGCCGGCGGCGGGGTCGCGGCGGTGAAGTCGGCGGCGGAGAACAGGGCGGCACGGTCGGCCCTGTTGCGGTCACGGGCCTCGATGGCGCGCAGGGTGCGGGTCACCGTCGGATGATGGTCGGGCGCCGGCATGCAGGCCAGCACATGGGCGCGGGCGATGGCCCTCAACGCCCGGACCACGGGCGTGGGGCGCCGCCGGTGGTCGCACCAGCGCAGATAGGCGGCGACGGTCCACGGGTGGGCCGGCAGCGCCTTGAGCCGGCGGACCCGGCACCAGGCGACGAAGTCGTCCCAAGCCTTGTCGGCGATGCGGGCCATGGTGCCGTCCCGTGTTGCTGGACCGCCGGCGGCGGCCAGTCACGATAGCAGCGCCGCCCCCGCCGCCTCAACCGGCCGGCCACATTTCGGGGTTGACATAACGCGGAGGTCGCGGAGGTCACGCAGAGGGCGCCGAGCTTAGGGATTGCGCCGCCAAGCGGCGCGGGAAATCTCCTCTGCGGCCTCCGCGCACCCTCTGCGACCTCGGCGTTCTGTCAACCCCCGAAACTCAGCGGTCCCGCAAAAGTCGCGCGGAAGCGGCGAAATTCCGCTATAATACTAAATCGGAGGGGATCAAATCCGTGGCCGGCGCGGTCGCGGGCCAACTGTTGCTTGTCCTATGACCGAACGAACCGATATCGATGTCGATGCCCTGAGGGCACGGCTGGTTGATCATCGCGACGAATTGCTGGCCCACGCCGGGGCCACCGAGGAGGCGCGCAAGCCGGTGGTCGTGGACCAGGCCAGCGTCGGCCGCCTGTCGCGCATGGACGCCATGCAGGGCCACGCCCTGGCCGTCGAGACCGGGCGGCGCCGCGACATCGAGCTCAAACGGGTCGAGGCCGCCCTCAAGCGCGTGGACGAGGGCGAGTACGGCTATTGCGTCGCCTGCGGCGTGGACATCCCGTCCAAGCGGCTTGAGCTCGATCCGGCCGTTCCCACCTGCATCGACTGCGCCTCGGTGACCGAGGAGCACCACTGACCCGCCGCGCCATTCCGTGCGAGGGCGGCACCCGGCGGCACCGGGCGGTGCCGGCCATTTCCCCTTGACGCTCGGCCGGCGGCCGGGTATTCCCCGGCCGACGTGGTGATTTGCCCGACCGGCTTGCGGCCACGTAAAACAACCCGCTAAAAGGTCGGTGCTCGCAAAAGCCCTGGCCGTGGCGGCCGGGGTTTTTCTTTTGGGGGGTCGGCGAGGACAGCGCAATGAACAAGGAAGACCCAGCGGACCGGACCTGGCGCCGGGCCACCCGCCTGGTGCGCGGCGGCACCCGCCGCTCGCCCTTCGACGAGACCTCCGAGGCCCTGTTCATGACCTCGGGCTACGTCTACGCCACCGCCGAGGAGGCGGAGCGGGCGTTCACCGGCGAGCACCAGCGGTTCGTCTATTCGCGGTTCGCCAACCCGACCATCGAGATGTTCCAGACCCGCATGGCGCTGCTCGAAGGGGCCGGGCTGTGCCGGGCCACGGCCAGCGGCATGGCGGCCGTGTTCGCGGCGCTGATGTGCCAGCTCGAGGCCGGCGACCGGGTGGTGTCGTCGCGCGCCCTGTTCGGGTCCTGCCACTTCATCGTCACCGAGCTGCTGCCGCGCTACGGCATCGAGAGCCTGCTGGTGGACGGCACCGACATGGACCAGTGGCGGGCCGCCCTGGACCGGCCGACCGCCTGCGTGTTCCTGGAGACCCCGTCCAACCCCGGCCTCGACGTCATCGACCTGCGGGCGGTTGCGGACCTGGCCCACGGGGTCGGCGCCCGGGTGGTGGTGGACAACGTGTTCGCCACGCCGCTGCTGCAGCAGCCCCTGGACCTGGGGGCCGACATCGTCGTCTATTCGACCACCAAGCACATCGACGGCCAGGGCCGCAGCCTGGGCGGCGCCATCCTGACCAACGACGCGGCCTTCGTCGAGGACCCGCTGACGCCGTTCCTGCGCAACACCGGGCCGGCGCTGAGCCCGTTCAACGCCTGGCTGCTGCTCAAGGGTCTGGAGACCCTGGAGGTGCGCATGGCGCGCCATTGCGCCAACGCCCGCGCCGTGGCCGAGTTCCTCGACGGCCGGCCCGGCGTCGGCCGGGTCCTCTATCCGGGCCTGCCGAGCCACCCCCAGCATGCCCTGGCCAGCGCCCAGATGAGCGACGGCGGCTCGGTGGTCGCCTTCGACCTGGACGGCGGCAAGGACGCGGCCTTCCGCCTGCTCAACGCGCTGCGGCTGATCGACATCTCCAACAACCTGGGCGATGCCAAGAGCCTGATCACCCATCCGGCCACCACGACCCATCAGCGCCTGGACGCGGCCGAACGCAGGCGCATGGGCGTCGGCGACGGCCTGGTCCGCTTCTCCGCCGGGCTCGAGGACGTGGCCGACCTGATCGAGGACCTGGACCGGGCCCTCACCGCGGCCGTGTGATCCGGGTTCCGGAATCCGGAGACTATGGAACGCGGAGGTCGCGGGGGTTGCGCAGAGGGCGCAGAGAAGAATTCCGCGCCGCTTCGCGGCGTATTTCTTTTCCTCGGCGACCTCTGCGTGACCTCCGCGCCCTCCGCGTTGAATGCGCGACGGCCCTATCCGTCGGCGGTCATAGGAACTCCCGGAGCTTTTCGGCCATCACCGCCGGGTCCGTGTTGTGGCTGAAATGGGTGGCGAACTGGCCGTCGCGGTCCATCAGGTAGGTGATGGCCGTGTGGTCCACCAGGTAGTCGTCCTCGGCGGCGCCCTCTTCCCGGACCTTGGCGTAGTAGACCCGGTAGGCCTTGGCCACCGGCACGATCTGGTCGAGGGTCCCGGTCAGACCCACCAGGCTGGGGTGGAAATGGCCGACGAAGGCCTTCAGCGCCTCCGGCGTGTCCCGCTCGGGGTCGATGCTGATGAACATGGGGACGATCTGATCCGCCTTCTCGCCCAGCAGGTCGAGGGCGGCGGCCACGGTGCTCAGCGAGGTGGGGCAGACGTCGGGACAATAGGTGTAGCCGAAGAACACCAGCATGAACCGGCCCCGAAAGGCGGCGTCGGTCACCGTATGGCCGTTGTGATCGACCAGCGTGAACGGCCCGCCGATGGTGGGCAGGGTGCCCTCCGACCGGGCCGTCGTCTGGCCGGCGGGGTCCGGGCCGGCCAGGTAGTGGCGGCCGGCCAGGACGATCACCGCCGCCACCGCGAGGACGGCCAGATAGAGGCCGGCGCGGCTGACTGCGAGTTGCATGGACTGGCTCCTTCCTGAAGCTCGGGTGCCGATGGGGCTTCCCTTGGTCCTAGAGCACGGTTCGATCAAATCGAACCGATTTGATCGAACGGTCGTGCTCTAACTCATTGATTTCTAGAGCAAGTAAATCCGATCAAACGATTCCGTTTGATCGGATATTGCTCTAGTGCGTGTGCTGCATGCCCATGGCACCGGCCTTCATGACCATGACGTCGACGGTCATGGGGCCGGCGCGCTCGAAGGTGAGGGTGAGCGGAAACGACGTGCCCTCCTCGAGGGGGCCATGGAG
The DNA here is from genome assembly GCA_028277795.1 of Rhodospirillales bacterium. GTDB lineage: Bacteria > Pseudomonadota > Alphaproteobacteria > Rhodospirillales > JANQFP01 > JANQFP01. The sequence goes on from JANQFP010000124.1 coordinate 7,535, forward strand.
GCCCATCAGCATCACGTGCAGGCCGCCGGGGGCCAACGTGGTGACGGCGCCGCCGGTGACCTCGATGGTCTCGACCCTGCGCATGCGCATGACGTCGCCGTCCTTGATGTGGGTGTGCAGCTCGGCCACTTTCGCCACGCCGGCCGAGGCCGAGACCAGGCGGTCGGTGGCGCCTTCGTTGCGGAGGACCATGAAGGCGGCACCGGCCTTGGCCATGCCGGCCGATGCCCGGGCCCAGGGTTTCTCGATGACGATGTCGCCGGCCAGGGCCGGGGTTGCGGCCAGGACGGCCGCCGCGGCCAGGGTGGCGCAGATGGAAACAAGTCGAGTCATGGATTGGATCTCCTTCGGTCGCATATTGGGACGGCCCGGCACCGGCGATTGGTCACCGGTTGCAGGGTCGCCGAGTCTTAGGCGTACGGAGTGGGGGTCAGGCGACCGAAGGAGGACCCCGGGGCAACGCCGGCCCGGAATGCCATGCGGCAAGCCGGATGCCGGACGGGACGACGGGATGGACGGCCGCGTCCCAGCGGGGGGCCGGAACGGCGACGGCGGCGACCGCCACCAGGGCGCCGCCGAGGGCCCGGGCCTGGCAGACCGGGCACGACGACGGGTCGGGCCGCTGCTGGCCGGGCTCGGACGGCGCCGGTACGGCGCCGTTGGCGGTGCAGATGACCAGAGGGATCCCGCTCCGCGGCGCCGAAAAGGGGGCCGTCACGCCCTGACCCAGCGGGATCAGGGTATGCAGCGCCAGGGCCAGGACGCCGAGCCAGACGCCGACCCGCCGCCTGTGTTCCGACGACCTCCTGCCGTGGGATGTTCGGGTGGAGCCCCTCATGACGGTCCCATAAAACGACACGGGAGCATGATGGGTCAATGGCCGGTGGCGGGGCATGACCCCGGTCAACCCGACTCCTCCGGGCCGTCGGCGATTTGACCGGCCCCCGCTGTGGCATTATGTGGAGAAGGTCGGCGGATGCCGCCTGGTGCGGGTTCGCGACGACAACGGGAACCAGGACCAATGGGCCACCACGCGGAGGACCGGGCACCGGCCAAGGCCGACCCGACGACCGTGACCCTGCCCGTTGAGGGCATGACCTGCGCCTCGTGCTCGGCCCGCCTGGAGCGGGTGCTGAACACGGTGCCGGGGATCGTGTCGGCCAACGTCAATCTGGCCACCGAGCGGGCGGAGGTGGCCTTCGAGCCGGACGCCGCCTCGGTGGCCGACATCGCCGCCGCCATCGGCCGGACCGGGTTCTCGGTGCCGCCGCAGACCGTGGACCTGGCGGTGGGGGGCATGACCTGCGCCGCCTGCTCGGCGCGGGTCGAGAAAGCGCTGGCGGGCGTTCCCGGCGTCGTCTCGGCGGCCGTCAACCTGGCCACCGAGCGGGCCAGCGTCGCCGTGGCCCCCGGGGCTGCGGGCGTGGCCGACCTGATCGCGGCGGTCCAGAAGACCGGCTATACGGCCCAGGCGGTGGACGACCCGGAGGCGCGCTTCGCGGCCGACGAGGCGGACGCGGCGTGGCAGGCCCGGCGCGAGCTGATGACCGTCGCCGGGGCGTTCGCGCTCACCGTGCCGTTTTTTTTACAGATGGCGTTGATGGCATTGGGCCGTGGCGACCTGATGATGGCGTCTTGGGTCCAGTTCCTGTTGGCGACTCCGGTGCAGTTCGTCGGCGGCTGGCGGTTCTACGTGCCGGCTTGGCGGGCTCTGCGGGCCGGCGCGGGCAACATGGACCTGCTGGTGGTGATGGGCACCACGGCGGCCTGGGGCCTGAGCGTCGCGGTGATGATCGTCCCGTCGTTGGGCGGCGGCGGCGGACACCTGTACTTCGAGGCGTCGGCCAGCGTCATCACCCTGGTGCTGCTGGGCCGGTACCTGGAGGGTCGGGCCAAACGCGCCACAACGGCGGCCATCCGAGCGCTGATGCACCTGCGTCCCGACACTGCTAGGGTCTTGCGCGACGGCCGCGAGGTCGAGGTCCCGGCCTCCATGGTGGCGAGCGGCGACGTCGTGGTCGTGCGTCCCGGCGAGCGGATCCCGGTGGACGGGACGGTGCTGGAGGGAGCGTCCCAAACCGACGAATCCCTGCTCACAGGCGAAAGCCTGCCGGTCGCCAAGGGCCCCGGCGATGCGGTCACCGGCGGCTCGGTCAACGGCGAGGGGTTGCTCCGCGTCCGTGCGACCACGGTCGGGGCCGAGTCCATGCTCGGCCGCATCGTCCGCATGATCCAGGACGCCCAGGCCAGCAAGGCGCCGGTCCAGCACCTGGTGGACCGGGTGTCGGCGGTGTTCGTGCCGGCGGTGGTGGTCATCGCCGCGGGTGCGTACCTCCGCGGGCTCGCGATCGGCTGGGAGCAGCCGGAGGCCATCATCGTCGCGGTCACGGTGCTGGTGGTGGCCTGCCCCTGCGCCCTCGGCCTGGCCACGCCCACGGCCATCATGGCGGGCACCGGGGCGGCGGCGGGCGCCGGCATCCTGATCAAGGACGCCGAGGCCCTGGAGCGGGCCCACGGCGTCACCGACGTGGTCTTCGACAAGACCGGCACCCTCACCGAGGGCCGGCCGGCGGTCACCGACGTAGCGGCGACGGACGAAGACGCGGACCGCCTGGTGCGACTCGCCGCCTCGGCCCAGCAGGGGAGCGAGCATCCCCTGGCCGGGTCCGTGCTGCGCTACGCCGAAGGACGGGGCATCCCGTTGACGCCGGTGGCCGACTTCATCGGCCGGCCGGGGCTGGGCGTCACCGCCACCGTGGACGGCACCGCCGTGGCCATCGGCAACCGCCGGCTCATGGCCGAGCTGGAGGTGGAGACCGGGTCCCTGGACGCCTGGGCGAAAGACCTGGAGGCGCAGGGGCGCACGGTCATGTGGGTGGCCGACCGGGGTCCGGCGCCGCGGCTGCTCGGGGCCCTTGCCGTGGGAGACCGGGTCAAGGATTCGGCCGCACACGCCATCGGGCGGCTGCACGGATTGGGTCTCCGGGTCGCCATGCTCACCGGCGACAACCGGCGCAGCGCCGCCGCGGTGGCCGGCACGCTGGGCATCGACACCCTCGTCGCCGAGGTGCTGCCGGGGGACAAGGCGGCGGAGGTCGACCGCCTGCGCGGGGCGGGGCGGACCGTCGCCATGGTCGGCGACGGGGTCAACGATGCGCCGGCCCTAGCCGCCGCCGACGTGGGCCTGGCCATGGGCACCGGCACCGACGTGGCCATGCACACCGCCGGCATCACCCTGATGCGCGGCGACCCGGCGCTGGTCGCCGATGCCGTGGCCGTCTCGCGGGCCACCCACCGCAAGATCGCCCAGAACCTGTTCTGGGCCTTCATCTACAACGTGATCATGATCCCGCTGGCCGTGTTCGGGGCCATCACCCCGGTGATGGCGGGTGCTGCCATGGCGCTCAGCAGCGTTTCCGTGGTGACCAATTCCCTGCTGCTGCGGCGCTGGCGGCCCGGGGCCTGAGGCGTCGCGTCGGCACCCCCATGGCCGTGAAGCCCGCCGCCGATCCGCCCCGGTTCCCGCGCCGCAAGGCCGTCGTCTTCGGTGTCCTGACGGTGACCGTCAGTCTGGGGCTGGCGCTGCTCTGCGGCGAGGTCGCCCTGCGTCTCCTGCGCCAGCACGTGGAGTCCAGCGACGACCTGGACAAGGGCCTGTTCCGCTACGATTTCCGGCTGGGCTGGCGGTTGGCCTCCGACTGGCGCGGGCGCCACCGCCACTACGATTTCGACGTGCCGTATGCGACCAACCGCCACGGTTTCCGCGGCGCGTTTCCCGTCGCGGCCGACGGCCGGCGGGTCGCCGTGGTCGGGGACAGCTTCACCTTCGGCCTCGGGGTCGCCGACGACGATACCTTCGTCGCCCGGCTCAACGCGGCAACGGACGGAACCGTGTTCCTCAACTTCGGGGTCCCGGGGTTCAGCACTGACCAGGAGGCGCTGCTGATCGAGAGCCGGGTGCTCGGCCACGCCCCCGACGTGGTGATGCTGATGGTCTACCTGGCCAACGACCTGATCGACAACGGCCGCCCGTTCGCCCTCAACGTGGACAACGCCAAGCCATACTTCGCGATGGCCGCAGGCAAGCTTGCGTTGCGCAACGTTCCCGTGCCCAAGAGGATGAAACCCGCGGCGCTGCGGGAGGAGACCCTGACCACCGTGGTGCTCGGAGGGATCGTCGCCGAAGACCATTGGGCCGGCTTCCTCGGCCGCCTGGAGGTGGTGCGGCGCCTAGGCGTGGCTTGGCCGCCGGCCGACGACGTCTCGGCCGCCATCGCGGCGCGCATCCAGCCCTCGGTGGCGCTGTTCGCGGCCATCGTCGGCCGCGCCCACGCGGCGGCCACCGCCGAGGGTGCCCGCCTCGTCCTGGCGCTGGTGCCCGGACGCTCCTTCGTCGAGGACCCGGCGGGGTATTCGGCCCAGTACCAGGACGCCGTGCGCCGCGCCATCCTCGCCCACGGGTGGCCGGCCGACATGGCGGTGGTGGACCTGGCGGCGGCTTTACGGGAGCGGTACGTGCGCCGGCCGGGCCGCTGGTACTACCCCAACGAGGGGCACCTGACGCCGGCGGGCCACCGTGTCGTGGCCGAGTTCATCGCCGAGGCACTTCGCGAATGAGGCTGATGGTCTTCCTGAACCGCCGCACGCGGGTGTGCAGCACGGCCAGTCCGATCACCGCGATGACCGCATAGAGAAGGGGCGAGGACAGGATGTCTTCGATGATGTCGTGGATGGTGTCCATCACGGAGGAGGGGGACAATCCCGATGAACGGCGCTTCTTGGGCACTATCCCTTCGGTTTCCCAATCCCGTTCGGGCGCGGTGGACATGCGCAGGCCGTAGGTGTTCTCGGAGACGATGATTTCGCCATCGGTGCCCACCTGCTCGATGCTGAAGTCGCCCATTCCCAGGATGGAGAACCGCACGCTGCCCTGCTCGTCGACACGGGCGGTCAGAACCGCGTCGACGAACTCGGCGATGATCTCCTCGGCGAGAATGGACTCCCAGGGCCGCGCCTCGTCGCCCCGGCCCCGGGGCGCGCCGTTTTCCAGCCGGGCGACGGCCGCATCCGCCTCCGCCGCCGCCGACGGGTTTTCGCGCGTGTTGATGTACCGCGACAGGACCTCCCGCAGGCTCAGGTAGTCGAACTCGGAATCCGGAAGCGGGCCGGCCGCAACCCAGTCGCTGCTGAACGGGATCGTCGCGCTCTGCCCGTCCGGGTCACGCACGGTCCCGAACTCGAGCGCGGTGCCCCCGATGGCGGCCCGTCCGCCGACCTGCCCCAGGGCGTCGGCGCCGAACGCGCCGTCCGCGGTCGCGTCGACGGGGGCTCCGGCGCGCCGTCCGGCGCTCAGCGGCAGGGGATTGCCGCGCGTTTGCGGCGCCTCCCATCGCAGCGGAGCCGGAGCATTCGCCGCCGGAGCGATGGCCGCCGGTTCCACCGGCGCCGCCGCCGTGGGGGCCGGTCCGCAGACCCAGGCCGCGCCGAGGAGGCCGGCCACCACCGCGACCGCACCAGTCGGCGACCTCGTGAGCCGGGCCATGGGTCTGCTCCTCGATGATGTCCCGGACGGGTGCCCCGCCGTCCCGGCCATCGGACCGGGCTGGCGGGCACGAAATCCGCACGCTATCGAGTGTATCGTATTCACCGGCGGCAATCCAACGGCGCCGCGGGCGGCCGTTTCGTGGCGCCGCGCCAATGACATGACCCTCCGGGCCATGTCATGCGAACGCGGTGGCGCTCAAGCGCCCTGCGGGCTTGCCGGCACGCCACGACGGCGCTTCGCGTCTCGGTTCGAAGGCATGCCGGGGTCATCCCTGAACCCACGGCAACTGGTCCACCTTCCAGCCGCTCACGGTGCCGCGGTGGCGGGCCGGGTCATGGGTCCCTTCGAAGCCGGTGCCGACGTTGTAGCAGGTGGTGAATCCGTGCGCCGTCATGGTGATGGCGGCGAGGCGCGACCGCTGGCCCGACCGGCAGATGAAGATCAGGGGGGCGTCCGACTCGACGCCGCTGGACGCCACCTGATGGGCGAACTCGGGGTTCATCTGCATGGTCGGGAAGAGCTGCCAGGGCACGAACAAAGGCTGCTTGCCCAGGCTGCTGATGTCGGGGATGCCCACGTAGGCCCATTCGGCCTGGGTGCGCACGTCGATCAGGTGGGCGCGCGCATCGCGGGCCAGCAGGTCCCACGCCTCCTGGGGCGTGATGTCGCCGGCGTAGGCTCCGTGCAGCACCGCGGGTCCCCTTTCGTTCGCCAAGAAAACGAGGCGCCTTCATAGCCTCATCTGGGGGCTCCGCCAAGGGACTCAAGGGACCCGTTGCGCGGCCGGGCGCAACCGGCGAAACTGCACTCGCCTGGTGCCACCATTAGCAATTTCCCATATATAGGGGCCGCCGGACGGTGCCCGCCGCCCGCGCCGGCACGCCCGCCGCTCGACCCGGACCTCACCATGACCGATCTCGCGCTTGCCCACGGACTGACCTTCGACGACCTCTACGCCGATGACGGCCTGACCCGCATCGACAGCCTGTTCCTCGACGCCCTCGGGGCGGCCGACCCGGACCTGGCCGGCCGCCTGGCCGCCGCCCGCGCCGCGCCGGACGACCTGGACCGCAAGGGCCAGGCCGACCTGATGCTGGACCTTTCTCCCCACCTGGAGCGGTTCCTCGCCGAGCTTTTCGGTGTCGGCGCCGAGGTGGACGCCCTGGTCGCCGACCAGCGGCGGCTCGACGCCGTGTACGAGTGCAAGCGCAAGTTCGTCCAGCGCCGGGCCGCCAAGGCGGTCCCCGAGCAGGAGGCGGCCGACATCGACGCCGCCGCCCTGGAGGCCAGCCTGACCGAACGCTTCGGCGGCGCCTTCGACCAGGTCACCTTCGCCGACAGGGTCACGGCCTGGCTCGAGGACGAAGGCGCCAACGCGGAGGCCCTCGACGAGGCGGCGCGCTATGCGGCGTGGGCCCTGCTGACGGCGGAAGGCCACGCGCGCCACCGCGACGACGTCCTGTTCCGGCGCCCGGGCAAGATCGAGCCCTTCGACCTGGTGGCCACCGAGACCGAGCAGGTGGACGGCATCACCGTCATGCGGCAGCCGGCGGCGGAGCCCCTGTATGCGCGCGACGCCTTCGCGCTCACCGACCCCGGCACCGACCTGGTGGGCGGCCTGGACGAGATCAACTACTGCGTCATCTGCCACGACCGCGGCCGCGATAGCTGCTCCACGGGCCTGTTCGAGAAGGGCACCGACGACTTCACCGTCAACCCGCTGGGGGTGGAGCTCACCGGCTGTCCCCTGGAGGAGCGCATCTCGGAGATGCACAAGGCCAAGATGGACGGCTTCCCGGTGGCGGCCCTGGCCATCATCGCCATCGACAACCCCATGGTGCCGGCCACCGGCCACCGCATCTGCAACGACTGCATGAAGTCGTGCATTTTTCAGAAGCAGGACCCGGTCAACATCCCCCAGGCCGAGACCCGCATCCTCAAGGACGTCCTCGCCCTGCCCTGGGGGTTCGAGATCTACAGCCTGCTGACCCGCTGGAACCCCCTCAACTTCGTGCGCCCGGTGCCGCGCCCGGACAGCGGCTACAAGGTGCTCATCGTCGGCGTCGGGCCGGCCGGCTTCTCGCTGGCCCACGAGCTGATGAACGAGGGCCACACGGTGGTCGCCGTGGACGGCCTCAAGATCGAGCCCGTGGAGTCCCATCTCAACGGGATCGACACCGCCGGCAACCGGGTGCCGTTCGTGCCGGTCCGCGACATCGACGCTTTGTACGAGGCCCTGGACGAGCGCTGCCAGGCCGGCTTCGGCGGCGTCGCCGAGTACGGCATCACCGTGCGCTGGGACAAGAACTTCCTCACCGTGCTCAGGCTGGTCATGGAGCGGCGCCGGCGCTTCACCCTGTTCGGCGGCGTCCGCTTCGGCAGCGCCATCACCGCCGAGTCCGCCTTCGCCATGGGCTTCGACCACGTGGCCCTGTGCCTGGGCGCCGGCCGCCCGACCACGCTGAACATCCCCGACGGCCTGGCCCGCGGCGTCCGCCAGGCCTCCGACTTCCTGATGGCCCTGCAGCTCACCGGCGCTGCCAAGAAGGACTCGCTCGCCAACCTGCAGATCCGCCTGCCGGTGGTGGTGGTGGGCGGCGGGCTCACCGCCATCGACACCGCCACCGAGGCCCTGGCCTACTACGTGCGCCAGGTGGAGAAGTTCACCGCCCGCTACGACGCGCTGGCGGCCGAGGCCGGCGAGGACGCCGTGCGCGCCCCGTGGACCGAAGAGGAGGCGGAGATCGCCGACGAGTTCCTCGCCCACGGCCGGGCCCTGGGGGCGGAGCGGGAGCGGGCGGCGGCCGCGGGCGTCGAGCCCCGGTTCATCGACCTGCTGGATGAATGGGGCGGCTCGACCATCGCCTACCGGCGCAAGCTCACCGGCTCGCCCAGCTACCAGCTCAACCACGAGGAGATCATCAAGGCCTTCGAGCAGGGCATCCGCTTCGCCGAGCTGCTGGCCCCGGTGGCGGTGGAGACCGACAACCACGGCCACGCCCAGGGCCTGCGCCTTGAGCGCCAGACCATCGATGATAATGGCCGGCCCAAGCCCACCGGCGAGCAGGTGACCATGCCGGCGCGCTCCATCCTCATCGCCGCCGGCACCCAGCCCAACACGGTGCTGGCCCGCGAGCGCCCCGACTTCGCCGAGATCGACGGCAAGTACTTCCAGGCCTACGACGAGGACGGCGCCCCGGTGACCCCCGAATGGTCGGCCAAGCCCGCCCAGGCCCACGTGCTGATGAGCCACCGGGACGACGGCCGCACCATGAGCTTCTTCGGCGACCTGCACCCCTCCTGGGCCGGCAACGTGGTCAAGGCCATCGCCAGCGCCAAGCAGGGCTATCCGGTCATCGACCGCATGCTGGCCAAGAACCCGCCGTCGGCGGTCGCCGCCGCCGACCTGGTGGCCACCCTCAACGACGGCCTGCGCCCGGTGGTGCGCGAGGTCCTGCGCCTGACGCCCACCATCACCGAGGTCATCGTCTACGCCCCCCTGACCGCCGCCGCCTTCCGTCCCGGCCAGTTCTTCCGCCTGCAGAACTACGAGCGCCTGGCCCCCCACGCCGACGGCACGGTGCTGGCCATGGAGGGCGTGGCGCTGACCGGCGCCTGGGTGGACCGGGACAAGGGCCTGATCTCCATGATCGTCCTCGAGATGGGCGGGTCTTCGGACCTGTGCGCCCTCTTGAAGCCGGGGGAGCCGGTGGTGGTCATGGGCCCCACCGGCGCCCCCACCGAGACTCCGGGCGGCGAGACCGTGCTGCTGGCCGGCGGCGGCCTCGGCAACGCGGTGCTGTTCTCCATCGGCCAGGCCATGCGCCAGGCCGGCTCCCGGGTGCTCTACTTCGCCGCCTACAAGCAGGTGGGCGACCGCTACCACGTGGAGAACATCGAGGCGGCGGCCGACGAGGTCATCTGGTGCTGTGACGAGGCGCCGGGCTTCACCCCCGGCCGCGAGCACGACCGCGCCTTTGTCGGCAACGTAGTCCAGGCCATGGTGGCGTACGCCAAGGGAGAACTGGGCGAGGTGACGGTGCCCTTGAGCGACGTCGACCGCATCATCGCCATCGGGTCCGACAAGATGATGAACGCGGTGGCCGAGTCCCGCCACGGGGTGCTGGCGCCGTTCCTCAAGTCCGACCACGTGGCCATCGGCAGCATCAACTCGCCCATGCAATGCATGATGAAGGAGATCTGCGCCCAGTGCCTGCAGCCCCACCGGGACCCGGCCACGGGCAAGGAGTCGGTGGTGTTCTCGTGCTTCAACCAGGACCAGCCCCTGGACCACGTGGTGTTCCCGGCCCTGCACGAACGCCTGTGCCAGAACGCGGTGCAGGAGAAGCTGACCGCCCAGTGGATCGCCCGCTGCATGGAGCAGGTGCGGGAGTCGCTGCATCCCGTCTGACGGGTGGTGGGTTCCGGCCGGCTTGTCAGCCGCGCCAATGGAATTCAACCGCCAACAGCCGTCTGTGGACGACATGCCGGATGCTGGGCTACAATGTAGCCCAGTTGAGGAGGCCATTGATCATGAGCACCGTTGTTCGCGCGCGCATCGATGAAAAGGTGAAGGAAGATGCCTCGGCCGTTCTGGCGTCGATCGGACTGACCGTGTCCGACGCCTTCCGGCTCATGATGGTGCGCATTGCCGCCGAGAAGCGGTTGCCCTTCGAGCCGCTGGTCCCCAACGCCGAAACCATCGAGGCCATGGAGGCCGCGCGACGGGGAGACGTGGTCGATGTCGGCGGACCGGACGACCTGATGGCCGATCTGAATGCGGACGATTAGGCGGACCCGCACCTTCAAACGCGACTACAAGCGCGAGAAACGGGGCCGACACCGAACAACGATCGATGACGATCTGCTGAAGGTCGTCACCCTGCTCGCCAACGACCAGCCGCTGGCGAAGCGCCACCACGACCATCCCCTGGCGGGGGAATGGAAAGACCACCGGGATTGCCATATCAGACCCGACCTGGTGCTCATCTACCGGAAGACGGACGACGACACGCTCGATCTGGTTCGTCTCGGCTCACACAGCGAGCTTGGTCTTTGAACGGGTCCGGCCGCTGGACCACGTGGTGTTCCCGGCCCTGCACGAGCGTTTGTGCCAGAACGCGGTGCAGGAGAAGTTGACCGCCCAGTGGATCGCCCGCTGCATGGAGCAGGTGCGGGAGGAGCTGCATCCCGTCTGACGGGTGGCGGGTTCCGGCCGGTGAGGCGCTTGCGACGCGGCGCATACCACGCGTAGCCACGCTCCAGGAGCCGACGCACGGGCCGCCAGCGGGCCAGCGGAGCCAGCAGACGGATGCCGGGCAGCGAGTCCCATATGGCGAGAAAGGCGGCGACCCCGGTGACCAGACGTCCGTCCGGGAGCCTCGCGTGCAGCCGCGCGAGGGCATCCGCCTGGCTCGCCCCGTCCCGCGCGAGATCGCCCTCGTCGGCGTCCACGTCGTGCCACCGGATGGCTCCCTGACGATCGATACGCCGGTACATGGCCACCTCCCGCGAACAAACGGGGCAGGCGCCGTCGTAATACACCGTCAGGTGTTGGCCTTCCTGATGAGGTTTCGGAACCGACACGATTTTTCCCTCCGCCAGCATGGCTTCCGAAAAGATACGAACCGAACGGCGAAATGGATCGCCCGTTGCATGGACCAGGTGACGGAGACGCTACGTCTGGTGTGACGGCCGCATCCGTGACACTCGACCATCCGTTGCCGGCGTGAACCATTTTTGGTACAGTCCGGGATGGCCGATCAGCCGAAGCGCATCCGGGCGGTCTTCTTTCGATCCGAGAGCGGCGCCGAGCCGGTGCGGATTTGGCTGAAGGCCCTCGACAAGGAGGATCGGTTCAGGATCGGCACGGACATCAAGACGGTCGAGTTCGGCTGGCCCATCGGAATGCCGACCTGCAGGCCCCTGAAGCACGGCCTGTTCTAGAGCACGGTTCGATCAAATCGAACCGATTTGGTCGAATGGTCGTGCTCTAAGCTATTGATTTTTAGAGCAAGTAAATCTGATCAAACGATTCCGTTTGATCAGATATTGCTCTAGGTTCGGACCCGGCTCGGCAACCGGATTGCCCGGGTCCTGTTCTGCATCGCCGAGGGTCGGATGGTGCTGCTGCACGGCTTCATCAAGAAGACCCAAAAGACGCCGCAGTCCGACCTCGATCTGGCCATGGAACGCAAACGCAAACTGGAGAGACGTCCATGAGCAAGGCCCGCAATCCCCACATCGGTTCGGCGCTGGACGATCTCCTCGCAGAGGACGGCGTCCTCGCCGAGGCCCACGCCATGGCCATCAAGCGCACCCTGGCCTGGCAGGTCCGCCGGACCATGGAGGACGAGAAGCTGAGCAAGGCCGAGATGGCCCGGCGCATGCAAACCAGCCGCGCCGCCCTCGACCGCTTTCTCGACCCGGACAACCCCTCGGTGACCCTGCTCACCATGGACAAGGTCGCGTCCGTCCTGGGCAAGCGGCTGAAGGTGGAACTGGTCGACGAGGTGGCGTGACGACCGGGGCGTCGGTTTGCAATATTTGGGGCCTGACCGCTTCTATGGGCAGGACGGTGGACCCATGCCGATGCACGATCCACCCCACCCTGGCGGGGTCATCAAGCGGTAGTGCCTGGAGCCTCTGGGGCTGACGATCACCGAGGCGGCGAAGGGCCTCGGGGTATCCCGCAACACGTTTTCCATGTTGCTTAACGGGCGGCTCGGGGTTTCTCCCGAGATGGCCATCCGCCTGTCGCAGGGCTTCGGCGGCAGCCCGGAAAGCTGGCTGCATAAGCATATGCAATACTATCTGTGGTAGGCGCGGCAGCGCAGCCAGAACGTCAAGGTGAAGAAATCCGAGGCCGCGTAGAAGCTGCAACAGTCGGTTTAGAAATTAATATACTGTCCCCGCAATTCCATGGCGATCTCCAGCTACGTGGGGTTCCTCGACGAGGTGGCGGGCCGGAACGTCGGCCGGGCGGCCGAGCGCGCGACCACGGTGCACGACCTCATCGCCCTGCACGAGCGCCTCGGATGCGGACATCCGGCCTTGATCAAGGCCATCGAATGCGTCAGCCGCAACGTGCTGTCGCCGTCGCCGCGGAAGGAGGGGGAAACACCCGAACAGAAGCGGGCGGCGATCCTGGAAGGCTGCATGAGCGAAGGCGGCATGCCGACGCGCTGACGGGCGCCGGCTGTTCCCGGGTGTCCGGCCGCGCTGGTGCTCGGCCTGGGCGAGGCCGGCCGTCCGGCTCCGGTCCCTGCAGGCGAGCAATCAGCGGAGAGCCCCGCCGAGTAATCGGGCGCGATCGGTCTCGCGCTCCAGGTTGGGTCTGCCCGGGCGGGGTCATCAGGCGGCCGCGCCTGGAGCCTCTGGGGCTGACGGTCCCCGAGGCGGCGAAGGGCCTCGGTGTTTCGCGCAACACGCTGTCCATGTTTCTCAACGGGCGGCTTGGGATTTTTCCCGAGATGGCCATCCGCCTATCGCCGGGCTTCGGCGGCAGCCCGGAAAGCTGGCTGCAGCAGCAGATGCAGTACGACCTGCGGCAGGCCCAGCAGCGCAAGCGGAAGATCAAGGTGAAGAAGTTCGAGGCCGCGTAGAGGCGGCAGCAGTCGGTTTAGAAATTGATATACTGTCACCGGAGTTCAGTCCCCGGAGTTCCAGACATGCAAGAAATTGCCGATTTGAAATCTGACGAGGCCCTCGAAAAGGCCGTACGCGAAGCGGCACACGAAATGATCAATCAGATCATTTCCTACTTCTTCAAAGAAGGCACCACAATAAATGAAATCATAATTGTTCCGATCAATATCATGTCGCGTATCGTCCGCGTACATGATGCAATTCAGCTCCTTATTAAAGAACAACACCCGAGTGAAGCCGCTGTTCTTGCCTTGACTCAATTTGAACTCCGTCTCGACCTCGCATACACCGCTAGCGACGTCAAGCATGCAGCGGCGTGGCTTGAGCACGAAAACACTAAGTGGCCTCTAATGAGTGTGAAGGGAAAAATGGATTTACTATTTAAGGAGTCCAAAGAGGTAGATGATTTAAGCGCTATATTCGTCTATTTGTCAGGAATCAAACATGGCAATCCAGTATACTCAGAGCTTGGGTTTCCTGGACGAGCGTTTGGTCAAAGTGTCAAAATTTCAACAGGACCGCTTCATGATGATTTTGAGAATGAACTTTCTAGTGCGGTTTTCAAATATTCAATATTTCAAACTGCATGGTCGGCACAGGTGTTGAATTTTTGTATAGCCAAGTACGCAAGGATGGATAGCTCCATTAGGGAAAATGTACGAAACCTATGTATCTCCCTCCAGCCTTTCCAAAAAGAATTTAGGGTGTTTCTTCAGAACGTTGCCGAACACCGACCTGGCCATTTTGGTATTAAATCTTATAAGCGAACCGAAACGACGTAGACGAAATATAATCTGTCGATATCGGTCACAGGCACCAAGGTGGATTTGCCAGCATCTTAGTCATCCCGCTAACCAGATTGTGCGAGTGCTGCCCACTCGCGGAACGGCACCTCCTCGGAGGCATCCACGACGAGCTTAGAGTTCAGGGAGTGCCTGTTCTCAAAGATCATCAGGTTGTCACACTTCCATCGCGCTGACGGTGCAAGCAATCCATCAAGCTCAAGGAAATTGGCGGCAGCCCCGACAATCTGTGTGCGCTCGTAGTTCCGACGGTCGTAGGTTTCTGTGTCTATACCCAGCGCATGGAAATTCGTTACTGCGATTCTCAGCGCTTTCTCTACTGATACGTCGAGCGTGTGGACTTTGAGCGGCTTACGCGGGACAGGGGTCAGCAGAGCCAGATACGAGGCGACCTCAGCTATAGCACCTTCCCGCTCAAGGCTCGTATACAAGATTGAGAACCCGCCTTCCCAGATTTCTGGTGCGGCCCAGCGACCTCCAGTTGTTGAAAATGCGGTGGGGTCAGCATTCATGCCTGTCGCGCGGTATACGGTATCATCGAATTGTTCGGTAGGAAGCTTTTGTATCTGGTCTATTAAGTCCGGATCATGAATCATGTCTCTTCCGCACCGTACCTACATAAAAACCGCATCCCGAATCTGATTGACGAGCTTAACGACTTCGTCGATGTGCCCCTCTTGGATAAGCGAGGCTGGCGATGCACCATCCAATAACTTTTGGCGAGAAAACAACCACTGCCTGGCTTCGTTGGGCTCATAAAAATCTGAGAGCTGATCAACGATGTACTCAAGCTCCAGGAGCGCCCTCTCAGTCGACCTGTGAGGATACGCATGCCCTTGGTTCCACCGCGAGACAGTCTCAGGGCGCGCGCCTAGAATTTGAGCCACATCGGTGTGCTTCAGCGAGGCTTTTTCTCTTATTGATTCTAGTTTCCTCGCAACTGCTGTAGTCATCTGACTATCCTTCTCAATAATACTTAGTTGACTGTCCCGTTCTCTAGCTCGATTGTTTCCGTTCGCTCCTCCTTGGCGGCACCTCCGCCATAGAATTCATCTCATCGATCTGCGAGAAATGGCTGATGGCTTGCTGGAATCGCTCCATCGCTTTGAGCTTCTTCTCGAACTTAGATCTCAGTTCTGCTGATATGGCGCCAAGACCAAAAGCCGCCGACACATCACCTGACACCGGGCGAACATTGTCCTCAAGATATCTGGATGGCCGAATGGACTGCGGTATGCGCGACATTTCAGCTATTTGCGAAGACCGTTGGTGCACAAAGTGCCGCGTTGGATTGTCCAACGTGCCATCAATTCCCCCTGGGCAACAGTGGGTGTCCCGACAGCCAAAACGTGCCATCGTTCTCGTGGAGCTTTTCAGGAAAGCTCGCGCTTCCGCTTTTTTTAGATGCAAATCAAGCCTCGGAATGTAAACGCGGGTTACAGGGCCGCCATCTTGGCCACCTTCGCTTTTCGGCCTGCGCCATGCGTCTGCTTTGAATCCCTCAAGCATAGTGACGCCATGCGCTAACCCGCCGACTGCTCCAAAAGCCAGCAAACCAAGGCCGCTCAAGCCCCCGGTGTGATCGGCGATAACCGGGATGCCCAAAGCGTGAAATTCCCGGGCCGCCTGGACATACGCCACCGTCTTGTCGCCTGTTTCGCCTGATCCAAAGTTCTCTATCCGAAGCCATATTGCGTCCGCTGGAGCGTCAGCCATCGCCGCGACAATTGCGGCCCGTTCTAACGGATCGCGAAATACCCGCATAGGCAACGCCAGCGGGTAGATCAGTTCCACCGGAGCACTGCTAGCCTCTAAGTGTCCGGCCGAAAAAGAATTGAGTGGAATCAGTCAGTTGTGATTCCTTCGTTGTGGCCAAACAGCGATGGAGACACAAGATGTGGACTGAAACCACT
>JANQFP010000173.1 GCA_028277795.1 Rhodospirillales bacterium
TCGAGCCGCTTGCCCGATGGCCCCGCATCGCGCGGCGCGGCTCTCCTGCCCTGTCGGCGGGACAGCGCCGCGCAGACCATGGTGGATGTGAGAAATGCGGGCTAGGGACTCGGAGCAACGCTGTCAAAACGGCCATACCGACGGGGAGACGGTGCGCAAGCGGCGTTTCGCCGCGGTCCGGCAGGGGCTAGGGTGACGGCATGCCTGAGCCCCGGCCCGCGGTGCCCATTTCGGAGGTGGTGGACCAGCTTCATGCCCTGGGCGTCGAGCCCGGCCACGTGCTGCTGGTGCACACGTCCTTCCGCACCGTGGGTCCCGTCGAAGGCGGGCCGGCCGGCCTGATCCAAGCCCTGGGCCACGCCGTCGGGCCGCAGGGCACGCTCGTGATGCCGTCCTGGACCGGCGACAACGACCGGCCGTTCGAGCCCGGCGCGACGCCGGCGGCGCCTGATCTCGGAGTCCTCGCCGACACCTTCTGGCGGTTGCCGTCGGTCCGACGCGGCACCCACCCCTTCGCGTTCGCCGCCCGCGGACCGGCGGCGGCGGCGATCGTGTCCGACCCCCTCATCCTGCCGCCCCATCAGATGGCCAGCCCGGTGGGCCGGGTGCTGGAGCACGACGGGCGCATCCTGCTGCTGGGCGTCGATCACGACGCCAACACCACGCTGCATCTGGCCGAGCTGCTGGCCGGCGTTCCCTACCGGAACCCAATGCACATCACGGTGCTGCGCGGCGGCCGGCCGGTGCGCATGGACTACCTGGAGAACGACCACTGCTGCCAGCGATTCACCCTGGCGGGCGGCTGGCTAAAACGCCTGGACCAGCAAAAGGACGGGACCGTGGGGCACGGAGCCGCCACGCTGACGCGGTCACGCGACGTGGTCGACCTCGCCGTCGGTCACCTGACGCGCGATCCGTTCACCTTTCTCCATCCGCGGGGATCGGAGTGCCAGGAGTGCGCGCTCGCGTGGCGGAGCGTCCCCGGTTGACACGCCATCACATCGCCTCGCCTTGGAGCAGCATCGCTGGCTGCGAAAGGCCCGCGAATGTCGGGAAATTTTACAACTTGACGCGTCCCACCCAGGCCGGCGAACGCTAAGGCATTATCAACCATAGATATTGATTCCCTAGCATGATTATTGCATATTTGCGACAAACGCATGCGCTTAATTGCCCCGAGGGTAAAGAAACCATTAAGGGCGGAGGGAATGATGCCGATTGGAGCCTTGACAGAGTACCGCGCGGTGTTGCGCTTCGCGGTCGTATTGATCATCGGATGCCTGGCCGCGGTAGGCGGACGGGGCGCCACAGCAGCGCTCATCGACTACCCGGATTTTTCCAGCGTCGCGGGATTGACCCTCAACGGGAATGCGGCCCAGAGCGGCGACAGGCTGAGGCTGACGCCCGACAGTCCGAGCCAGGTGGGGGGCGCCTTCCTTTCGTCGCCTGTCTCGATCACCAAGGGCTTCACGACTCGGTTCAGGCTTCAGATCACCAGTGCGTTGAACCCGTCACCGCTGCGCCGATCGGATGGGATCGCCTTCGTCATCCAGAGCGATCCGCGCGGGTCGGCGGCACTGGGCGCGGACGGCGGCAACATGGGCTACGCCGACGATACCGGCGGTGGCAACGAGATCGTTCCGAGTGTGGTGATCGAGTTCGATACCCACCATGGCGTTGGAGACCCGAGCGACAGCCACGTGGGCCTGATGCTGGCTGGCACCCGTACGAACCACGCGGTCACGTCCAACGTCCCCGCGAAGCTGGACAACGGCAGCATCTGGACCGCCGAGGTGACATATGATCCGGTCCTGACGGAGTTGAGCGTGTTTCTGGGCGAGAACGCGGCACCACCGGCGCATTTGTTCACGCACACCGTCGACCTTGCCACCCAAGTATCACCGGCCCCCGACGTATACCTCGGATTCACGGCCGGCAGCGGTGGCGGCTTCGCCAACCAGGATATCTTGAGTTGGCAGACGGAGGTTCCCGAACCCACCACCCTCGCCTTGTTTGCGGTCGGCTTGGCCGGACTGGGCGTCGCTCGGCGGCGTTGCCGTTCGCGCCCGTCGGACAAGGCCGGACCCTGACCACGAAGGCCGTGCACCACTCGCGTGCGCCGACTCCCCGCGTAGCGATCACCGCGGCCGGCGGTGCACCCTGGCAGGACGCGGGCACCCCGGCCAGCACACGGACGGAATCGGGGGACATGATTCCGCCAGGCGGATGCGCTCACGTGACGTGGCCGGCGTGGCCGTCGGTCACCTGACGCGCGATCCGTTCACCTTTCTCCATCCGCGGGGATCGGAGTGCCAGGAGTGCGCGCGCGCGTGGCGGAGCGTCCCCGGTTGACACGGCCCGCCGGAAGTTCTCGACGATGTGCTGCTCCAGGTGATCGTGGAGAGGCGAGCGGGCGCCGTCGGCGCGGCGGAGCGCGATCTGGTAGTGGGGCAGCGCCGGAAAGCCGTCGCCTTCGTCGAGGATCCTCAGACCCTCGGTGACGTTCACGCGCGGCAGCACGCCCACCGCCAGGCCCGCCCGCAACGCCGCCTGGATCGCGGCCAGGCTGACGCTCGTGTAGGCGAGGCGATAGGCGCGGCCCTCCCGGGACAGGGCGTCGATGGCCCACTGGCGGAAGATGCAGCCCGGGTGGAACAACGCCAGCGGCACCGGGTCCTCAAGGTGCGCCACGTGGGTCGCCAGCGTCACCCACACCACCGGCTCACGCCATAGGATGATGCCGCCGTCGTCGCCGTAGCCGTGGGTGATCAGGGCGAAATCGATGGTGTTCTCGGCCAGGCGATCGAGGAGATTCGGCGAGGTGTCGACCACCACCTCCACATGAACCAGCGGGTGGGTTTCGGCGAAGCGGTTGAGGATCGAGGGCAGGAAGGCGACGGCGTATTCATCCACCGCGCCCAGGCTGACGGTCCCCTGCAGTTCGGAGGGGTCGAACGCGGCCAGCGCGTCCTGATGGGCCTTGAGGATGCGGCGGGCATGGCCGAGCAGGGTCTCGCCGTCCGGGGTCAGGCGCACCGACCGCCCTTCGCGCACGAACACCGGCCGCCCCAGAAGGTCTTCCAGGCGCTTGATCTGCATGCTCACGGCCGACTGGGTGCGGTGCACCCGCTTGGCCGCGTCGGTGAAGCTGCCGCTATCGGCAATGGCTACGAAGGCCTTCAGAAGATCCGGTTCGATGGTCGCCTGCATGGCCACCCTCATCAATTTCTGTGATAATAAATATAAACACTATTCGTTGGATTGATCAATAAGGATCGGCCACATTTCCTCGCGAACGGCGCCCGACGCCGAGCGAAGGAAAAGGAGCCGAGACGATGTTTTACGCCTATGGAAACGTGGCCGGGCCCCACGCCGAGCACTTCCGTCGTGCGCGGGCCGAGCGGGCCAAGGTGGCCACCGCGCTGTCGCGGCGGGCGGTCGAGGGTCTTGGCGCCGCCGTCCGGTGGATCGGCGGCGGAATGTGGAGAGCCGGCCGGACCGCCCTCTCGGGCACGGTCGCGGCTTGGCGCAGGCGCGTCGCGGTGCGCCAACTCCAGGCCCTGGACGACCGGATGCTCAAGGACATCGGGATCTCCAGAAGCGAGATCCATTTCATGGTCCGCGACCAGTTGTCGCTGGGCCGGGCCACGCGGGTGGCGGCGACGCGGCGGGATGACCGCATCCCCGCCCAGGATCCGGTCGTTGCGACACCCGCCCCACGTCACCCGCTCAGACCCGCCGCCTGAGCGCGTGACGGGCGCCCTGAGCGTGGAACGGAACCCCGATTGGCGGTACGATCGGCGACCATGAGGACGTCGCGCAGCACGCCGGGGAGGGCCACATGCCGACATACATCATGCTCACCAGTTGGACGGATCAGGGCATCCGCCACATCAAGGATTCGCCGGAGCGCCTGGACGCGGCGCGGGACCTGTGCCGCCAGCACGGGGCCGAAGTCACGGCCTTCTACATGACCGTCGGGACCTACGACATGGTGATCGTGGTCGACGCGCCCAACGACGACGCGTTCGCCAAGCTGGCGCTGTCCATCGCCAAGGGGGGCAACGTCCGCACCCACACCCTCAAGGCGTTCGACGAGGCCCAATACCGGGACATCATCGCCGCCATCGGCTGAGACGCCCGCTTTACCGCCGGCCGCCGGCGACCCGGGAGAAGCTCGTCGGCCGGGCCGAGACGCTGTCCTTCTCGCAAGACGCCTCGGTCCGCTGGCGGCAAGTGTGGGCCTGGCCCCGGGCCATCCGCGTCGACCGCATCGGTGTCCGCGTCGAATAGGGTCCGGCGGCTCGTATCCCTCGCATCTAAGGGTGGCGGCCGACGGCCCGGTAGTAGACGAACCGGGCCACCGCGTCCGCGCCCCTGAGCAGCCCGTCGAACGGCCCGGCATCGGCCGCTTCGAGGTTGGCGAAGGCCGAGCCGAACCGCAGCATCGAGGGGCCATGGGCACGGGCGGTCTTCAGAACGGCGAGCCGCCACTTGTCCGCGGCGGCGGCGTAGACCTGCCGCGACTCCTCCCGGTCCAGTCGGCGGCGTTCGACGTATCGGTCGACGAGGCGGCTGACGATGCCGCCGACGCGCATCAGTTCGTCCTCCGACGCCGCGCTCCGCTGCTCGACCATGACCCTCCAGACGCTGACCATCTCGTCCGCACTGACCGCGTCCGGCCCGAGGTACTCGTTGTAGCGGGTGCGCAGAAAGCTCCGACCGTTGGCCGTCATCTCGTCGCGCTTGAGACGGCTCGCGTTGCTGTCGTGCCGGCGGTAGGCGCCCAGGGTCTGGGGCACCATCACCAGCTTGCCGACTTCGCTGAGTCGGTGGAACAGCTCGAAGTCCTCGGCGTAATGGTACTTCTGCTCGTATCTCAGGCCGTTGTCCCTGAGAGCCGCCAGACGCACGCAGATGGTCGAGTGGGTGACCTGGGAGCCGGTGAACAGGGTCCATGACAGCACCGCCGGCGAGGGCACCTCGGTGAGGGCCGAGCGACCCCGGTCGGGCGGGATGGAATCCACCTCGCCGGTGACCAGGACCACGCCGGGATCGGCATCCAGCACACTGACCTGATGGCGCAGACGGTCGGCGTAGCTGATGTCGTCCTGGTCGTGGGCGGCCAGGTAACGGCCCCGCGCCAGCTCGGTACCACGGTTGCGTGTGTTGCTGATGCCGATGTTGTGCTCGTTCTGAACGAACACCAGACGGGGATCGTCAAAGCTCTTGATGATCTCGACGGTGCGGTCGGACGAGCCGTCGTCGATGACGAGAAGCTCGAAGTCGCCGAACGTCTGCTCGAGGACGCCGCGGATCGCCTCGGCGATATAGGCTTCGCCGTTGTATGCGGTCATGACGACGGTGACGGCGGGCGCGGTCATGACCGGCTCCGGCGGAAACGTGCAACGATTTCCATGATGACCGACTCCGGCCCTTCGGGCCGGCCGGCGACGACCCAGAGCAAAACGCAGGTGGTCACGTACATCAGCACACCGACCGCCACCTTCGCAACCAGCATCACCACGGGAGACCACGGCAAGGTGTCGACGGCGAGGACGGCGGCGGCCATCACCAGCACACCGACCATCGGGCGCCCCAACGACCGGAGCGCCCTCCCCGTGGCCGCCCATGATCCGAGGCCCCAACGCAACTGAATGGGCATCCCGGCCGCCGCCGTGATCAGCATGGCGGCCGCGATCAGGACGATATCACCACCGCGGGCCAAGGCCAGCACGGCGACGACGAAGAGGGCCGCCTGGAATACGGTGATGAAGGCAAGCCTTCTGGTCAGTCCCTGGGCCAGCAGCAGCGGACCGAGCGGGGCAATCACGAAGGTGATCCCGTGCCCGAGAGCGAGCAGCGCGAGATACGGCGCCGCAGCCTCCCACTTGGCGCCGAGGGCTACGTGCACCACCTCGTCGGCGGTGACCGCGAGCCCGACACCCATGGGAAGCGCGATCAAGGCATAGATCCCCGTCGTCTTGGTGACGCTTTCGGCCAGCCTTTGGAGGTCGGTGACGATTCTCGCGAACCCGGGCAGGAGCGCCCGGTTGATGGGCAGCAGCGACTCGGCGATGATCATGTTGCTCAGGTTCTTGGCGATATCGTAGGGGCCGACGATGTCGGCGGCGTAGACCCGGGACAAGACGATGATATCGAAGCGCCGGACCACGAAAGCGGCGAAGTTCCGCACCACGAGCCACGACGAGAACGACAGCAGCTCGTTCTTGCAGGCCAGCGTGAAGCGCGGCCGTCTGGGGACGAACCAGTAGCCGAACACGAGCCTGCTCACCGCCAAGGCCACGTTGCCCCACACCAAGGCCCAATAGCTGCGTAGCGTGACCGCCACGATCATGGTGATGACGAATGCCACCAGGCGGCTGGTCACCAGGAAACGGAAATCCTTGCCGAACTGGAAGCCGCGTTGAAGATCGGCGAGGGCGATGTTGGCGAACCCGCTGATGACGAACGACCCGGACAGCACCCAGATCACCAACGTCAAACGGGGCTCGTCGAAGAAATCGGCCACCAGAGGCGCCGCCGCCACCCCCATGCCGCCGCACAGCAGCCCGACCAGCACCTGGATGGTCCATGCCGTGTCATAGTGATCCCTGGTCGGCGCGGGATGGCGGACGATGGCCTGGTCGAACCCCCAGACGGTGAACAAGTCCATGAAGTGGATGAACGACGCCGCCATGGCCATGACGCCGAAATCGGCCGGGTCCAGCAACCGGGCGAGCACGATCACGCTGACGAAGCCGATGGCCCGAACGCCCCACCGGCTGGCCACCGTCCAGAACGACGCCTTGACGACCTCCGCCTTCAGGTCCTGCTTGTCGTCAAAGGGGACGGCGCCACGGTCATCGGGGGCGGGCTTGTCGTTCATGTCAGGGGCGGCTCATCGCCACTCGAGTCCGCAGGCTCGAGCCATCTTGCCGAAATTATCGTACGCACGGGCGATGAGATCGGATCGCCTCTCCTCGCGCGCGGCCGCCGGCACGGCCAGGACGTCCGCCACTTGCGCGCCTATGTTTTCGAGGGATGCGCACCGCGCCTGTTCGGGCAGGTCCCATGTGTCCAGATAATAGTCCAGTTTGGATGGCCGTTCGCTCAGGCCGACATGTGGAATCGCGAAAGACTGTGACGTTACGTTGCCGTGCAGGCTCGTCCCGATGAACAAGTGCGCCCGCGCAATGGCGAGCATGATGTCCCATATCGACGTGTCATCGTCGATCACCGCGTTGGGCGTGCGCAGCTTTTCCGCGACGGCACGGAGCGCGACATGGTCGTCGAGGCCCACGTGACGACCGATGGGCAGCAGTACGGCGGCGAGGCCATGCGCCTCGTGGATGCCTTCAAGGGCCGCGACGATGGGTTCGATGCGCGGGCGCGCATAGCTGATATGGCATTGGAAGCAGACGTAGGGCCCGGCGTCCAAGACCTCGCGCACACTTGGTGACGCCCGCTCTTCCAGCCAATCGACCGGGAACTGCTCGGACATGATGACGGCGGAGTCCGGAGCGAGCTCGACCGGGACTTGGTCCTCGACGGGCACCAACAACTCCTTGGTCCTCGCGTCCCGCACGGACAGATAGGCGGCCTTCCGCAGGCGGGTCAGCACCCGGTCCTGCACCTGCGGAGCCAAGTTGGCGAACTCGGAACCGCCGACAGCGTTGTAGGCGACGTTGACCGCGGCCGGGAACTCGTCCGGACCTGCCACCCAGGGGAAAGGGGCGGCGCCACCGAGATACAGCCGGCAGAGGGTATTGGCCGATGCCTTCCCGAGAAGGCGCACCAGGTAATAGATTTGAAGATTGCCGGCGCGCCCCAGCAAGTTGGAGTGCGCACCCACCCAGCCGGTGCCAATCGTACCGCCACCGGCAAACACCACCGTATCGCCTTGTCGGAGCGCGCCTCGGCGGCGGAGCGCGCGGAGCGACTGCGTGCTGGCCGCACCAAACCGCGACAAGTCGCTTTCAACCAAAGCGTGTATCGCGACGTCGGCCTCCGGGCTGTGTTCCGAGAACGCGTTGCGCGTCAGGATCGGGAACAGGAGATCGCCGTAATTGTAACGATCGAAGGCACCCAACAGGGCGACTTTCCGTTTGGCGGTCGATCGAGGCACCATGTCGTCGGCTCCGAGGTTCAGCTGTCAAGCTGGCGGCGGCGCCCCATCCCTGGCAATTGCGTTTCGCGAAATGGCGACACCGGCCCCGCCGTCACGGGGCGCTCCCGGCAAACGGCAGCAGGCGGGTGGAGTCGATGTCGCGCAGGCGCTGTCCTTTCTGATCCTTCTCGGAGACCTGGGGTGCCGGGACCGGCCACTGGACGCCGATGTCCGGATCGTTCCACAGGACGGTGATTTCGCTCTCGGGGCTGTAGAGATCGCTGCACTTGTAGACGAACACCGCCGTGTCCGACAGCACGCAGAAGCCGTGGGCGCATCCCTTGGGGATGAAGACCTGGGTGCCGTTGTCGGCGCTCAACTCCACGCCGATCCACTTGCCGAACGCCGGCGAGCCCACCCGGACGTCGGCGATCACGTCGAGGACCGTGCCCGCCAGGACGTAGACCAGCTTGTCCTGGCCCCTGGGATTCTGCAGATGAAGCCCCCGGACCACGTCCTTGGACGACAGGGAGGCGTTGTCCTGAACGAAATCACAGGTGATGCCGCAGTCGTGATAGCGCTGGGCCTGGAAGGTCTCGAGGAAAAACCCCCGCGGGTCGCGGAACACCCGGGGCTCGATGACCAGGACCCCGGGCAGTTCGGTCTCGGTGACGTTCACTCCGCCGCCTCCTGGAGCACGGCGCGGAGGTAGGCCCCGTAGTCGGACTTGCCATGGGCATCGGCCAGGCGTTCGAGGGCCCCGGCATCGATCCAGCCGTTGTGGAACGCGATCTCTTCGAGGCAGGCGATCTTGAGCCCCTGGCGCTTCTCGATGGTGGAGACGAAATCGGCGGCCTGGATCAGGGAGTCGTGGGTTCCGGTGTCGATCCAGGCGTCGCCGCGGCCCATCCGCTCGACGCGCAGGCGCCCCTCTCTCAGGTAGTGGGCATTGACGTCGGTGATCTCCAGTTCGCCGCGCGCCGACGGCTTGAGGCCCTTGGCGATCTCGGTGACGCCGCCGTCGTAGAAATAGAGCCCCGTCACCGCCCAGTGCGACCTGGGTGCCTTCGGCTTCTCGACGATCTCGGTGGCGTTGCCGTCGGCATCGAAGGACACGATGCCGTAGCGTTCGGGATCGCTGACCCGCATGGCGAACACCGTGGCGCCGGTGTTGGCCGCGGCCGCATCGCGCAGGCGGTAGGCGAGGCGGAATCCGAAGAAGATATTGTCCCCCAGGATGAGGGCCACGGACTCGCCGGCGATGAACGACTCGCCGATCACGAAAGCCTGGGCGATGCCCTCAGGGTCCGGCTGCACCGCGTATTGCAGCGACAGGCCCCACTGGGACCCGTCGCCCAGAAGCTGCTCGTACAGCGGGGCGTCGTGGGGCGTCGTGATGAGCAGGATGTCCCGGATCCCGGACAGCATGAAGATGCTCAGCGGATAGTAGATCATCGGCTTGTCGAAAACCGGGATCAGGTGCTTGCTGAAGACCCGGGTCGCCGGAAACAAACGTGTCCCCGATCCACCGGCGAGGACGATGCCCTTGTTGATCGCCATGCTCAGATATCCCCTGCCGACCCGGTACCCACGACTTTGCCGGTGTCATCCCGCGTTCAATCCGAGGCGCTCGCCGTCGTAGGCGCCATCGGTGACACGGTCGCACCATCCCTGATTGTCGAGGTACCACCGTACCGTCTTGCGCAGGCCCGTCTCAAGGTTCTCCGCCGGCGTCCAAGCCAGTTCGCGCGCCATCTTCGACGCATCGATGGCGTACCGGAAGTCGTGGCCCGGCCGGTCGGGGACGAAGGTGATCAGGCTCTCATGGGGGCCGTCCGATGACGGTGCCATGTCGTCGAGCAGCAGGCAGAGGGTGCGCACGATATCGATGTTGGTGCGCTCCTCGTTGCCGCCGATGTTGTAGGTCTCGCCCGGGCGCCCCTCCTTCAGCACCCGGACGATGGCGCGGGCATGGTCCTCCACGTAGAGCCAGTCGCGCACGTTCTCGCCGGTGCCGTAGACGGGAAGCGGCCCTCGTCTCAGAGCCGTGCGGATCATCAGGGGAATCAGCTTCTCGGGATACTGATAGGGCCCGTAGTTGTTGGAGCAATTGGTCACCAGGGTCGGCAGCCCGAAGGTGTGGTACCAGGCCCGGACCAGGTGGTCCGACGCGGCCTTGCTGGCCGAGTACGGCGATCTGGGCTGGTACGGGTGATCCTCGGTGAACCGGCCGTCGGCACCGAGACTGCCGAACACCTCGTCGGTCGAGACGTGGAGGAAGCGGAACCGTTCCGCGCGGTCGGCCGGCAGGCGGCTGATGTAGGCGCGCGCCGTCTCCAGGAGGTTGTAGGTGCCGTTGACGTTGGTCTCGATGAAGTCGGCCGGCGAATCGATGGAGCGGTCGACGTGGGACTCGGCGGCCAGATGGACGATGGCATCGGGCTCGGTCGCGGCAACCACCTCCTCGACGCCGGCGCGGTCCCGGATGTCGGTGCGGAAGAACCGGTACCGGGCGTCCTCGGCGACCGGGGCCACGTTCTCCAGGTTCCCGGCGTAGGTCAGGCAGTCGACGTTGGCCACGTCCGCGCCCTCGTCCCGC
>JANQFP010000184.1 GCA_028277795.1 Rhodospirillales bacterium
GCCCGCCATCGAATTCCTGAGGTCTGGGTCGTCGCCATCGGCCCGGACCAGGTGCTGCGCTTTGCCGAGCCCGAAGACGGCCGGTATCGGATCGACGAGATCCTCGATCTGCGCCGGCGGACGCCGCTGCCGGGGCTGTCCGGTTGCACCGTCGATCTGTCCGGTCTGTTCTGAGTCTCGCGGCCGGCCCTCCCCTGCCCGTCGGGGGCAAACCTGGGATGTGGCCCGGCGCCATGGTCGGTGCCGCCGATTGTCAGATGCACGCCCCGCGGCCGTTTATCGGGTATCCGGGGTCGCCGCGGGACACATGCTCCTGAGCGCGGCACGACCGGCACGATCCCAGGTCCAGGCGGCGAGATACTGACGGCATGAGCGAACCGAGCATCGGCATCGACTTCGGCACCACCACCAGCAGCATGGCCTGGGTGGATCCGGACACCGGCAAGGCCAGGATCCTGAAAAACGCCGAGGGCGAGGAGAAGACCCCTTCGGTGGTCTACGTCGGCGCCGGCGCCGGCGCCGAAGGTAAGGCCGTTCCACGCGCGGTGGATATGCGCGGCAAGCCGGCCGCCTTCGTGCAGGAACGCCAGCGCCAGACCGCCGAGGTCCTTGAGCTGCCGGTCGCCATAGGCTGCGCGACGGCGGCGAGGGCCCGGAGCTGCTGACGATCCCGGCCGGTAGCTTCCTGATGGGCTCGCCCGACGAGGCTGGGCGTGACGATGATGAGGGGCTACAGCACCAGGTCAGGCTCGCCATGCCGTTCGCGATCGGCCGCTATGCCGTGACCTTCGCCGAATACGGTGGCTTCTACGCATCGACCGGGCGCGACAGACCAGACGACAACGGCTGGGGCCGCGACCAGCAGCCGGTGATCAAGGCTTCTTGGCACGACGCGGTCACCTATTGCCGTTGGCTCAGCGACCAGACCGGCCGCGAATACCGGTTGCCGAGCGAGGCCGAGTGGGAGTACGTAGCCCGCGCCGGGACCACCGGCGCCTTCTGGTGGGGGGATCGGATCGACACCGATCGGGCGAGCTACGACGGCAACTACAACTATGCCGGCGGCCCGGCGGGCGAGTGCCGTGGGCGCACCCTGCCGGTCGCCGCTTTCGAGCCCAACCCATTCGGCCTCTATCAGGTCCATGGCAACGTTTGGGAGTGGTGCCAGGATGGCTGGCACGGGGATTATGAGGGGGCGCCGACGGATGGCTCGGCCTGGGAAGAAACGAACCGGTGGCGCCGCGTGCGGCGCGGCGGCTCCTGGTACAACAGCCCACAGCGCTGCCGCGGCGCCTACCGCGACTGGGAGGGCTCCGGCGTCAGCAGCAAGTGGGGCTTTCGCGTCTGTTGCGATGCCCCCATCAAACCGCCAGGTAACGGGACACCTTG
>JANQFP010000243.1 GCA_028277795.1 Rhodospirillales bacterium
GTGCCCCCCGGCGGCGTTGCGCGGCGCTGGTGTTGCTCCAGCATCGCGGCGCGCCGCGCGCCTGGCCGAATGGTCTCGGAAGGCCGTCGTATGGGTACCTTATGTCTCATCCAGACCACTAGCGGCCGGTGACGAACTGGGCCGCCTGGTCGCGGCCGTGGTAGCGGCGGGCGTAGTAGGTGAGCGTGTCCTTCAAGTACCCGTCGAGTTCCGGCCACGCCACGGTGCCGTCGCCATCGCCGAAAGGAGACTTGTCGGCCTCGCCGCTCATGCCCTTGAGGAAGTACTTGGTGAACAGGCTGTGGGTGCCGTCCGGCTCCCAGGTCGCCATCTGGTCCGCCGCGCCGGCGGCGATGGCCGTGACGTTGGACGGCACGCTTGCCGTCTTGGGCCGGATGGCGATGGGCGACACCTGCCCCAGCAGCGACCCGGACTGGGCGACGCCGGAGAAACACGCCTCGAGGACGACCGTGATCGATCTGGCGGGTATCTTGCCCAGATTGCCGTACAGGGTGTCGAGCGGATAGCCGTTGAGCTCGATCCGCGCCGCGTCGGCATCGGCCGGGACCAGGTACGCCGAGCCGTCCTTGCCCGCGGGGGCCCCGTGCCCGGCATAGTAGACGAACACCCGCGACCGGCCGGGCCGCACCCAGTCGAAGAGCTCGCCTTTGTGGTTGTCCTTGGAGCCGAACACCCGGACCAACTGGGCGCTCGTCGCGTCCCGCAGATCGATGATGTTGCCCTCGCGGACGCCCAGCGCCTGGATGATGTACCGCCTGATCCCTCTGGCGTCGGCATAGGCCGGCGCGACGTTGGGGATGCCTCGGCCCAGCTTCCGGTAGTCGGCGTTGGCGATGATGACGGCGACATCGTCCGGGTTGGCCGGCGCCCGGGGAAACGTCACCTGAACGGGGGTTTCGTGAAAGCCGCGGCGCGGCGCCGGGCGGACGGCAGGTGCGGCCGCGGGGGCCTCGGCGACCTCGGCGGCCGGCGGTGGCCGGGTGGCCTGTCCTGCCTCGGGGGCCTCGGGGGCCGCGGCCACCTCGGCCACCGGCGGCCGTTCCGGCTTTCGGTCCGGGACGGCGGCCGACTTCGACGGCCGCCATGCGCGCGCCCTTTTTTCGGCGGCGGCGATCTGCTCCTCGTCCAGGCCCAGCCTCAAAAGGAACCGGCTCCTCGCCGCCTTCTCGTGGCCTTGCGCAGCAGCCAGTTCGATCCAGAAGTAGGCCTCGGCGTCGTCCCGCGGCACGCCGCGGCCTTGCCAGTACGCGAAGCCGAGATTGTTCTGGCCATTCGCGAAGCCTTGCGCTGCGGCCCTGCGAAACCATTTCACCGCTTCCTCGTCATCCTGGGGCGTGCCCCAGCCTTCGAAGTACATGGTTCCGAGGTTGCTCTGGCCGGCGGCCAGCCCCTGTTCGGCGGCCTTGCGATACCACTTCAGGGCTTCGGTGTCGTCCTGGGGCACGCCACGGCCTAGCTGGTACATGGAGCCGAGGTTCATCTGACCCGTGGGGTCACCCTGCTCGGCGGCCTTCCGGTACCACCGCACCGCTTCGGCGTCGTCCTGGGGCACGCCACGGCCTAGCTGGTACATGGAGCCGAGGTTGCTCTGGCCAAGAGCCAGACCCTGCTCGGCCGCCTTGCGGTACCATTTCACGGCTTCCGCATCGTCCCGGGGCAGGCCCCCCCGGCCTTCCGCGTACATGTAGCCGAGGTTGCTTTGGGCCTCGGCCGAGCCCCGCTCGGCAGCCGCACGCCAGTGCGTGACGGACTCAACATCGCGGGCATGCTGGGCCGGGTCGACCACGGCGCTTCGCGGGGCGCACGCGACCAGCCCGACGGAGATCAAGACGATGGCGATAAGGCGGTGCATGACGAGTTCCCGCGCTTTCGGGTCAGAATCGGTACATCGTGCCGCGACCTCATACGGTCGGCTGCGAGGCCCTGGAATGAATCACCACCTCCGAGCACCGGCCCTAAGAGCCCGTCCGAGAGGTTCATGGTGTTTTTCAACGAACTGGAAACGCGGCCCTGCCAGGAGCGGCCGCGAAGGCGATGCCCCGGCATCGCGGCGCCCGCCCCTCCTGCCGGCGCATAAACTCAAGGCATTGAAAAGCATCAGGAACCTCTCGGACGGGCTCTAAAGCCCGACCAGCTCGGCGTGGTAGCCCTGGTCGGTGATGGGGCGCAGCAGGTCGATGGCGTGGAGCCGGGCCGGATCGTACTCGACGATCATCAGGTGCGGCTTGGAGTCGTGGTGGGCCACCCCCATGACCCCGTCCAGGGCCAGGATCCGGTCGCGCAGGTCCTCGCGGGTGTCGTGGTCCAGGGTCTCGTCCAGGTGGATGGTCACATCCGCCATCTGTACGTCCATGTCTCCCCCCTTTCCGGCAAGCCGACACGGTGACAGTCAAGGGACCGGGG
>JANQFP010000247.1 GCA_028277795.1 Rhodospirillales bacterium
GCGGCTTTTCGAAACCACCGAGGCGGCTGTCGCCGACCTGGAGCGGGTCTACGCCGCCACCGCCCGCTCGCGCGACATGGTCAAGGAGGTCCTGACCCCCCGCGGCATGGCACGGCGCATCCGCGAATGGCCGGGTCCGTCGGGCATCCTGTTCGGCAAGGAGGCCAAGGGCCTGACCAACGACGACGTCGCCCTGGCCGACGCCATCCTGCAGGTGCCGCTCAACCCGGCGCACAGTTCGCTCAACCTGGCCCAGGCGGTACTGCTGGTGGGCTACGAGTGGTACCAGGCCGCGGATTCCACCCCGGCCGAACACCTGCCCCACTACCGCGAGAGCCGGCCGGCGACCAAGGAGGAGATGGTCGGGCTGTTCGAGCACCTGGAGCGGGAGCTGGACGCCTGCGGCTTCCTGCGCATCACCGAGAAACGGCCCTACATGGTCCGGAACCTGAGGAACATGTTCCAGCGCGCCGGCCTGACCGAACAGGAGGTGCGAACCATGCGCGGCGTGGTGGCGTGCCTGGTGGAGAAGCGGAAGAGGTGATCACGCCTTGGCGTCGAGGCGGATGCCGCGGCGCCGGTACAGCTCCACGTGCCCGTCGAGGGGGTAGCCCCTGAGGTCCGGTTTCAGGTCCGGAACCGCGTCGCGCAGCCGGTCCGAGAACCTGTGGCCTCGGGCGGGGCGTTCGGTCTCGATGGCGTGGACCAGCTTGTCCATGGTGGTGCGGCCGGCGTCGACGGCGTCGGCGAGTTTCTCCAGTGCACCGGGTCCGGCCTCCTCGGCCTCGGCCTTATCGCGGGCCACGGCCGCTTCGAGCTTCTCGAAAGCCCCGGGACGGTGCGCCTCGTGCTCGGCCTCGACCGCGGCCAGCAGCTTCTCGAACGCGCCGGAAGCGGCGGTGCGATGGGCCTGGCTGGGAAGGGTCTGCAACATGGCGGGTCTCGTTCTTCTGGAGGTTCGGGGTCCTTCGATGCTTTTGATTGTATGCCCGGCGACCCGGAATCGAAGTGACGGTCATCACTCCCTCGTAATAATATTATTCTTTAATTTCAACACGTTGCATAGTTAATCCGTAACACCGGCAAAACCCCGGGCGCCCTGGCTCAGGGAGGTGCGAGGAGTTCGGGCAGCCTTGGGACGGTGCCGGGGGCGATGCCGAGCCGATCGCCGAGGTAATCCCAGAACGAGACGCCGAGCTTGCGGCAGGTTTTGGCCAGCCCGAGGAACACGTCCCGGGCATCCCGCCCCGCGTCCGCACGGGTGGTGCCGCTGATCTTGCGCCGGGTGACGTGGCACCGGACATCGTTCTCGCTTCCATTGGTATGGAGCGGGATGTCGGGGCGGTCCAGCACCCGCAGCAATTCGGCCTTGTTGGCGTACAATCGTCCCAGCAGACGGTCGAGGGCGGCAAACCCGGTGCGGGTGGTGAAAATACTGTCGAACCGCCGCTCCAGTTCCCGCCGCCGCTTGTTGGTCGGGGCCTCGCGGTAGGCCCTGAGGTCGGCATAGAACCACCAGATCCGGGCGCGGACCCGTTCCTTGGCGCGTCGGGCGGCATCGGTGAACGCATCCAGCTTGTGGATCAGGCGCTCGGCATGAACCCAGCACAAGGCGTGGAGACCGACGTCGAACTGCCCCGCGTCGTCGGACAGAACCACCATCCCGTCCAGGAACCCGTGCGCGACCACCGCCCCCCACAGCGCCCCCTCGGTGGCGATGGTGGCCGGGTCGGGATGGACGTCCATGGCGGAGATGCCGAGCCGGTCCAGGTGTGCTGCCCAGGCTTCCTCGTCCTCGAAACGCCGCACCGGATGGTCGGCCAGCAAGGCGATGACCTTGCCCGACAGGTTGCGCGCACGCATGTAATCGAACGCCGCATCCCCGAGGACGTAGTCCGTATGGCCGGCCCGCAGCAGCGACAGGAAATTGAGCCGGCTTTTCGAGAACGTGGTCGCGAAGAAAGTGAAACGGTCGTTGCCGATCTGGGTGCAATATCCGTTGCGGCCCCGATGGCGCGCCCCGGTGTCGTCGACGGAAATCCAGCCGCCGCCGGCGCAGAGAAGGCCGGCCCGCAAGACGTCGCGGGCCTCGGCAACGAAGGCCTCCTTGTCCTGGATGAGGAGCCTCACCACTTGGCGCTCGGAGATGGACACGCCCAACATCTCCAACAGCGCCACCAGACGCGGCACCGTGGTTTGGCCCTGATGGTACTGGGTCAGGACGAACCGCTTCAGTTCGGGCCCGAAGTGCCCGTCGATCCCGGCCGGCAACGGCGCGACGATCGTGCGCCCGTCCGCCGTCACCCAGCGCTCGCGCAGGAACTGCACGACCCGGGCCTCGATCTTCAGGTCCTGGACCGTGAAGGCCTCGTAGCCCTTGAAGCGCGACCCCGCCGGGACCCCCTCGGCCTCGATCACCCGCTTTTCGTGCACCTCGCCCAGGTCTTTGGCGCCGCGCCGCTTGCGTTTGCCGCCCCGGCCCTTGCGCCGGTCCGTCGCCTTGTCCATGCCCGAGGGCCGTGACGGTTTGATGTCGGGCTTGCCCTTCAGGCCCTTGAGCCGGGCGATTTCGTCGCGGAGGGCGGCGTTTTCCGAGGTCAGGCGCGCGTTTTCCTCGAGAAGCCCCAGCGTCAGCGGCTTCAAGGCCGTCGGCGGCAGGACATCGACATCTGGCGGCGGCTTGACCATGGGCTTACAGAATCACGATATCGCATCGGATTCAACTCTTAGTGAGTCGTACGGCACACGATCCGCCCGGGGTTTTGCCGGTGTTAC
>JANQFP010000014.1 GCA_028277795.1 Rhodospirillales bacterium
GTGGCGCGGTTGGCGACGACCTGCCAGGAGTCGGTGATGTTGGGCTTGTCGGCGACCGCGGAGACCGAGTGGATCTGCTCGGTGTCGAGCACGGCGTAACGGCCGGGCGGGCAGCCCGGTGGCCTGGCGGTGACGTTGTCGGTGTCGATGTCGAGTGTCATCCGGTTGGGGCGGATGATGTTCATGCCACAGATGTTCTGGGTGGCGTCTGGGCTGACGACGAAGACCCCGCGGCAGGTGTCTGGGCCGGCCTGGAAGTAGATGGCGGCCACAGTGGAGATGGCCATGGACTCCCCGCTGGCATTGGAGATGGAGACGCCGTGCTTGTCCCACACGTGGAAGGCACGGAGTCGGGGTCGTGCCCTTTGGAGCCGGTCCCATGTGGCGGAGGTGAGGATGGAGACGGCCGCGCCCGTGTCGAAGAGCATCTTGATGTTGGCGTCGTGGTCGGCGGCGCCGTTGCGGTTGGTGGCGAGGACGGTGAAGGAGACACGCTTAGCCGAGTAGGGGAGCTTTGTTGAACCGATCTGGAGTTCTTTGTACAGTGCAGCGTTAGTTACACAAATTTGAAAATGCTCCCTCTGAAGGCGGCGTCGGGATCCTGGGACGCGTGTCAGTTCCAGGACCCGTTGGAGTTTAACGTCCCGGCGTCGATGGAGTGGACGGCGTCCGCGGTGTCGTCGAGGTCGGTCCCGGGGAGGACGGCAGCGGCCTGCGGGCGGCGAGGCTGTGGAGGTCCGGCGGGGAGGCCCTGCTTCTTGCGCTTGCACTCCTTCTCGGTGTGGTTGCACCACATCCGGCAGTGGGTGCACCACTTGGGCGCCTTACGGAAGGGCCCGGCGGCGGGGTCGACCCGCTGTGCGTTGGTGGGCCCACCCGGGAGGTTGCGCTGCTGTTTGTTGTCCTTGGGGTTGCGCTTGTTGAAGCCGGCCTTCTTGGAGAGGGCGGCGACCTCGTGGTCCTGGGGGTCGTCGGCTTCGTCGGCGTCGTGGACGGCGTGGACCGCGGCGGCGGCCCTGTGCTGCTGGGACACGCTCTTGACGGAAAGGGCGGTGTCGGTGACGAGGGTGAAGTAGGCCTGCAGGCTCATCGTCGGGTCGTTCTTGCACTGGGTGGCCACGTGGGTGCGGATCTCCGGGTGCCGGAGGCCCTGGGTGGCGATGGACTTGGTGGCCATGGTGACGTAGGCCGCGCCCTGGAGGCGCATCCCCTCGGCGACGTTGTGGGCGACGGAGGCCGTGTACGCCTCGGCGCGGTCGAGGTTGGCGGCGGACCTGTCTGTGAGAAGAGCATGGTTCGTACCTCTGAACGGGCGGACCGTGGGGGTGTCGGCGTGCAGGGCGGCGGTGAGCTGCTGGGAGGCCGGCTGGAACGCCATGTAGATGCGAAAGGCGTAGGCCCTGGCGTCCTCGTTGGCCCTCTGCGGGGAGATGGCGGCGAGGAGGATCTCGGGCTGCTCCGTGGGGATGCCGTATTGCTGCTTGAAGTACGGCTTGAAGCGGGTCCAGCTGGCGAGGACGGCGTCGTAGGTGTCGGGGTCGTCGAAGAAACCCCTGAGGCCGTAGGTGAGCCACTGGCGGGCCTCGAGGCGGATGGCGCCGTCCACGTTGCGCATGGTGGTGGCCTCATCCCAGTTGTTGGAGGTCTGGCGGGAGTCGACCTCGGCGAGGAACTCGGCGGCGGTGAGGACGCTGTCGGGCATGGACGG
>JANQFP010000049.1 GCA_028277795.1 Rhodospirillales bacterium
CCCCCTCCTCACCACCATCGACACCCCGGCCGACCTGCGCCAGCTGGGGTCCGAGCAGCTGAAGCAACTGGCCGCGGAGCTCAGGGCCTACCTGATCGACAGTGTCGCGCGCACTGGCGGGCACTTGGCGGCCGGTCTCGGCGTGGTGGAGCTCAGCATCGCGCTGCACTATGTCTTCGACACGCCCGAAGACCGCCTGGTGTGGGACGTGGGCCACCAGGCCTACCCGCACAAGATCCTGACCGGCCGGCGTGCGCGCATGGACCGCCTGCGCCAGAAGGGCGGCCTGTCGGGCTTCCCCAAGCGCGGCGAGAGCGAATACGACACCTTCGGCGTTGGCCACTCCAGCACCTCCATCAGTGCCGCGCTCGGCATGGCCATCGCCGCCAAGGCCAAGGGCGAGCGGCGCCGGGTCATTGCCGTCATCGGCGACGGCGCCTTGGGCGCCGGCATGGCCTTCGAGGCCCTGAACCACGGCGGACCGCTGGATCCCAACCTGCTGGTCATCCTGAACGACAACGAGATGTCCATCAGCCCGCCCGTGGGCGCCATCAGCGGCCACCTCGCCAAGCTGCTCTCCGGTCGCGTCTACACCAGCATGCGCGAAGGCAGCAAGCAGGCCCTGGCCGGGCTGCCGCAGCTGCGCCAGCTGGTCGGGCGCTGGGAAGAGCACATGAAGGGCATGCTCATGCCCAGCACCCTGTTCGAAGAGCTCGGCTTCAACTACATCGGCCCCATCGACGGGCACGACCTCGACGCCCTGCTCGGCACGCTCAAGAACATGCGCCAGATGACCGTGCCGCGGCTCCTGCACGTCGTCACCCAAAAGGGCCGCGGCTACCCTCCGGCCGAGGACGCCCCCACCACCTACCATGGCGTCACCCCCTTCGACCGGCACACCGGCGCCATCCACAAGAAGCAGGCCGCCGGCCCCAGCTACACCCAGATCTTTGGCGACTGGCTCTGCGACACCGCGGCCGCGGACCAGCGCTTGCTGGGCATCACCCCCGCCATGCGCGAAGGCTCCGGGCTGGTCGCCTTCTCCGAGCGCTTTCCCGCACGCTACTTCGACGTCGGCATCGCCGAGCAGCACGCCGTCACCCTCGCCGCCGGCATGGCCTGCGAGGGCCTCAAGCCTGTGGTGGCCATCTACTCGACCTTCCTGCAGCGCGCCTATGATCAACTCGTGCACGATGTCTGCCTGCAGAACCTCGACGTCACCTTCGCCGTCGACCGCGCCGGGCTGGTGGGCGCGGATGGGGCGACGCATGCCGGCGGCTTCGACCTGAGCTACGCCCGCCCCCTGCCCAACCTCGTCATTGCCGCCCCGGCGGACGAGCCGGACTGCCGGCGGCTGTTAGACACCGCCTACCACTACCCCGGCCCCGCCATCGTCCGCTACCCCCGCGGCAGCGGACCGGGCAGCGCGATCGACACGACCGCCGGCGCGCTCCCCATCGGCCGCGGCGAGCTGCGCCGCCAGGGCCAGGACGCGGCACTGCTCGCCTTCGGCAGCCCGCTTGCCGCCGCGGAGCAGGTCGGGCGCAAGCTCGGCCTCACGGTGGCCAACATGCGCTTCGTCAAGCCCCTGGACGAGGCCCTGGTGCTGGAGCTGGCCGACCGCCATCGGCTCCTGGTCACCCTCGAGGAGAACGCCATCGCCGGCGGCGCCGGCTCCGCGGTCTCCGAGCTCTTGGCCCTGCATGGGGTCATGGTGCACGTGCTCCACCTCGGCTTGCCCGACGTCTGCGTCGAGCAGGGCGCGCA
>JANQFP010000076.1 GCA_028277795.1 Rhodospirillales bacterium
GATCCCACCCATCCTTCGGTCTCCGCCTGACAAAAGGGCGGACTCCTTGAATCACACACGGATTCTTCAGCGCAAGAGAAAACTGAGGGATGGTGAGCCTGATCCCCGGCCTGCCTTGCGCTGAGGATCGGCCGACCGTACAAACGGCTCCATGGTGGTTTCCCAGTCGCCCGGGCTCGACGGCGGCACGCCGGGCCATCGCTTCGCCGTCTCGGCGTTCTGGCGCGCCATGCCCGCCGGCATGCGGCGGCGCTGGTGGATGTTCCGCCCGCTCGACCTGATCGCCCGCCATTGGCCGGTGCTCAAGCGCCGCCGCGGCCTGCTGGTGGTGCGCATGGACGGCATCGGCGACATGGTGCTGTTCCGGGGCAGCCTGGACCATTACGCCGAGGCCTTCGGGGTCGCCCGCGAGGACATGGTGATCCTCGGCTGCACGAGCTGGGGCGCCATCGCCGAGAGCCTGTTCGAAGGCTACCGGGTGCGCGTAATCGACGAGCACGTGTACGCCCGCCGGCCGCTGTACCGCCTGAAGGTGAACCTGTGGCTGCGCCAGCTCGCCCCGGCCGTCGCCGTCAACGATTCGTACTTCCGGCGGGCGCTGATGGCCGACAGCCTGCTGTGGGTGGCCGGGGCGCCGCGCACGGTGGCGTCGCTGCCCTACATCAACGAGCCGACCCGGGCCGAGTTCACCTACTACCTCAGCCAGGTGGACCGCATCGTCAACACCGGGGTCTACCCCATCCACGAGGTGGTCCGCCACGCCCGGTTCG
Organism: Rhodospirillales bacterium; assembly: GCA_028277795.1. GTDB lineage: Bacteria > Pseudomonadota > Alphaproteobacteria > Rhodospirillales > JANQFP01 > JANQFP01. Next base: position 771 of record JANQFP010000076.1, read on the forward strand.
TCTCCGCGGTGGCCGGGCGCGCCGTCGCGCCGGCGCCGCCGCGCATCGCCTGGCGCGACGCCCCGCCGCCGCTGCCGGACGGCCCGCCCTATGCGGTGCTCAACCCGGGCAGCAACGAGCCCGGCCGGCGCTGGCCCCTGGCCGGCTACCTGGACATGGCCGAGCGGCTCCTGGACCGCGGCTACCGGGTGGTGTTCGTCGGCACCGGCGAGGAGGTCATCGACGACGACCGCCTGCGGCAGATCCTCACGAAACCCGGCGTGGTGGATCTGGTCGGCCGCACCAGCCTCTCCGAGCTGATGGACCTGATGGCCCATGCGGCATTGATGATCACCAACGACACTGGGCCCGCCCACCTGGGTGTCGCCCTGGGCACGCCGACCGTGGTCATCGTCGGCGGCGGCCATTTCGGCTGCTTCTTCCCCTACCCGGCCGAGGTGACGCCGGCCAACGCCCGGTTCGTCTACCACGAGATGGACTGCTACCACTGCTTCTGGCGCTGCCACAAACGGGCCACCAAGACCGAGGTCTTCCCCTGCATCAGCACCGTCGGCGGCGAGCGGGTGTGGGCCGAGGTGGAGAGCCTGCTGGGCATGAAGGCCGAGGCCCATGGCTGACCGGGACGCCGTCGACTTCTACGGGACCTACGCCCGGTTCAAGGACTACGCCGTGCCCCGCCTGCAGGCCAAGCACGTGGCGCGGTTCGACCGCGAGTTCTGGGAGCCGACGGCGTGCACCCCGGACAAGGCGGTGCTCGAAGTGGGCTGCGGAACCGGGCTCTTCCTCGCCTACCTGAGGGAGAAGGGGGTGACCGATTTCCTGGGCATCGACCGGGACCCGGCCGTCGCCGACCACCTGCCGCCGGGCATCGCCGGGAACTTCCGCGCCATCGACGTTGAGGCGTTCCTCGCCGGCGGTGCCGACGGCCGGCGATTCGACCGCGTCGCTCTGTTCGACGTGCTCGAACACTTCACCCCCGAGGACGGCGTGCGCCTTCTGCGGTCTCTGGCGTCGGTGCTGAACCCGGACGCGCGGCTGCTGATCAAGGTCCCCAACATGGCGTCGCCCTGGGGCGGCCAGTTCCAGTACGGCGACCTCACCCACAAGGCGGCCTACAACCCCACCAGCATGCGGCAGCTGGCCGAGGCGGCCGGCTACCAGTGCACCCACGTACTGCCCCACCTGCTGGGCAGCCCCACCCGGCAGGTGCTGGACCGGCTGGTCCACGGCACGCTCGGGCGTCTGCTGATGACGCCGCCGGAGATCTGGTCGGCCAACTTCTTCGCCGTGCTCCGGACCCGGCCGGGCTGACGGGAAGGGCCGGGCCGCTTTGGCAAGCAAACGTCTGTCGCGTTGGTCCGACCGCCTCCAGGACTCCCGCCTGCGTCGCCGCCCGCGCACCGGCGGCCCCTCCGGGGTGCTGCTGGTGTCGTCGGGTGGCCTGGGCGACACGGTTCTGTTCGCGCTGGTGCTGCCGCGGTTTCTCGGGCTGGCCCGGCCCGGCGAGGAGGTCACCCTGCTGCTGCGCCGCGACGCCGCCAAGATGGCGTTCCTGGTGCCGCCGGCGGTGCGGGTGGATACCGTCGATTTCGCCCGCTTGCGCCGTGACCGGGCGTACCGGGCCGAGACCCGACGCCGCCTGTTCGACGCCCACCTCCGCCTGGTGGTGAGCACCGACTACCTGCGCCACCCGGATCTCGACGAATCCCTCATCCGCGCCTGCCGGGCATCGGAATCGGTGGCGATGGAGCCCCGGCCGTGGCCCAAGCACGACGCGGCCCTGCGCCGCAACCGCGCCCTCTACGACCGCCTGTTCGACAGCGGGGCGCCGAAGCGCGACAAGGTGGTGCGCTGGACCGACTTCGCCAACTGGATCACCGGACGAGACGATCGGCCGCCCACCGTCAGGCTTGCCGCCGATGCCCTCCCACCGCCGGCCCCGGGAGCGGCACCGACGGTGGTCATGCAGCCGTTCTCCGCGGTGCGCCAGAAGCAGAGCCCGGCGGAGCTGTTCCGCCGCATGATCGGGGCGGTCCCCGATGGCGTGCGGGTCCTGGTGACCGGGGCGCCGGGCGACCTGGGAGCCAATCCCGAATTCCGGTCGCTGCTCGACCTCCCGGGCGTGGCCTTCGATCCGTCGTCCTTCGAGGACCTGGTGCCGACCCTCAGGACGGCGCGTCTGGTGGTGTCGGTGGACACGGCGCTGATGCACCTGGCGGTGGCGGTGGGGGCGCCGACCGTGTGCCTGGCCAGCGCCGCCTTCGTCGGCGAGATCGTCCCCTACGCCCCCGAGATCGCACCCGACAACGTGCACGTGGTCTACCGGTCCATGCCCTGCGAGGGCTGCCTGGGCGCCTGCATCCTGCCGGCCGAGGACGGCATGTACCCGTGTGTCGCCCGTCTCGACGGCGATGCCGCCGTCGATCTGGTGCGGCGGCTGGCGGCGGATGGCGGAGGCGGCCGGGCGTGACAGGATGGCTGTCGGCGGCCCGGGTCTATGCCGACCGGCGCATGGCGGTCATCGTGGTCCTGGGCTTCTCCAGCGGCCTGCCGCTGCTCCTGGTGTTCTCCACCCTGTCCCTGTGGCTCAAGGCCGAAGGGGTGTCGCTGACCGCCATCGGGCTTTTCTCCCTGGTGCGGACGCCCTACACCTTCAAGTTCCTGTGGGCGCCGCTCATCGACCGGGTGCCGCTGCCGGGGCTGACCCGCCTGCTCGGGCGGCGGCGGGGCTGGACCCTGTTCGCGCAAGCGGCGTTGATGGCGGCCATCCTCGGCCTTTCCGCCACCCATCCCGCCACCAACCCGCTGGCGACGGCCCTGCTGGCCCTGGTGGTGGCCTTCTGCTCGGCCAGCCAGGACATCGTCATCGACGCCTACCGGGTCGAGATCCTCGAAGACCGCGAGCAGGGGGCCGGCGCCGGCGCCATCGTGCTCGGCTACCGCATGGGCACCCTGGCTTCGGGAGCCGGGGCCCTGTGGCTGGCCTCCGTGCTGCCGTGGGCCCAGGTGTACGCGGTCATGGGGGCCCTGGTGATGGTCGGCATGGCGGCGGTGCTGCTGGCCCGGGAGCCGGAGACCGCCGACGCCGTGCACGCCGCCGACGCCGACGAGGCGGCCGTCGCCCGCCGCCTGGGCACCAACGTCTCCGGCTGGCTGGCGCGGCCGCTGGCCTGGCTCTGCGAGGCGGCGGTGGCGCCGCTGGCCGACTTCGCCGCCCGGCCGGCGTGGGCGGCCATCCTGCTGTTCATCATGCTCTACAAGCTGGGCGACGCATACCTGGGCCTGATGGCCAACCCCTTCTACGTGGAGATGGGGTTCTCCACGGTGGAGATCGCCAACGTGAGCAAGCTGTTCGGCATGGGCGCCACCATCGCCGGCGGCCTGCTCGGCGGCATCCTGGTCAGCCGCGCCGGCATCATGCGGGCCCTGCTGGTCGCCGGGGTCCTGCAGATGCTCTCGAATCTGGTGTTCGCCGCCCAGGCCATGGTCGGCCACGACGTGGCCATGCTGACGGTGACCGTGGCCACGGAGAACGTCACCGGCGGCATGGCCACGGCGGCCTTCGTCGCCTACCTGTCGTCCCTGTGCCACGCTGCCTACACGGCGACGCAGTACGCCCTGCTGAGTTCCTTCATGGCCTTCGCCCGGGACGTGCTGTCCGCCTCCAGCGGCTGGGTCGCCGATTCGGTGGGGTGGATTCCCTTTTTCGCGGTGTCCACCGCCGTCGCCCTGCCGGGCCTGGCGGTGCTGGTGTGGCTGATGCGGGCTAACCGAGCGCCGCCTCCAGTGCCGCAACCACCGGCGCCATAGGGATGTCGGCCATCTCCCGGCCGCCGAAGTCGCCGGCGCGGATGACGGTGAGGCGGTCGGTCATGGGCGGGAACTTCTCCGGCACCGTGGGGCCGTAGAGGCACACCAGCGGCGCCCCGCCGATGGCCAGCATGTGGCCGGCGCCCGAATCGTTGGACACCGAGGCCGTCATGCGCTGCGCCAGGGCGATGGTGAGCTGCGGCGAGAAGCCGTGGGTTTCCGTGACGCCCGGGGCCTGGAGGGGGAACAGGGCCTGCGGGACCGCGTCACGGATGTCGGCCTTCCAGTCCAGCTCCTTGGGCCCGAGGAAGAACACCGGACTTCGGCCCTGAGCCACCTGGCCCTGCGCCAATTCGACGAAGTTGGGCAGCGGCCAGCATTTGGGCGCCCCGCCCGAGCCGGGGGCGATGCCGATGTAGGTGGGGCCCGGCGGCAGCAGGCGTGTCGCCTCGTCGGCCAGGCTCGGTTGCAGGGTCAGATCGAGGGTCGTGGGGGTGGGAAAGGCCCGTCCGCTGGCCAACTCCAGCAGGTCCAGCATCTGGCGCTGCATGCTGCGCGGGTACCGATAGCCGCGGGGCGGGCGCCGCGACGACAGCAGGAACCGGCCGGCCGGCGACACGAACATCCGGTGCGGCACCCGCCACAGGGAGAGGCTGGCCCACACGATGCGCTGGGTGTCGATGATCAGGTCGAACCGCCGCCCATCGAGGGGGCGGCGCAGGAACTCCGACGGGTGCAGGCCGATGCCGGCGTTCTCCACCACCTCGTCGAGCAGGCCGTCGATCACCGGCGCCATGACGCCGGCGTAGACGCTGGTCTCCTTGCCGGCGACCCAGGTCAGGCGGGCGTCGGGGAAGGCGTCGCGCAGGCCGCGCACGAAGGGCAGCTTGAGCAGGCCGTCGCCGACCCGATCGAGGCCCACGTAGACGAGGACGCTTCCGGGTTGAGTTTTGTCGAACATATGCGGCGGCGTTGGATTATAGTGGTCGTCCCTCCACCGCCGATCCATACCCGCAAACCATGAAGCTCGTCCACGGACTCCGTTTCGACAACATCCGGGGCGACATCTACGGCGGCGTGACGGCGGCGGTGGTGGCGCTGCCACTGGCGCTGGCCTTCGGTGTCGCCTCGGGGGCCGGGCCCATGGCCGGGCTCTACGGCGCCATCATCATCGGCTTCTTCGCCGCCCTGTTCGGTGGCACGCCGACCCAGATCTCGGGACCCACCGGGCCCATGACCGTGGTCATGGCGGCCATCGTCACCCGCTATGCCCATGACCCGGCGCTGGCCTTCACGGTGGTCATGATGGGCGGCGCCCTGCAGATCGCCTTCGGAGCCCTCCGGCTCGGCAACCTCATCACCCTGGTGCCTTTCACCGTCATCTCGGGGTTCATGAGCGGCATCGGGGTGATCATCATCATCCTGCAGTTCGCGCCGCTGCTGGGCCAGCCGACGCCGGCCGGTGGCACCATCGGGGTCATCCGGGCGGTGCCCGACGTTCTCGCCGGCATCCAGTGGACGGCCGCCGCCGTCGGCTTCGGCGCGCTGGCGGTCATGCTGTTCACGCCCAAGGCCCTCGCCCGCCTGGTGCCGCCGCCCCTGATCGCGCTGGTCCTGGGCACGGCCGCCGTGTGGCTGTTCCTGCCCGGCGTGCCGGTGCTGGGCGACATCCCCACCGGCCTGCCCGATCTCCGGTGGCCGTCGTTCACCCTGGCCCAGTTGCCGGACATGGTGCTGTCGGCCCTGGTGCTGGCCCTGCTCGGGTCCATCGACAGCCTGCTGACGTCCCTGATCGCCGACAACATCACCCGCACCCACCACGACTCCGACCGCGAACTGGTCGGCCAGGGCATCGGCAACGTGCTGGCCGGGCTGTTCGGCGCCATCCCCGGCGCCGGTGCCACCATGCGCACGGTGGTCAACGTGCGGTCCGGGGGCGGCACGCCGATCTCGGGCATGCTGCATGCCTTGGTGTTGCTGGCGGTGGTGGTGGGTCTGGGCCCCCTGGCCGGGCACATCCCCCACGCGGTGCTGGCCGGCATCCTGGTCAAGGTGGGCATCGACATCATCGACTGGGCCTTCCTGCACCGGGTCCCTCGGGCGCCCAAGGCCGGGGTCATCCTGATGTTCGTGGTGCTCGGGCTGACCGTGTTCGTCGATCTGATCGTCGCCGTCGCCGCCGGCGTTATCGGGGCCAGCCTGTTGTTCGTGAAACGCATGTCGGACCTGCAGCTGGCCAACATCCGCGCCGCCCACGAGAAGGACGACCTCGACGGCGTGCCGCTGACCGAGGACGAGGAGTCCCTTCTCGCCCGCCACACGGACGACGTCATGTTCTATCACCTGAGCGGCCCGGTGAGCTTCGGCGCCGCCCAGGGCATGACCCGGCGGGTGGTGGCCAAGGCCGCCTACAAGGTCCTGGTGCTGGACCTGACAGACGTGACCTTCGTCGACACCAGTGCGGCGCTGGCGTTGAACGACATCATCGTCAACGCCAAAGACCTGGGCCTGGAGGTGTTCCTGATCGGCATGGGCCCGCACGTCGAGTCCATGTTGACCAGCGTCGGCTACGGCGGCCAGATTCCCACCGACCACGTCTACGACAAGCGGCTGGACGCGCTCCACCACGTGGCGCGGGCGGTCCGGCAGTTGGAAGGGGAGGAGCCGTCCCATGGCTGACCGCATGGAGATCGCCGAGGGCGATATCACCAAGCTCGCAGTGGATGCCATCGTCAACGCGGCCAACGAGTCGCTGCTCGGCGGAGGCGGCGTGGATGGGGCCATCCACCGCGCCGCCGGGCCCGACCTTCTCGCCGAATGCCGCACCCTGGGGGGCTGCCCCACCGGCGAGGCCAAGGCCACCAAGGGCTACCGTCTGCCGGCCAAGCATGTGATCCATACGGTCGGCCCGGTGTGGCACGGGGGCGCCGCCGGCGAGGACGACCTGCTGGCCAGTTGCTACCGGCGGTCCCTGGAGGAAGCGGCGGCCCTGGGCTGCCGCACCGTGGCTTTTCCGGCCGTCAGCACGGGCGTCTACCGTTTCCCCCCGGACCGTGCCGCCGCCATCGCCGTGCGCACCGTCAAGGCGTTCCTTGCCGGCAATGAAACAGTAGACAGCGTGATCTTCTGCTGCTTCGGGCAGGAGTCGGTGGAGGCCCACCAGAAAGCGATGGCCGAGGTCGGATGAGTCAGGAGGCGGCCGTCGCCGTCTCGTGGACGTGGACGTTGGCGCCGCCGTTTTCGTCGAGGATGGCCAGCGCCGCTTGCTCCCGGTCCTGGTCCTCGACCCGCACCCACAGGATGACCCCGCCGGCCGCCAGCGCGCGGGCGAAGTCCTCGGTGTGGGGCTTGGCAGTGACCTCGTCAAGGACCTCCTTGGTGGCGGCGACGCCGACGGCGGCGCCGATGAGACCGGCAATGGTGGCGGCGGTGGCGCCGCCGGCCAGCAGGATGGCGCCCGAGGCGACCAGCGGCCCCTCGTACTTGAGCTCGCCCACCAGGGCGGTCACCACGTCCTTCCACGGCCGGCCCGGCTGGCCGGCGGCATCGATGGATTCGTGGGAGCTGAGCACGCTCAGGTCGGCCCGCTCGAAACCGGCGTCGGTGAGGGCGGCGACAGTCGCCTCGAAGTGGGCGCGGTCCGAGAACAAAGCCACGGCTTCGCGGAGGATGGGAGCGGATACGCTGGACTCGGTCACGGTCGGTCGATCACAGGTTGGCTCGGGCAAATCCATATTGCCGGACGGCGGCATGAAATCCCAGCCCGTTTAACGTCGTCGTCGGCTCTGTGCTAAGGTGGCCCCGGTTCCACCGGGAGTCGAGCGACACCCCCGCCGTGCACCAGCGCACACCCCCGAAAACCGCGCCCTCCGCGTCCGCCCCGTCGGCGGCCCAGGCGACGCCCATGATGGTCCAGTACGGGGCCATCAAGGACCAGTACCCGGACTGCCTGCTGTTCTACCGCATGGGCGACTTCTACGAGCTGTTCTTCGACGATGCGGTCAAGGCGACGCGCGCCCTCGACATCACGCTCACCAAGCGGGGCAAGCACCTGGGCGAGGACATCCCCATGTGCGGGGTGCCGGTGCACAGCCACGAAAGCTACCTAGCGCGGCTCATCCGCCAGGGCTTCAAGGTGGCCGTGTGCGAGCAGACCGAAGACCCGGCCGAGGCCAAGAAGCGGGGCGGCAAGGCGGTGGTCCGGCGCGACGTGGTGCGGGTCATCACGCCGGGCACCATCACCGAGGACTCGCTTCTGGAGTCGCGGCGCCACAACTACCTGGCGGCATGCGCGGCGGCGCAGGGGGCTCTGGGCCTGGCCTGGATCGACGTCTCCACGGGTGAGCTGGTGGCCCAGCCGGTGGCAGCGGCCGGCCTGGCGGCGGTCCTGGCGCGGCTGGAGGCGGGCGAGATCCTGGTCTCCGAGTCGGTGGTTCAGAAGCCCGATCTGTTCGAGATCTTGAACGAGTGGCGGCCGAGCCTGACCGTGCTGCCGGCGAGCCGGTTCGACAGCGACAACGGGCGGCGCCGGCTGGAGGCCCTGTACGGCGTCGGGACCCTGGACGGCTTCGGGGCCTTCTCGCGGGCCGAGGTGGCTGCCGCCGGCGCGCTGGTGGACTACGTGGAACTGACCCAGAAGGGCCGCCTGCCGCGCATCGGCGCCATCCGCCACCTGGCCGAGGGCGCGGTCATGGAGATCGACGCCGCCACCAGGCGCAACCTGGAGCTCAACCAGACCCTTGGCGGGAGCCGCAAGGGCAGCCTCATCGGTGTCGTCGATGCCACCGTGACCGGGGGCGGGGGGCGCTTGTTGGCGGCGCGCCTGGCGGCGCCACTCACCGACGCCGCGGCCATCGAGGGCCGTCTCGACATGGTGCAGTTCTTCGTCGAGGGCCTGCGGCTCAGGGACACGGTGCGCGACCGCCTTCGCCGCTGCCCAGACATCGAGCGGGCGCTGGCGCGGCTTACCCTGGGCCGCGGCGGGCCGCGGGACCTGGCCGGCATCCGCGACGGGCTGGCGGTGACCGGCGACGTGGCCGGGATCCTGGCCGGCGCCGGGCCCGCCGGGGTCGGGGACTGCGTGGCGGCGCTGGGCCATCACACGCCGCTCGTCGACCGGCTGACCCGGGCCCTGGCGGCGGAGCTGCCGCTGTATGCCCGGGACGGCGGCTTCATCGCCGCCGGCTACGCCCCCGACCTGGACGAGCTCAGGACCCTGCGCGACGAAAGCCGGCGCCTGATCGCCAACCTGCAGAGCCGCTACGCGGCCGAGACGGGCGTTTCCGCCCTCAAGGTCCGCCACAACAACGTGCTCGGCTACTTCGTCGAGGTGCCGGCCAAGCAGGCCGACAAGGTCCCGTCCGGCCCCGACGGCGACTTCATCCACCGCCAGACCATGGCCAACGCGGTGCGCTACACCACGGTCGAGCTGGGCGACCTGGAAAGCCGCATCGCCAAGGCCGCCGATCGGGCGCTCGCCCTGGAGACCCGTCTGTTCGAGGACCTGGTGGGGGAGGTGGCGGCCCGCGCCGACGCCATCGCGTCCGCCGCCGCCGCCCTGGCGGAGCTGGACGTGGCCGCCGCACTGGCCCAGGTGGCCGCCGACCGCGCATACTGCCGACCGGTGCTGGAGGACAGCGCCGCGTTCGCCGTCACCGGGGGCCGCCATCCGGTGGTGGAGGCGGCGTTGCGGGAGGGGCAGGACGGCGCGTTCGTGGCCAACGACTGCACCCTCGACGAGGGCGGCCGCCTGTGGCTGCTGACCGGTCCCAACATGGCGGGGAAAAGCACCTTTCTGCGGCAGAACGCCTTGATCGCCGTGCTCGCCCAGATGGGCAGCTACGTTCCGGCTGAAGCCGCCCGCATCGGCATCCTCGACCGCCTGTTCTCGCGGGTCGGCGCCGCCGACGACCTGGCCCGCGGGCGCTCCACCTTCATGGTCGAGATGGTGGAGACGGCGGCCATCCTCAATCAGGCGGGGCCCCGGGCGCTGGTCATCCTCGACGAGATCGGCCGCGGCACGGCCACCTATGACGGTTTGTCCATCGCCTGGGCGGTGGTCGAGCACCTGCACGAGGTCAATCGCTGCCGCACCCTGTTCGCCACCCACTACCGCGAGCTGACGGCGTTGGCCGGGACCCTCGACGGCCTGGCCTGCCACACCATGCGGGTCAAGGAATGGCAGGGCGACGTGGTGTTCCTGCACGAGGTGGCGCCGGGTGCCGCCGACCGGGCCTACGGCATCCACGTGGGCCAACTGGCCGGCCTGCCGAAGGCGGTCGTATCGCGGGCGGAACAGGTGCTGGAAACCCTGGAGAAGGGGGAGCAGTCCTCGGCCGTCACCCGGCTCGCCCACGACCTGCCGCTGTTCGCCGCCCTGAGCACCCCGCCCGAGGCCCCGGCCGGGCCGTCCGCCGCCGAGGCGGCCCTCGCGGACGTCAACCCGGACGACCTGACGCCCCGCGAGGCGCTGGAGCTGCTGTACCGCCTGAAGGCCCTGGTTTGACCGCTTCCTGTCTCGGTCGCGTCGAGAGCACTGGGCTTGGGGCGGGCGCGCCGTATATATAGGGCGACATCGGGGAGAGACCCATGCACCGCATTCCCAGGCGCCGCGACATCATCGACCGCCGCGACCTGGCCGGCCAGCTTCACGAGGTGGCCGGCTGGTCCGGCTATTCGCAGGCTACCCGCGGCGCCGTGGTGCAGATCTTCAAGGCGGTGCTTTACAAGGGCGTCGGCGAGATCCGCCACCGTTTCGAGGAAGAGGCCAACCAGGGCGCCGAGGTGGTGGCGGCCAACGCCTATCTGGTCGATCAGCTGGTCCGCGGCATTCACGACTTCGCCTGCCGCTACGTCTACCCGGATGCGGCGCCGGCGGAAGACGGGGCCATGTCGGTGACGGCGACGGGCGGCTACGGGCGGGCCGAGCTGGCCCCGTTCTCCGACATCGACTTGATGTTCCTGCTGCCCGCCAACTCGAGCCCAGAGGCCGAGCAGATCATCGAGTTCGTCCTCTACATGCTGTGGGACCTGGGCCTCAAGGTGGGGCATGCCTCGCGCACGGTGGACGAATGCGTGCGCCTGGCCCGTCAGGACCTGACCATCCGCACCAGCCTGCTGGAGACCCGCTGGCTATGGGGCGGCCGCGACCTGTTCCGCCAGTTCCGGGAGCGGTTCGCCAAGGACGTGGTCGCCGCCACCGGCGCCGCCTACGTGGAGGCCAAGCTGGCCGAGCGGGACGCCCGCCACGAGCGCATGGGCGACACCCGCTACGTGCTGGAGCCCCACGTCAAGGAGGGCAAGGGCGGCCTGCGCGACCTGCAGACCCTGTTCTGGATCGCCAAGTACCTGTACCAGGTGGACACCATGGGGGACCTGGTCGCGCGCGAGGTGTTCACACCGGCCGACGTGCGGCGGTTCTCCAAGGCCCAGAACTTCCTGTGGACCGTGCGCTGCCACCTCCATTACGTGACCGGCCGTCCCGAGGAGCGCCTGACCTTCAACGTCCAGGAAAACATCGGCCGCCGCATGGGCTACACCGACCGCACCTCGTCGCGCGGCGTCGAGCGGTTCATGAAGCACTACTTCCTGACCGCCAAGGACGTGGGCGACCTGACCCGCATCCTGTGCGCCGTGCTGGAGGAGAACAACAAGAAGCGCAAACCTTTGTTCCGGCTGCCTTCGTTCTCGCTGCGCAAGAAGACCGTCGAGGGGTTCAAGGTGGACGGCGGCCGCATCACGGTCGAATCGGACGACGATTTCGCCAACAGCCCGGCCAAGCTCATCCGCCTGTTCCGCGAGGCGCAGATCCACGGCCTCGACATCCATCCCCACGCCCTGCGCCTGGTCACCCAGAACCTGAACCTGATCAACGCCGAGCTGCGCGCCGACCCGGAGGCCAACCGTCTGTTCCTGGACATGCTGACCGACCCGGACGACCCGGAGACGACGCTGCGTCGCCTCAACGAGGCCGGGGTGTTGGGCCGTTTCATGCCCGATTTCGGCCGCGTGGTCGCCCAGATGCAGTACGACATGTACCACGTCTATACCGTGGACGAGCACACGGTCCGCGCCATCGGCGTCCTCAGCCGCATCGAGCGCGGCCTGCTCAAGGACGAGATGCCCGGAGCCAGCGAGGTGGTGTCCGAGATCCAGTCGCGCCGCGTGCTCTACCTGTCGGTCCTGCTTCACGACATCGCCAAGGGGCGCAGCGGCGACCACTCCGAGATCGGTGCCAAGATCGCCATCAAGATGGGGGAGCGGTTCGGCCTCAGCGACTGGGAGACGGAGACCGTGTCGTGGCTGGTGCTCCACCACCTAGCCATGAGCCGGACCGCCTTCAAGCGCGACATCGACGACCCCAAGACGGTGGCCGACTTCGTCGCCCTGGTCCAGTCGCCGGAACGGCTGCGCCTGCTGCTGGTGCTGACCTCCGCGGACATCCGGGCGGTCGGGCCCAACATCTGGAACGCCTGGAAGTCGGGCCTTCTGCGCGAGCTGTTCTACCGCGCCCAGGAGGAGATGGAGATGACCGGCGGCATGCCCGCCCGGCGCCGCGCCGCGCGGGTCGAGCGTGCCAAGGCGGCGCTGGTGGCCCGCCTGACCGACTGGGAGCCCGAGGAGACGGAACGGCATCTGGCCCGCGGTTATTCCGACTACTGGCTGGCTTTCGACACCGACACCCACGTCCATCACGCCCACCTGATCCGCGAGGCGGAGAAGGCCGAGGTGCCGCTGCACATCGAGACCCGCGTGATCGCCGAGCGCGCCGCTACCGAGATCACCATCTACGCGCCCGACCATCCCGGCCTGTTCGCCCGCATCGCCGGCGCCATGGCGCTCAGCGGGGCCTCGATCGTCGATGCCAAGATCCTGACCCTCGCCAACGGCATGGCCCTGGATACTTTCTGGATCCAGGACGCCAGCGGCAACGCCTTCGAGGAGAAGGAGCGGCTGGCCAAGCTTTGGCCCCGCATCGAGGACGCGCTCACCGGCCGCATGCACACGGCCCGCGAATTGGAGACCGTGCGCACCCGGGCGCTGCCCAGCCGCACCGGCGTGTTCAAGGTGCCGCCGCGGGTGATCATCGACAACAAGGCCAGCAACACCCACACCGTGATCGAGGTCAACGGCCGCGACCGTCCGGGGTTCCTCCACGACGTCACGGCAGCGTGCACGGAGTTGGGCCTGCAGATCGTCAGCGCCCACGTGACCACCTACGGCGAGCGGGCGGTGGACGTGTTCTACGTCAAGGACGTGTTCGGCCTCAAAGTGGAGCACCGGGCCAAGCTGCGCATGATCGAGCGCCGGGTGCTCGCCGCCATCGAGCCGCAGGACGACAGCGCCGCCGAGGCGGCGGCGGAGTAACGCCGCCGGCGCACTAAGGCGCGGATTCCCCCGCCTTTCCGCCGCCATGAAAAACGGTTAGACAGGCGCCATGGCCCTGTTGCGGTCCATCGCCACCGTGGGCGGCTTCACCATGATAAGCCGCATCCTCGGCTTCGTGCGCGACATCCTGGTGGCCGCCATCCTCGGCGCCGGTCCGATCGCCGACGCCTTCTTCGTCGCCTTCAAGCTGCCCAACCTGTTCCGCCGCCTGTTCGCCGAGGGCGCCTTCAGCGCCGCCTTCGTGCCCATGTTCGCGGGGCTGCTGGAGGGCGACGGCCGGGAGGCGGCGCGGGTTTTCGCCGAGCAGGCGCTGAGCGTCCTCCTGTGGACGCTGCTGCTGATGGTGGCGGTCATGGAGATGGCCATGCCCCTGGCCATGGTCGTGTTCGCCCCCGGTTTCGTCGAGCGGCCGGAGACCTTCGACCTGGCGGTGCTGTTCGCCCGCATCACCTTTCCCTACCTGCTGTTCATCTCGCTGGTGTCGCTGATGGCCGGGGTGCTGAACTCCCTCGGCCGCTTCGCCGCCGCCGCCGCCACGCCGATCCTGCTCAACGTCTGCCTGATCGGCGCCATCCTGGGCCTGGCGCCGTTGACGGCGACGCCCGGCCACGCCCTGGCGTGGGGGGTGGCGGCGGGCGGCGTGGTGCAGTTCCTTTGGCTGCTCGGCCACTGCGGGCGGGCCGGCGTTCGGCTGCGCCTGCCGCGGCCGCGCCTGACCGAGCCGGTGCGGCGCCTGATCCGGCGCATCCTGCCGGTGGCGGTCGGCGCCGGCATCTACCAGATCAACCTGGTGGTGGACACCATCATCGCGTCGCTGCTGCCGGCGGGGTCCATCTCGTATCTGTTCTACGCCGACCGGGTGAACCAGTTGCCTCTGGGCGTGGTCGGCGTCGCCGTCGGCACCGCCCTGCTGCCCACCCTGTCGCGGCAGGTGCGCGCGGGCGACGCCGCGGCGGCCCTGCACAGCCAGAACCGGGCCCTGGAGTTCGCCTTCCTGCTCACCCTGCCGGCGGCGGCAGCCCTGGTGGTGATCGCCGGCCCGGTGATCACGGTGCTTTTCGAGCGCGGCGCCTTCGGACCGGACCAGGCCGACGCGACCGCGGCGGCCCTGGCCGTCTACGCGCTGGGCCTGCCCGCCTACGTGCTGGTCAAGGCCCTGTCCCCCGGCTTCTTCGCCCGCGAGGACACGGTGACCCCGGTCAAGGCCGCGGCCGTGGCGCTGGTGGCCAACGTGGTCCTCAACCTGATCCTCATGGGACCGTTCAAGCACGTGGGCATCGCCATGGCGACCGCCGCCTCGGCCTGGCTCAATGCGGCCATCCTGGCGGTGGTGCTGCGCCGGCGCGGGGCGCTGGTCCTGGACGACCGACTGCGCTCGCGATTGCCGCGGACGGTGGCGGCCAGCCTCGGCATGGCGGTCGTGCTCGGCGCGATCATGATGGGCCTGGAGGCCCCCCTGGCGGCGGCGCCGTGGCAGCGTGTCGCCGCCCTGGCGGCGCTGGTGGCGGCCGGTTTGGTGGCGTTTGCCGGACTGGCCCACGTCCTCGGCGCCGCTGCGGTGACCGAGGTCCGGGACCTGATGCGCGGCAAGGACATCGCTTGACCGCCCCAGTGCGACGGTCCATAACACCGCCCCGGTGCGCGGCTTGCACGGCGCGCCGCCCGGATTACACGCATCGGGCCCCGCCATGGACCGCATCTTCTCGGGCGTTCAGCCCACCGGCAATCTGCATCTCGGCAACTACCTGGGCGCCATCCGCAACTGGGTGAGCCTGCAGGACCGCTTCGAGTGCCTGTTCTGCGTGGTCGACATGCACGCCATCACCACCTGGCAGGAGCCGGCCGCCCTGGCCGCCAGCACCCGCGAGGTGGCGGCAGCCATGATGGCCGCCGGAATCGATCCCGGCCGGCACATCATCTTCAACCAGAGCCAGGTCCCCGGCCATGCGGAACTGGCGTGGATCTTCAACTGCGTGGCCCGCATGGGCTGGCTGAACCGCATGACCCAGTTCAAGGAGAAGGCCGGCAAGAACCGGGAGAACGCGTCGGTGGGCCTGTTCGCCTATCCCAACCTGATGGCCGCCGACATCCTGCTCTACAAGGGCACCCACGTGCCGGTCGGCGAAGACCAGAAGCAGCACCTGGAGCTCACCCGCGACATCGCCCAGAAGTTCAACAACGATTTCGGTGTCGACTTCTTTCCCATTGTGGAACCGTTGATTTTCGGCTCCGCCACCCGGGTCATGTCCCTGCGCGACGGCACCGCCAAGATGAGCAAGTCGGACGCTTCCGACTACTCGCGCATCAACATGACCGACGATGCCGATGCCATCGCCCGCAAGATCCGCAAGGCCAAGACCGACCCCCACCCGCTGCCGGCCAGCACCGACGCGTTCGACGGCCGGCCGGAAGCGGCCAACCTGATGGGCATCTTCGCCGCCTTGGCCGATACCCCCGTCGAGGACGTGTGCGGGCGGTTCGCGGGCCAGCCGTTCTCCACCTTCAAGCAGGAGCTGGCGGACCTGGCCCTGGCCACCCTGGCGCCCATGCAGGACGAGATGCGACGCCTGATGGCGGACCCGTCCCACGTCGACGGCGTCCTGCGCGACGGCGCGGCGCGCGCCCGCGGCCTGGCCGAGCCGGTGCTGCGGGAGGTCCAGGACATCGTGGGCTTTCTGCGGCCGTGATGGGACCGTGCCGCAGTGCGAAAGGGAGTTGATCTCAGGCTCCCGCACGCCCATCTTTTGGTCATGTCGGCCGAGACCCTGAGAGAGGAAAGGCAATGTTCATCCAGACCGAAGGCACCCCCAATCCGGCAACCCTGAAGTTCCTGCCCGGCTGCCAGGTCATGAAGCAGGGGACGGCCAACTTCACCGGTGCCGATGAGGCCGCACGGTCCCCCATCGCTCTGCGCCTGTTCGAGATCGAGGGTGTGGAGGGCGTGTTCCTGGGGTCCGACTTCATCACCGTGACCAAGGCGGCGGATCAGGATTGGGCGGTCGTGAAGCCAAAGGTCCTGGGTGCCGTGATGGAACACTTCACGGCCGGCGAGGCGGTCATCGAGGACGATTCGGCGACGACCGAGGGGGCGGAGGGCGAGGACAGCGCCATCGACGCCCAGATCAAGGAGCTGCTGGATACCCGGGTGCGCCCGGCCGTCGCCCAGGACGGCGGTGACATCATCTACCGCGGCTTCGAGGACGGGGTCGTCTACCTCCACATGCAGGGCTCGTGCGCCGGCTGCCCCAGCTCCACGGCGACGCTCAAGAGCGGCATCGAGAACATGCTCCGGTATTACATCCCGGAGATCATGGAGGTGCGCGCCGTCGACTGATACCGGTGCGCCTTTGAACCGACTCGCGACGCGCCGTCATCGCACACCGGAAAGCCCGCGCGGCGCTTGAGCGCCACGACGGGCCGCGGGCGCGGTCAATCGACTCGCCTTCCGACCGTCGGTCTTGATACCATGGCCGTGCCGTCCGGTGCCGGGATCGAAGGGCATCTCGGAGAACGGGCGGTCATGGTTTTCCCGCAAGCCATGGCGAGCGGGGTCGCACCACCGACGTGACCACCGACGACGGGTTGGGGGGCCCGGGGACCGGCCATGCGATTGGAACACGCCCTGCTGGGGCTGCTGGCGGGCCTCACGCTGACCTTGCTGACAAGTGTCCTGATCAGCCCGCCGCCCGGCGACACCGCGGCGCCGCGAGCATCGCTGGCCGATCTCGGTCTGCCGGACGGTTCCGCCGCGCGCGGCCGCGAGACCGTCGGCTCCTCGAGCCGCTTGGTGCTGTCGACGGCGGCCGCCGTTGCCGAATCCTTCCAACGGCTCGACTACGATCTCGAGTCCGTGCTGGCGGGTCGGGACGGCGTCCCGCGTTTGTTCCTCAGTGCCTTGCCGCGCGACCTTGGCGCCATACGCGAGATCGGCCGTCGCAAGGCTTTGTTTTTTCAGGCAATGCTGCCCTTGGTGCTGCGGGTCAACGAACAGATTCTGGCCGATCGTCGGCGCCTGTGGCAGATCCGCCACCGCCTCCGGGTCGGCGAGCGCGTGTCCGCCGTGGATCGCCTGTGGCTGACGGTGATGGCGGACCGCTATGGCGTCCGGCGCGACGACTTGGGTGCGTTGGCGGTGCGGGTCGACATCATCCCGCCATCCCTGGCCCTGGCCCAGGCGGCGGAGGAGAGCGGCTGGGGAACGTCCCGGTTCGCCCGCGAAGGCAACGCCATGTTCGGGGAATGGACGTTTTCCCGCAAGGCAGGCCTGAAACCGAGGAACCGCGATCGGGGGGCCAATCACCGGGTGCGCGCCTTCGATACGGTGACCGACTCGGTGCGCGCCTATGCCCACAACCTGAACACCCACCGCGCCTATCGCGAGTTCCGCGCCCAGCGGGCCGCCCTGCGGCGCCAGGGCCGGCCCCTGAACGGCGCCGCCCTGGCCGGGACCCTGCACCGCTATTCCCAGCGCGGCGAGGACTACGTGGCCGGCATCCGCGCCCTCATCTCGGTCAACAACCTGAGTCCCCTCGACGGCGTCCGCCTGCGGCCGGCCGAATCGCGCCCGAAGCCCGCCGCCTGATCGGCGGCCATTCGTCAGGGCACGAAGAACTGGCGGCCCAGCCAATGCCAGCGGCCTTGGCCCGCCGGCAAGGTGCAGTTGAGGCGGGTGCGGCCCTTGGGCAGGGGCTTGGCCATGCGCACCTCGATGCGCATGTCACCGAGGCGCTCCACGGCGAGCTTGCCCTCGTGCGACGTGTAACAGGCCAGCCGGCCTAGTCCATCAACCCCCGGTGCGACGGAAAAGCCGACCGCCGGCGGGTTGGCGCCGGTGATGAGGGGATCGGCCGGGGTCATGTCGGACACCGGCAGCGGCAAGGCGTTGGCCACTAAACGCAGGCGGTCCACATCGCCGTATGTCTCGTTGAGGGCGAAGCGGGGCAGGTAGAACAGGTCCTCGGTGGCGCCGATGGCGCCGGAGTGCTGGCCGAAGGCGGCGACGAAACCGTTCTCGCGAACCAGCCTCAGGACCGACAGGCTGGCCTCGCCATAGGGATAGGCGAACAGGTCGGGCGCCTTGCCCAATTCCTCGACGAAACGGCGTTGGGACAGCTCCAGGTCCCGCCGGTTCCGCTCTTCGTCCGCCGCCGCCATGTGCAGGTGGGTGGCGGTCTGACTGCCGATGGTGACGCCGGCGGCCGCCAGCTCACGAATCTGGTCCCAGGTCATGTAACGCGACGAGCGCCGGTCCACCGGGTTGGTGGCCACGAACAGGGTGAAGGGCAGACCGGCCGCCTTCAGGCGCGGCCATGCCTCCCGGTAGACCGAAAGGTAGGCGTCGTCGATGGTGAGGCCGACCGTGCGGTCGGGAAGGGTCCGGCCGTCGCGCAACGCGGCGATGATGTCGGGCACCGGCATGACGGTGTAGGCGCCGGACGTCAACTCCGCGATGTGGGCCTCGAGTTGCTCCAGGGTGGTGTTCGTGGAGGGATAGTCCGATTCGCCGAAGCGGTGATACATGACGACCACCGCCGCGGTGTCGGCCAGGGTCGGCGCCGCCGCCAGGGCGGCCCAGGCGGCCACGACGGCCATCGCCACCACCCGCCACGCCCGGCCGCACCCGGGTGTTCGGCCGCGTCTGTTCGGTCTCCGCCCTTTCATGCTATGAGGCATCCCGCGATTGACTGCACCCGTGACCTTCCCCAGTTGTTGATCCGGCGGCGGGTGTCAAGGGGAATCGCCAGAACCATGGAGGGCAGGGGTGAGCACGATCATCGACGACACGGCACTCGACATCCTTTTCCGGGCGGCCCGGACCCACAACGCGTGGCTCGACAAGCCGGTCACCGAGGACCTGCTGCGGGCGGTCTGGAATTTGGCCCGCATGGGCCCGACCAGCGCCAACTGCAGCCCGGCGCGCATCGTCTTCGTCATGTCGCCGGAGGCCAAGGAACGCCTGAAACCGTGCCTGATGGAGGCCAACGTGGCCAAGACCATGTCGGCCCCGGCGACGGCCATCATCGGACACGACCTCCGGTTCTACGACCGCCTGCCGGAGTTGTTTCCCCACACCGATGCCCGGTCGTGGTTCGTCGGCAACGACGACCTGATCGGCTCCACCGCTTTCCGCAACGGCACCCTGCAAGGGGCCTACTTCATGCTGGCGGCCCGTGCCGCCGGCCTCGACTGCGGGCCCATGTCCGGATTCGACAACGCCATGGTGGACGAGCGGTTCTTCGCCGGCACCGACGTCAAGTCGAACTTCCTGTGCAACGTCGGTCACGGGGATGCCGCCGCCCTGTTTCCGCGCAGCCCGCGGCTCGACTTCGACGACGCCTGTTCGGTGGCGTGACGGCGCCGGATCGGGCCCGCTACATCATGGGCTCCGGCAGGGCGGTATTGCTGACTGTCGGGTAGCGGCGGCTGTCGAACAGCTGGTAGTGCCACCATTCGCGCAGATAGCAGTCCCATCCCGCCGCCGTCATCAGACCCAGCAGGAGGTAGCGATTGCGTTGCGCCACCGGCGATACGGCGGTATTGCCGTGATGGGACAGCGGCGAGAAGGTGTCGAACGGCGTGCCCATGTCGAGGTCGCGGCCCGACGTGTCGGTCAGGGTCAGGTCCACGGCGGCCCCCCGCGAGTGGGGCGAGCCGCGCCGCGGATCGGCCAGGAACTCGGGGTCGGGGGTATGGTTCCACATGACCCATTGCGCCTCCGCCGGCCGGAAGGCGTCGAAGATCTTGAGCCGCAATCCGTGGACGGCCGCCAGGTCGGCCGCCCGGCGCAGCAAAGGTTCGGCGTCCGCGTGCAAGTAGCAGGCGGCGCGGCGATAGATGGGCCGACCCGTGAAGTTGTCCTCGGTGGCGTACGCCAGGTCCAGCGCGACGGAATGGGTGGACGGAGAGATCTCGACCAGGGTCATGACGGCGCAATCCAGTGGCCACGCCCCGGAGCCTACCACCGGCCCGCCCGTGCCGTTAAGGGCCGCACGGTGATGCCATGAGGCTCCTCGGCCTCGATACGGCGGTTGCCGGCTGCTCGGTCGCCCTGTGGGAGAACGGCGCCGTCCTCCGCCGCCAGGCCGCCGACATGGCGCGCGGCCAAGCCGAGGCCCTGATGCCCATGGTCGATCACGTGTTGTCCGGCGAGGCCTTGTCGTCGGTGGAGGCGATCGCCGTCACCGTCGGGCCGGGGTCCTTCACCGGCCTGCGCATCGGGCTGGCGGCGGCGCGCGGCATGGCCCTGGCCGCCGGCCGGCCCTGCCTCGGGGTGACCACCCTGGAGGCCGTGGCGCACGCGGTCGATGCCGGCGAGCCCGCCGGCCGGGCGCTGCTGGTGGCGCTGGAGACCAGGAGGGCCGACGTCTACGCACAGACCTTCTCCCCCGACCTGGAGCCGCTGGCACCGCCGGCCGCGGTGCCTCCGGACGATTTGGCCGCCTGGGCCGGTGCCGACCGCGTCCTGGTGGCCGGCGATGCCGCCGAGCGGGCCGTGGCCTCCCTGACCGACGCCGGGGTCGACGCGCACGTTAGCACCGCGCCGGGCCGCCCCGACGCGGCCGTGGTCGCGGCCATCGCCGCTGGCCGCTGGCAGCCGGGGGCCCCCATCGCTCCGCCGCCGCCCCTGTATCTACGGCCGCCCGCCGTGACCTTGCCACGCCCATCGGCCGCAGCGCGCCGATGAGCGCTTGGGAGATCGTGCCCTGCGGGCCGGGCCACGGCGAGACGGTGGCGCGGCTGCACGGCCTGTGCTTCGACGACCCATGGACGGCGGCGGCCGTCAAGGAGGTCCTGGCCATGCCCGGGGCCTTCGGACTGTTGGCACGTCGCGGCGAAGATCCCGCCGGCTTCGTACTTTGTCGCGCGGCCGCCGACGAATGCGAGGTGCTCGCCCTCGGTGTCCTGTCCGAACACCGCGGCGCCGGCCTGGGCAGCCGGCTTCTGGCTGCCGCTCGGGAGGTCGTGGCGGCGTCCGGCGTACGCCGGCTTTTTCTGGAGGTGGCGGAGGACAACGCGGCGGCCCGCGCCTTCTACGGCGCCCATGGGTTTCGCGAGGCGGGCCGCCGCAAGGGGTATTACCGTCGCCTCGGCGTACGGCCGGTCGACGCGCTCATCCTCAGCGGTGGCATCTGATACCGGCGCGCCTTTGAGCCGACTCGCGAAGCGCCGTCGTTGCGTGCCGGCAAGCCCGCGCGGCGTTTGAGCGCCGCCGCCTTCGCATGAAATGACCTGAAGGGGCATTTTATAGGCGCGGCGGTATGAGAGAAGACCACCGGAAAGGCGGTCGGGCCGCCGGTCAGTTGGTCGGCTGGGCGAAGACCTCCGGCGGGGCGCTGATCACCTTGGTGCCCCGTTGCTGGACCTCGAGCACCGCCAGGCCGCGCTCCACCGTGCCGTCGTCGTTCAGGCGGAAGATGCCGTCGCGCCCGGCGTAGCCGCTTGCAGCGGTGAGGGCCGTGGCGCCGAAATGCCGGCCGTCCTCGCCCTGGGCCAATACGGCCGCCAGGGCCGTCACATCGTAGGCGATGGTGGCCAAACGTGGCGGCGGCGCTCCGTAGACGGCGGCGAAGCGTTGCTCGAAGCCGGCCCGGGCGCGCGGCGGCGGGGCCGCGAACCAGCCGCCCACAAGGGCCGGCTCGGCCCCCAGGTTGGGCCGATCCCAATGGGCCGTGCCGAGCATGCGCACCTGGCTGGGATCCACGTCGAAGAACGGCAGATGCGCGGCGATGGCCTGCAGTTGGTCGCCGCGGGCGGCAATCAGCAGGGCATCGAACGGCAGGTCGCCAAGGGTCCTCAGGTTCTCGAGCCGGGCCAGGGCGCGGCGGGCGATCTCGTCGCCCCGTTCCTGCAGGGCCGCGCGCTGGGCCGCCAGCTCGGCGCTGCGGGCCTCGAAGTCGGCCAGGCCCCGCACCACCGGCGCTAGGTCCGTGGCCCCGGGATAGTAGGTGCGGACCTCGGTCACCGTCGCGCCAACCGATTCGGCCGTCCGCAGCACGGTCTCGATGACGGTCTGGCCGTATGGATCGTCGGGGGCCAGCACGGCGAACCTCAGCAGTCCGCGGGAGCGGGCGTAGGCGACCACCCGCTCCACCTGGGCCTCGGGCAGGAAGCCCATCACGTAGACTCCATCGCCGGCCACTGCGCGGTTGTTGGAAAAGGCCAGCACCGGCACCGCCGCCGCCCGTGCCGCCGGCGCCACCGCCCGCACCGAGGTGGCGAACAGCGGCCCGAGAATCAGCGTCGCGCCGTCCCCGATGGCCAGGGCGGCGGCCTCGGCCGCCCCCTCGGGGGTGCCGACGGTGTCGTGGACCAGAAGCTCGAAGGTCCGACCGCCGAAATCGAACAGGGCGAGCTGGGCGGCGTCGAGCATGGCCTGGCCGAGTCGAGCATCGGGCCCGCTCAGCGGCAGCAGCAGGCCCACCCGCACCGCCTCCGAGCGGGGCAGCAGAGGCGCCCGCGGGTCGGGCTGCGCGGAGCCTTCGCCCGGTGGCCGGGTCAGGTAGGGGACCAGCGAGGGTCCCGCCGACCGCTCGGCCATCGGCTGCCTCGCGACGGGCGGCGGCGCGGTGACCGGCCGTTTCGCCACCACGCTGGGGGCCGGAGTCGCCGGTTGCGCCTGACGGGATGCCGGGAACGGTCCCGCCGGCACCGGTTTCCCGTCTTGCATCAGAAGCGGCTGTTCGGAAGACTCGCAGGCCGACACCACGAGCAACGCGGCGACAACCCATGGGCCGACGACAACCTGCAAAGGCGGGAAAAACCGGCCAGTCATCGGCGGGTGGCACACCTCCTGTGAACGGGCGCCGCCGCGCCCCGTCGAACCCTAAAGGCAGCGCCGGGGCGAGTAAACCGCCGGCTGTGCCGCCCGGCCTCTACCTGGTCGCCACCCCCATCGGCCATGCGGCCGACATCAGCCTGCGGGCCCTCGACACCCTCGCCGGCGCCGACCTCATCGCCTGCGAGGACACCCGGGTGACGGCCAGGCTGATGGCCCGGCACCACATCACGACGCCACTGACGCCCTACCATGACCACAACGCGGCGCGCGCCCGGCCAGGGCTCATCAAACGCCTGAAAAAGGGCGAAACCGTGGCGCTGGTTTCCGACGCCGGGACCCCGCTGGTATCCGACCCCGGCTACCGCCTCGTGCGCGCCTGCATCGACGAGGGGGTCCCCGTGACCGTAGTGCCCGGCCCGTCGTCGGTGCTGGCCGCCCTGTCGCTGTCGGGACTGCCCACCGACCGCTTCCTGTTCGCCGGCTTCCTGCCGCCGCGGACCGCGGCCCGCAAGCGCGCACTCGCCGACCTGGCCACCGTCGCCGCCACGTTGGTGGTCATGGAGTCGCCGCGCCGCTTGGCCGCCACCCTGGCCGACATGGCCGCGGTGCTGGGCGACCGCCCGGCCGCCGTGTGTCGCGAGCTGACCAAGATGTTCGAGGACGTGCGCCGCGCCAGCCTGCCCGATCTGGCCCGGCTCTACCGGGAGTCGGGGCCGCCCAAGGGCGAGGTCACGGTGGTGGTGGCACCGCCCGTGGCCGAGGCGGTGGCCTGGGATGACGCGGCGGTCGATGACGCCCTGCGCGAGGCGCTGGCCCGCGAATCGCCCCGCGACGCAGCCCGCGCGGTGGCGGCGGCCACCGGCCTGCCGCGGCGCCGCGTCTACCAGCGGGCGGTGGCCCTGGCCGGACGGGAGCGGTGAGCGGCCGCCGCCGGGCGCAGCGCTACGGCCGCCTGGCCGAGACGGCGTGCGTCTGGCACCTGCGGCTGCTCGGCTACCGCATCCTGGCGCGGGGCTTCCGCACCCCGGTGGGCGAGCTGGACATCGTCGCCCGCCGCAGCGGCGTGCTGGTGGTGGTCGAGGTCAAGGCGCGGGGCGACCTGTCGACGGCGGCGGAGTCCCTGGGCCCCCGCCAGCGCGGACGCATCGCCCGCGCGGCGTCCGCCTTCCAGCAGGCGCGGCCGTCCTGCGCCGGCTTGGACGTCCGTTTCGACGTCATGTTGGTGCGCCCGTGGCGCCTGCCGGTGCATTTGCCCGACGCATGGCGTCATGAGTCGTGACCAGACGCGTCGTAAGCCTTGCGATACGGTCGGCGATGGGGCACGTTGGCGGTGGGAGAACGGTGAGACCATGGTCAGCAGCCCGAGACGCCTGAGGGGTGTCGTTTCGGCGGTCGTCTTGGCGACGGCGCTGGGCGGTTGCGTGGGTGCTGCCGTCGGCGGCGCGGCGGTGGGCGGCGTCGCCATGGTCCAGGAGCGCAGCGTCACCGATGCTGCCAAGGACACCAAGCTTTCGCTGCAGATTCGCGAACTCTGGTTGCGGCATGACCACGCCATGCCGACCGAGCTCGGGTTGGAGGTGTACGAGGGACGGGCCCTGCTGACCGGGGTCGTTGACGACGAGCAGACCCGCGCCGACGCCGTGCGCCTGGCCTGGGAGATCAGCGGGCTGAAGGACGTCATCAACGAGATCGTGGTGGCCGAGGGCACCGGTATCGTGGACTTGGCGCGCGATTCGTGGATCACCACCAGCCTCGAATACGCGATCACCACCGATCGCTACGTCATGGGGATCAACTACGCCATCGAGACGGTGAACGGCACCGTCTACCTGATCGGGATCGCCCAGGACGACGAAGAGCTGAAGCGCGTGATCGACCACGCCCGCGACATCTCCTACGTCCGCAACGTCATCAGTCACGTGCGCATCAAGCCGCCATCGACGGTGCCGGTCGAGGACGGGACCGCGAGCGGCGAAGCCCGGAGGCAGACGCCGTGACCTCCATGCCCGACATCCGTGCCCGTTTGGCCGACGTCGGCGACCAGCCCGACCACCTTGTCGACCTGTCCGAGACCACCCTTCTGCTGGCGGCGCTCAACCGCCGCGGGGTGCCCATCGCGCCCTACCGCCGCCATCTGGAGCGGTTGGCCGGCGAGGTCGGCTCCTACGCCGGGGGGGCCAGCGGCGACGACCTCGACCTGCGGGCCGAGGCGCTGAGCCAGGTGATCTCGCGGCGCTACGGCTACGTGGGGTGCGACGACGACCAAGCGGACGACGGCGACGACGCCAACCTGATGCGGGTCATCGACCGGCGCCGCGGATGCTCGGCCGTGCTCGGCGTGATCTACCTCCACGCAGCGCGGGCGCAGGCGTGGTCGGTGGCGGCCATCGACTTCCCACCGCGCCTGCTGGTGCGGCTCGAGCTGGGCGGCCGGCGGGTGCTGCTCGACCCCGTCGACGGCGGCTGTACCCTGTCGGCGCCCGACCTGCGGGCCCTGTACAAGGCCGTGGCCGGCAACCACGCGGAACTGACGCCGGACGACTACCGTCCGGCCAGCAACCGCGAAATCCTGATGCGGATACAGAATTACGTCAAACACCATCACCTGCGGGCGGAGCGTTTCGATGACGCCCTGGGCGAGGTGGAGACCATGCTGCTGATCGCCCCCGACACGCCGGGCCTGTGGCGCGACGCGGGGCTGCTGCACGCCCGCCTCGACAACATCCGGGCGGCGGTGGCGGCGCTGGAGGAATACCTCAGCCGCTCCCCGGGGGACGCCGGCCGTTATCGGGCCTCGGTGCTGCTCCAGGAGCTGCGCGGCCGCCTCAGTTGAGTCCACCGCGGCGCTAGCGCAACGACTCAAGGGAGCCTTTCGGGCAAACGTTGGCAAACGAACTCAACGTACGGCAGCGCCATGGCGAACGGTTTGAATCCCGTTGGGAGGAAATATGGAATCAAATTGCGCGCTTTCGGCGCAATTTGATTCCATATTTCGTGCCGATTTTGTTAAA
The DNA here is from genome assembly GCA_028277795.1 of Rhodospirillales bacterium. Taxonomy (GTDB): domain Bacteria; phylum Pseudomonadota; class Alphaproteobacteria; order Rhodospirillales; family JANQFP01; genus JANQFP01. Next base: position 26,757 of record JANQFP010000076.1, read on the forward strand.
AGATTCTCGTGGGTGACACGGTGATATTCTGCCTGCCGTAGCACTACCAATAGACTTTTACGGGCGACTGGTAGGAGCGCAATGTGGGGTTCTTGGCAGGCCCCACCCCACACAAAGGGGCGGACATCCTGACGCCCTAGGGTGTCCGCCCTACCATTTCAAAGCGTGATTTCGGAGTTTTTTCCCTCGGGCCATAATGGACTGAGTCTGTCGTTTCCGCGCAAAATGGTACGTAACCACTAGCAACTCGCCTTGGCTGGTAGCTTTCACTGTAGCTCGGGTCCTCAAATTGACGCGGGCTTGATGGCAAAAACGGACTTGGTTCCTGGGGTTAGCGTCGTGAATCACGACACCGTGTATGATTGTGTTCGGTAAATACCAATAGTCTGTTACAGACAGCTCCCCGTGCGCTCTTCGCTGTTTCTGCATTGTCTCCGCAGTCAACCAAACTGTGCCATCGTGAACATTGAGAGCGGCAGTAATCTTGTCCTCCAGTGTAGCCACTCGGATTCGTCCAGACTTAGCGTAGAAAATGTCTCTAAGATCGTCGAGGAATGTCATCACATATGATGGTAACGGCTACTGCAGAATTGCAATCTTCGATATAATGCAGTGGCCTCGCCCTTTCCCAAATCGAAGCGATGCTAGATAGCAACCGCAGTTGCTACGACCCTTTTCTCGCCATCTGCGACCTTCGCGTTTTTCAGTATTAAATATCGGCTCGTTTTCAGACCGCGCGCCAGAATGATTCAGCATGGCCGTCGAAACGCGGGGGATGCACTCGGAAGCGGAGAAAGAGACCACCATCCTCACGCCACAATGGGCGGCAGTTCCGCCAGAGCTTGACCATTTACCTATGGCCGCCAGTCGGCAGCGCAGTATAGTGCCGCCCCCCGAGCAACCCGGAGACGACGGCATGGGCCTGAGCGTGGCCATCCAGATGGACCCCATCGAGTCCATCGACATCGAGGCTGACAGCACCTTCGTCCTCGCCCTGGAGGCACAGCGGCGCGGCTACGACCTCTACCATTACCTGCCCCAGGACCTGGCCTTCAGCGGCGGCCGCGTGGCGGCGACCGCGCGGCCCCTCGAGGTGCGCCGCGAGACGGGAAATCACTACACTCTGGGCGAGCCGCAGACGCTCGATCTTGCCGAGGTCGACATCGTCCTGATGCGCCAGGATCCGCCCTTCGACATGGCCTACATCACGGCCACCCACCTGCTCGAGCACATCCACCCGCGGACCCTGGTGGTCAACGACCCGGTGGAGGTGCGCAATGCGCCCGAGAAGCTATTCGTCACCCGCTTCCCGGACCTCATGCCGCCGACCCTGATCACCGCCGACCGCGGCCAGATCGTCGCCTTCCGTGGGCGCTACGGTGACATCATCGTCAAGCCCCTGTTCGGCAACGGGGGTGCCGGTGTGTTCCACATCGGCCCCGCCGACGACAACTTCAACGCGCTCCTGGAGATGTTCACAGAGCTCTACCGGGAGCCTATCGTGGTCCAGGCCTATCTGCCCGAGGTGCGGGCCGGGGACAAGCGCATCATCCTCATCGACGGCGAGGCGGCGGGGGCCGTCAATCGGGTGCCGGCGGCCGGCGAGGCGCGGTCCAACCTGCACGTGGGCGGCCGGCCCGAACCCACCGAGCTGACGGCGGCCGAACGCCGCATCTGCGAGACCATCGGCCCCGAGCTGAGCCGGCGCGGCCTGATCTTCGTCGGCATCGACGTCATCGGCGACTACCTGACCGAGATCAACGTCACGTCGCCCACCGGCCTCCAGGAGATCGACCGCTTCGACGGCGTGTGGCTGGAATCCCGCATCTGGGACGCCATCGAGAAACGCTTCGAGGCGAGCCGCTGACCATCAACGACGTCGCACATGGGAATTCACTAGGCAGGCGAAAGCACGAATGAGCCGCCTGCCCAATGCGCACCTGGCCATTATCGACTAGCGGAAGATCGTCGGATACCTGCTGTCCGACAGCCACCCGGCGGGGCGGACCAAAGCCGATTTCTTCCGCCGACATGGTTTTCGAACCGAGGCTGCGGACGTGCTGCGCGACGCACTGCTCGCGCACGGACGAACAGCGGAGGTGGTTTCCTCAGTCGAGACCGTGTTCGGAAAGAAGTATATAGTGGAAGGAGTCCTTGCCGTACCAGACGGTCGGACGCCGAAGCTACGCGCGGTCTGGTTTATCACCGCAGGTGAGGTCGTTCCGCGATTGGTTACCGCCTACCCGGTGCGCGGAGGTGTCGAATGATCGAAGAACTGGACCCTGTCGTGCTCACCGAGGATCTGCCAGCCGACGGCTTCGAGGCGGGTGATGTCGGGTGGGTGGTGATGATTCACGACGACGGCTCGGGGTTCGAGGTGGAATTCGTGACCCTGGCCGGTGAGACCGTCTCGGTGGTGACGGTTCCGGCCCACGCCGTGCGTCCAGTCGATCCAAAGGAGATCGCTCACGCTCGCATGGTGGCTTAGAACGCGTTGCCGCCGAGCGCCCACGCCACAGCACTGTGGCGTTCTTCTTGTGTTCCGTCTAGACTGCGTGCGGCACGAGGGGAGTCCGGCAACCCATGGTGGCGCGGGTCAACACGGTGGCGTTCCGGGGCATCGACGTCCTGGACGTGGACGTGCAGGTGCAGATGGCGGCCGGCCTGCCGGCGTTCACCGTGGTCGGCCTGCCCGACAAGGCGGTGGCCGAGAGCCGCGAGCGGGTCCGCGCGGCGCTCAACGCCATGGGCCTGGCCCTGCCCCCCAAGCGCATCACCGTCAACCTGGCGCCGGCCGACCTGCTCAAGGAAGGCAGCCACTTCGACCTGCCCATCGCCCTCGGGCTTCTGGCCGCCATGGACGTCCTGCCTGGCGATGAGATCGGCGACTACACGGCGTTGGGGGAGCTGGCCCTGGACGGGGCCCTGGCGCCGGTGGCCGGGGTGCTGCCGGCGGCCGTCCACGCGGCGGGCCGCGGCCACGGCCTGATCTGCCCCCGGGCCCAGGGCGGCGAGGCGGCGTGGGCCGGCGACGTGGCGGTGCTGGCACCCGCGACCCTGCTCGCCCTGGTCAACCATTTCCGCGGCACCCAGGTGCTGAGCCCGCCGGAGCCGGCCATCGACGAACGCGAACCCTCCTACCCCGACATGCGCGACATCAAGGGCCAGGAGACGGCGAAACGGGCCCTGGAGATCGCCGCCGCGGGCGGCCACAACCTGCTGATGATCGGCCCGCCGGGGGCCGGCAAGTCCATGCTGGCGGCGCGCCTGCCCGGCCTGCTGCCGCCCATGGACGCCTCCGAGACCCTGGAGGTCAGCATGGTCCACAGCCTGGCCGGCGCCCTGGACGGCGGCCTCACCCGGCGCCGGCCTTTCCGCGACCCCCACCACTCGGCGTCCATGCCGGCCCTGGTGGGCGGCGGCATCAGGGCCCGCCCGGGAGAGGTGTCGCTCGCCCATCTGGGCGTCCTGTTTCTCGACGAGCTGCCCGAGTTCCAGCGCGGCGTCCTGGAGGCCCTGCGCCAGCCCCTGGAGACCGGCCGCACGTCCGTGGCCAGGGTCAACGCCCACGTCACCTATCCGTCGCGCTTCCAGCTCATCGCCGCCATGAACCCGTGCCGCTGCGGCTATCTGGACGACCCGGCCCAGGCCTGCACCCGGGTGCCCAAGTGCGCCATCGAGTACCAGTCCAAGATTTCGGGCCCCCTGTTCGACCGCATCGACGTGCACGTGGAGGTCCCGGCGGTCAACGCCGCCGACCTGAACCTGCCGCCGCCGGCCGAGGGCTCAGCCGACATCGCCGCCCGGGTGGCCGCCGCCCGCGACTTGCAGAAGCGGCGGTATGCCTCCGTCCCCTCGCCTGCGCCCATCCGCACCAATGCGGAGGCCGACGGCACGCTGCTGGAAGACGTGGCCGCCCCCGACGACACCGGCCGCCGCCTGCTGGTGGAGGCGGTGGACCGCATGCGCCTGTCGGCGCGCGGCTACCACCGGGTGCTGCGGGTGGGCCGCACCCTGGCCGACCTGGACGGCGGCGGCCCCGTCCGCCGCATCCACATCGCCGAAGCCCTCAGCTACCGCCGGGTCGTCCCCGGCCGCTCGGCGGCGCTGATGGGCGCGAAATAGCCCGCCAACCGGGGCATCACCAAGGGAGGACTGCCATGGCCATCTACATCACCCTGGTCAATTTCACCGAGCAGGGCATCCGCGACATCAAGTCGGCCGGCCGCCGGCTCGACGGCGCCCGCGACCTGGTGCGCCGGTTCGGCGGCGACATCCAGCAGGTTTACCTGACCATGGGCGCCTACGACCTAGTGTCCATCAGCGAGTACCCGGACGACGCCTCGGCCGCCAAGGCGGCCCTCGCTTTGGGCTCGCTCGGCAACGTCCGCACCACCACGCTCCGCGCCTTCGATGAAAGCGAGTACCGGGAAATCATCGCGGCGCTGCCGTAAGAGGGATGCGGGTTACTTTCGGTGGAGTGCAGCGCTGTCCGGTTCAGCGGCCACGCTCTGCGCCGTATGTTCGAGCGCGGTTTGACGCGGGCCGACGTGCTTGCCGTCATTGCCGCGGGCGCGGTGGTCGCCGACTACCCGGCAGATAGGCCCCATCCGAGCAGACTTTTGCTCGGCTTCCCTCAAGGCCGTGCGGTTCACGTTGTCGTGGCGTGGGAAGAAGAGGGTGGAACGTGTTATGTTGTAACGGCCTATCCTCCAGACCCGACCCTCTGGGACGACGGATTCAGGAGCAGGAGACACTCATGAAATGCGTGATTTGCAGGCACGGCGAGACCACGCCCGGTACCGTCACCGTGTCCCTGCAAAGGGGCGAGGCCACGGTCATTTTCAAAGAGGTACCAGCCGACGTGTGTGAGAACTGCGGCGAGTACTACGTCCCCGACGACGTGGCCGACCGCCTCCTCGCCCGCGCTGAAGAGGCTGTTGCCCACGGGGCCGAAATCGAGGTCCTGCACTACGCAGCGTGACGGAAATCAGTCCTCGCCATCAAGGATACGGGTCAAGTAGCGTTCGCTTTCCTCCGGCCCCAGCCAGTCGCTGTGTTGCTCGGCGACCTTGACGCGGGCAAGTACGGCCTGAGTGTCGAGCACGGCGCAGAACTCGCCGTGCAAGGTGGCCAGCGAAATGGCGTGGACCTGGGCCGAGGGATAGAGGGTCCCGTCGGGGCCGCGGCGGTCGAAGGTGGCGGTGCCGTCGGCGAGCAGGGTGACGTCGTAGCCCAGGTTGCCGGCCATGCGCACGGACGTCGACACGCAGTGGTCGGTGGTCAGGCCGCCGATCACCAGGCGCCGGATGCCGGCCCGGCGCAGGTCCGCGTCGAGGTCGGTGCCGATGAAGGCGCTGTTGACCCGCTTGACCACCACCGGCTCGCCGGGCTGCGGCGCCACTGCGTCCTTGATGACGCCGCCGGGCAGGTGGCGCTTGATGGGCGAATCGGGCTCCTGGGAATCGTGGACCACGTGGACGACCGGCCAGCCGCGGGCCCGCCACGCCGCCAACAGCTCGGCCAGCCGGACCTCGGCATCGGGGTTGTTGCGGTTGCCGCCCCAGTGGGCGTGGTCGTCGAAGGCCGCCTGGACGTCGATGAGCAGCAGCGCCGTGTCGGCCCCGAACGGCGCGTCCATCATGGCAGGCCCCTTCCCCTCATGCCCCGACGGCCGCGGCCGATGGGTTCATGGCCACGGCCACGAATTGTGACCAGCCGCATGTTCGATTCAATATCCCCCCTCTAAGACGTCTTTGGCGACTCTTGCCCGCATTTCAATTGTTCCTGGCCTTTCTCGATTTTAATATTTGTGATATTGGCGAAGGGTAGTCCCCTTACAACAGGGACAAGGTCACGCGCCCCCATCTGTTTCCGGAATTCCACAAGGTCTTTGTTGCATTCAACCCCGAAAATAAATTTCTCTGTCGTTCCAATGGGGACTAATCTATATTCCTTAACATCTCCGAACCGCAATGTTATTCTTGATACCGTATTATTGAATCTCAAGATATCTCGCGCTTCTCCCTTGGCGAATATAGTAAACGTTCCAAGAAAATACGCGACCGCGATAGGGATTAAGTATTTCTCTTCGGAAAAGACCGATCCAAACAGCAATATATAAAACATACTTGAAGGAGGAGCTCCATTTCCTCAGCTTATTCGCAACATACCAATACACACCAAATACGCCGGCCGCGCCCAGCGACACGAGTAGCGCCTCGGGTCTTTTGAAGTCTGCTAAGAAAAAATCTGTTGCTTCGGAATAGTCCAAAATATTCAGGTCGAATTCCGAGAATAGTATGAACTCAAAAAAGAGGCCTAGGCCGCTTACGAAAACATATAATACGGTCAATGCAAAAGCAGGGTTGTCCTTAAGTGACCTTGTTATTTTTTCTCCTATCCAGTTTGGCTCATCGACAAATAAAAATTGTGCGATTCTATTGTCCAACCTTGGTGTCGGTTTTTGTTCTCTGCTGTCGGATAATGGTTCTTGGTCTGCCATCGTCGAGAACTCCTGTCTCCTCGAGGCGATCAACCCGGATCGACAATGGCGCTACTCGGAGAAACGATCATTGTCTCATCCAGCACGCACTGATTTCAAGGCGAGCCGAGATCGTTGCGCTACCTAAGCGATGTCGTCAAGTGATTACTGCTACTGATAAGACTAAAATGCAGCCCTCCTGCGATGCCGGGCGGCACGGCGAGGCATGGGGCCGTCGTCGTCAATCGTCCCTCCGCGCCGGGGGTCGGCACATGGACCGCAGAGGGTGCTCTCCAATGCCTGGTTCTACATCGATGTTGGGGGGTGGGCAGCACGCAGACGCGCCGCTGCCGAACCTCACCGGGATTCCTCAGTCGGAGAACCGCTTGATCATGCCGCCCAGGTCGCGGCCGGCGAAGATGTGCAGGTGGAAGTGCATCACTTCCTGGTGGGCGTGGGGGCCGTGGTTGGCCAGGATGCGGTAGCCGGCGTCAGAGACTCCCAACTGCTTGGACACCTTGCCGACGGCGCGGAAGAAGCCGGCGATTTCGGCATCCGACGCGTTGTCGGCGAAGTCGTCGGTGTCGGCGTAAGGCCCCTTGGGGATGACCAGCACGTGGACCGGCGCCTGGGGCCGGATGTCCTTGAAGGCCAGCGCGTGGTCGTCCTCGTAGACCTTGTCGCAAGGGATTTCGCCGCGGAGGATCTTGGCGAACACGTTGCCGGAATCGTAGGCCATCCTATGGGTCCTCCTGTTTGGTTCGGTCTGTGGACTGCAGCCCGGAGACGCCTTCGCGGCCTTCCAGGGCGGCCCACACGTCGGCCGGCGCCACGCCGGCGTCGGCCCACAGCACCAGCAGGTGGTAGAGCAGGTCGGCGCTTTCCGCGGCCAGGCGCTCGGGCGGCTCGGTGAGGGCCGCCACCGCCGTCTCCACCCCCTCCTCGCCCACCTTCCTGGCGATGAGACCGCGGCCGCCGGCGAACAGACGGGCCGTGTAGGAGGTTTCGGGATCGGCGTCCCGGCGGCTGTCGATGACCGCGAACAGGCGCTCCAGAACCTCCGGGCCGGCGCTCAAGTCGCCGCCTCCTCGCGCACCGGCACGCCCTTGGACCGCATGTAGGCCTTGGCCTCGCCGATGGAGTAGGTGCCGAAATGGAAGATGGACGCGGCCAGCACCGCCGACGCATGGCCCTCGGTGACGCCCTCCACCAGGTGATCCAGCGTGCCCACGCCCCCGGACGCGATGACCGGAATCGACACGGCGTCGGCGATGGCCCGGGTCAGCGGCAGATTGAATCCGATCTTGGTGCCGTCCCGGTCCATGGAGGTGAGCAGGATCTCGCCCGCCCCAAAGTCGGCCATGCGTTTCGACCACTCGACGGCATCGATGCCGGTGGGCACCCGGCCGCCGTGGGTGAAGATCTCGAAGCCGCCGTCGGCCACGGTCTTGGCGTCCACCGAAACGACGATGCACTGGCTGCCGAACTTCTCCGCCGCCTCGCGCACGAACTCGGGCCGCTTCACCGCCGCCGTGTTGATGGACACCTTGTCGGCCCCGGCCAGCAGGAGCTTGCGGATGTCGTCGTTGGTGCGCACCCCGCCACCCACGGTCAGCGGCATGAAGCACTGCTCCGCCGTATTGCGCACCACATCGTAGATGGTGTCCCGCTCTTCGTGGCTGGCGGTGATGTCGAGGAAGCACAGCTCGTCGGCACCGGCGCTGTCGTAGACCCGAGCCTGTTCGACCGGGTCCCCGGCGTCCACCAGGTCGACGAACCTCACCCCCTTGACCACGCGCCCGGCGTCCACGTCCAGGCAGGGGATGATGCGGACCTTGAGCACGGGGACTACACCGACGACCCGCGCAGCAGGGCCGCCGCCGCCGCCGCGTCGATGCGGCCGTCGTAGAGCGCGCGCCCGCAGATGACGCCCTCCAGGGCGCCGCCGGCGGCGTCCTTCAAGGCCCGCAGGTCGGCGAAGGACGAGACCCCGCCCGAGGCGATGACCGGCGTCGAGATGGACACCGCCAGGGCCACCGTGGCGTCCACGTTGGGGCCCTCCATGGCGCCGTCGCGGGCGATGTCGGTGTAGATGACGGCGGCCAGGCCCGCGTCCTCGAAGCGCCGGGCCACGTCGAAGGCGGCGACGTCGCTGGTCTCGGCCCAGCCCTCCACGGCCACCCGGCCGCCGCGGGCGTCGATGCCGACGGCGACGCGCCCCGGATGGCGCTCTGCCGCCTGGCGCACCAGGTCGGGGTTGCGCAGGGCGGCGGTGCCCAGGATCACCCGGTCGACGCCCTTGTCCAGCCACATCTCGACGGTCTCCAGGTCGCGGATGCCGCCGCCCAGCTGCATGGGGATGTCGACGGCGGCGCGAATGGCGGCCACGGCGTCGGCGTTGACCGGCCGGCCGGTGAAGGCCCCGTTGAGGTCGACCACATGCAGCCACTCGCAGCCGGCGCGGGCGAAGGCCTGGGCCTGGGCCGCCGGGTCGTCGCCGAACACGGTGGCCGTGTCCATGTCGCCCCGCAGCAGGCGCACGCACTGGCCGTCCTTGAGGTCGATGGCGGGGAAGAAGATCATGGCGGCCTGCCTTCCGACGCCGTCACGGGCGCCATTGGAGGAAGTTGGCGATCAGCCGCAGGCCGACCGCCTGGCTCTTCTCCGGGTGGAACTGGGTGCCCAACAGGTTGTCGCGCCCGACCACGGCGGTCACGGTCCCGCCGTACTCGGTGGTCGCGAGCGCTTGGTCCGGGTCGGCGCAGGCGAACCCGTAGGAATGTACGAAATAGGTATGGGCGCCGGCCGGCACCCCTGCGAAGAACGGGTGATCGGGGGCCGTCGGGGCCAATTCGTTCCATCCCATGTGGGGGACTTTCAGGGTCCCGTTGGCGGGCTCCAACGCCACCACCTCGCCGGCGATCCAGCCCAGGCCGTCGTGACGGCCGTGCTCCAGCCCCCGGGTCGCCATGAGCTGCATGCCGACGCAGATGCCGAGGAAAGGCTTGCCGCCGTCGATCACTTGGCGCTCCAAGGCCTCCACCATGCCGGGCAGGGCATCGAGGCCGCGCCGGCAGTCGCCGAAGGCGCCGACGCCGGGCAGGACGATGTGGCTGGCCTGGGCGAGGGCGGCGGCATTTCCGGTCACGGTAACGGGAACGTCGAGCTCGATCTCCGCCGCCGCCCGCTCGAAGGCCTTGGCGGCGGAGCGCAGGTTGCCCGAGCCGTAATCGATAATGGCGACGGTCATGACGCCGCCGCCGTGACGCCCAGCACGTCCAGGGCCCGGTGCTCGGCGGCCGCCCGGTCGGCGCCGCAGACCACGCCGACGAAGCGGGCGCCGCGCCGCTCGAGGCCGCGCCGGCGCAGGTCTCCCGCCACGAAGCCGACGGCCAGGCCATAGCCGACGGCCAGGGCCGTCCGGCTCGCCGAATCGAGGCCGAGGACCGCAGCGATTGTGGCCAGCGCGACGGCGGCGGCGGCCATCACCAGCGCCGCTCCCCACAGCCGGTGCCACAGCGCCCACAGCACGGTGAACAGGGCGGCGGGCCAGCACAGGCCCTCCTTGACCAGCACCGGTGCGGCCCCGTCGGCCTCCTGGTGAACGGTGTAGATGCGCATGCCCGCAATGCCGGCGTGCGGCGCCTAGTGGTCCAAATCAGACATATGGCACCCACACGACGGCCTTCCGAGGTCATCCGGCCAGGCGCGCGGCGCGCCGTGATGCTGGAGCATCACAAGCGCCGCGCAACGCCGCCGGGGGGCTCGAAAGGCCGCCCGCAGGGTCGCGTTTCCCGTTTCCTCGGGGCGTCGGGCACGCTGGACGATGGGCCGCCATCGCCTGCGCGCGCCCTCCTGCCGAG
>JANQFP010000052.1 GCA_028277795.1 Rhodospirillales bacterium
ATGCAGCGCTGTGGGTTCAAGGCCATGGGCAGGGCCCCCGGGCCGGCCAACGAGCTGGTGCTGTACATGTTGCCGCTCGGGGACGCCGAAGCGCCGGAATGACGGGTGTGCCGCGGCAGAGGGAGGCGCGGTTTTCCGGGTCGCCGACGCCGTCCCCGCCATCGGTCCTGGAAACACCGGAAGGCCGTGTTACTGTTTGATGAAGAACGATGCCGGACCGGCATCGATACGCATCGCGGCGCACGACCGCGGCGCCCGGCAAAGCCTGCACGGCGTCTTTGCGTCATGGCCCTCGCGTGAGGGGCCGAGAGGGCGTTTTGCCGGCCGGGAGGTGCGCAACCGGCCGTCTGTGCACGCGGCGGCCAGCGCGGCAGCAATCGAGGGGGACGGAATGATCGGAGAAAGCACTTTATACACAACTGATTACGAGCTCGGACAGGACAACCTGAAGCGATGGGGGATGGACATCCATCACCCGGTATTCTGGATTTCGGGCGGCCTGGTCCTGTTGTTCGTCGTCGGCGTCCTGATGGCGCCGGAAGCCGCGAAGGGCGCCTTCGACGGCGCCAAGTGGTGGTCGATCGGCGCCTTCGACTGGTTGTTCATGGTTGGCGGCAACCTTTTCGTCGTTTTCTGCCTGGCCCTGATCTTCCTGCCGCTCGGCCGCATCCGGCTGGGCGGACCGGATGCGAGACCGCAGTTCTCGAACCTGTCCTGGTTCGCCATGCTGTTCGCGGCCGGAATGGGCATCGGCCTGATGTTCTGGAGCGTCGCCGAACCGACGGCGTATTTCACCGGCTGGTACGAGACCCCGCTCGGTGTCGAGGCGAGGTCGGTCGAGGCGGCCGACAAGGCGATGAGCGCCACCATGTTCCACTGGGGGCTCCATCCGTGGGCGATCTACGCCGTCGTCGGTCTGTCGCTCGCGTTCTTTTCCTACAACAAGGGCTTGCCCCTGACCATCCGCTCGGCCTTCTACCCGCTGATCAGGGACCATTCCTGGGGGCCGTTCGGTCACCTGATCGACACCATCGCCGTGCTCGCGACCTTGTTCGGGTTGGCCACGTCGTTGGGGTTCGGGGCCCAGCAGGCGACGGCCGGCCTGGAGTTCCTGTTCGGATTCGAGGGCGGCATCCCGGCGCAGATCGCGATCATCATCGTCGTCACGTCGATTGCCCTGATCTCGGTTGTTCGTGGCCTCGACGGGGGCGTGAAGGTCCTGAGCAACATCAACATGAGCATCGCCGGGTTGCTGGTGCTGTTCGTGCTGTTGGTCGGCCCGACGGCGGTCATTTTTGCCACCATGGGCAACACGCTGATCGGCTACCTCGGCGACATCGTCTCCTACAGCAACTGGATCGGCCGCGAAGACGAGGCCTGGATGCAGGGGTGGACGGTGTTCTACTGGGCTTGGTGGATCTCCTGGTCGCCGTTCGTCGGCATGTTCATCGCGCGCGTGTCCTACGGCCGGACGGTGCGCGAGTTCATCATCGCCGTCCTGCTGATCCCGACGCTGTTCACGCTGGTGTGGATGAGCGTGTTCGGCGGGTCCGCCCTCGATCAGATCCAGAACGGAGTCGGCGCCCTGGCGGCGGGGCTGGACAAGGTCGAACTGGCCATGTTCCAGATGCTCGAGAACCTGCCCTTGGCGACCGTGACCTCGGCCGTCGGCGTAGCCCTGGTCCTCGTGTTCTTCATCACGTCCTCGGATTCGGGGTCGCTGGTCATCGACGCGATCACGGCGGGCGGAAAGGTCGACGCACCGGTGGTGCAAAGGATCTTCTGGGTGGTCATCGAGGGCGTCGTGGCCGGTGTCCTGCTGTTCGGCGGCGGCGCGGACGCGCTCACCGCGCTGCAGGCGGCAGCCATCACGGTCGGTTTGCCCTTTACCGTCGTTTTGATCGCCATGTGCCTGTGCCTATACCTGGGGCTCTCGCACGAAAGGAAGTATGGATCGGTCCCGTAACCGCCCAGGCGGCTCGGTCGTCTCGTCTCCGAAATGATCCGAGGATCGCCCCGGTTCTGCGTGGACGCCCCGGGCCGTGACGGGGCAAACCAACTGTCCCCAATTCCCGTGACTCACCGATGGGGGTCAGTCCACGTATACTGCCCCCGCAATTCCCGGAAAGCAGCATAGTCACCGTTTCATCCTTGGCTTGTGTGAGGGTCGCATGCGTTACGACGGAAGGGCTATGATGAAGAAGCGAGCAAAACTGAGAGCTATTGGATTCAGCGTCGGATTGGGACTGGTTGGTTCCTGTTTCTCCGGGCTCGTTCATGCGGTGCCAACGTTTGAAGTCGGGTTTTACACCCAGTTTACGGTAGTCCCCGGGAGTACGGTTCCGGTCGACGTGTTTTTAAGGAATAATAGTTCGGAAACGATATCGTTCGCATCCGACTATCCTGATGGCGTGGAACCCGGAATTCAGCATCTATCTGCTTCAGCTGGCTGTCCAAGGCCAGGAGACTGGATGTTCGAAGATTGTTATTTCGTCTCTGGATTCCAAGAACAGTTTGTTGGTGTGAATATTTTGCCAGATGAAACTTTCCAAGTTCCCGCGTGGTCTTTTGAGGTGCCGTTTGCCCCTGAGGGCCCGACCGCAACTGGTCGCCCTTGGGTGCACATAGAACTTGAGCCAAATATCTTAGGTGGCATGTACCTTTTTGGAACTAACCTTCCAGGGTTCGACGGCAGACATGTGATAGAATACACGATTGGTGCCGAAGAGTTAAGAAGCTCTCTATTGTTTTTGGAGGCTTGTGTAGTGAATAGAGAAGATGGAGCCGTGCTTTCTGGGCCTACTGCTTATTGCGCCGGATCAAGTGATGATGGAAGTACAGGTGTCCCCGAACCCACCACCCTCACGCTCTTCGGCGCTGGCCTCGCTGCCCTCGGCTGCATGAGGCGCGGGAAAGCCGGGGCCACGCGGGTCGGCCAAAAGGGTTGATTATTCCTATAAAATGTGACAAAATACTTATTTCTCGCTCCCCTCCGGAGCCGGGGTGCCACCGCGGCTGGCGTGTCGCAAATGGGAAGGATGCAGGCCATTGTTTTCAAATAATTTCTGCGGATCGTGCTGACGAATGCCGACATCCGCTGACATTTCTAGGGGCAGGCCGTCGTTCCTATCGTGGCGCGGTCCCAAAACGCGTGCGCAATCAGTCCGTAAGCGCCGCCGGGGCGGACGGCGGCCGGTGAACCGGGCGTCGCAAACGTCAGGGCCAGTGTCGCAAATGTCCGCGCCGGTGGCGCATGCCGGAGGCAGGCCGGCGCCATACGGCCGCGCCAATCACATCACCCACCGGGCGATCTCACGCGCAGGCGGTGGCCCTCATTCGCCCCGCCGACATGACGCCGCGCCGCGACGGCGCTTCGCGTCCCGCTTCGAAGGCGCGCCGGCGTCAGGAGGCGGCGCGGCGGGGCCGGCGGGGCATGCGGGAGCCGGGCAGGGCCCGTGCGAAGGCGTGGGCGATGCGGCCCTTGAGGCCGGGGAGCTTGAGAACGTCGCCCAGGCGCCGGTCGAGGAAGTCCCAGGTGTCGGCGAAGCCCTCGGACTCGTCGGCCAGCCAGAACAGGACCGTCGCCGTGTACACCGGCAGCAGCAGGCCCCGCTTGGTGTAGAAACTGAAATCCGTCGACGTGTCGCCGGCGGCGTACCAGATGGCGTTCACCGTCCTGAGCGTGATGCGGGTCGCCAGGGCGGCATTCTGGGGCATCGAAAGGAAGGCGCCGGCGCGGCGCACCGCCTCCCGCTGGGCCCCGTTGGACTCCAGGCGCACGCGGATGGCGGCGGAGACCCGCTCCTTCACCCGCATGGTGTCCAAGGGCATGGCCTCGAGCGCGGTCATCATCCGGCGGTCGGCGAGGTCGGCGAAGTGGTCCACCGCCTCGGTCATGCCGCTGGGAAAGGCGCGCAGGGCGTCGTCGTTCCCCAGGCCGGCGTCGGCGGCCCCGGCCTGCAGGGCCTTCCACGTCCAGCCGTCGAAGGCCACGTGGGGCAGCGTCGCCGAGATGATGGTGTCGCGCAGCTCTTGCGGGTCCATGCCGTCCTCCCTGTGGAAATTCGAATGATTATCGTTTTGCCCAACACATACCCCGTGACGGCCCCGATTGCCACCGCAACCTCAACCGGCCGCCGCGGGCGCCTCCTCGTCGGCGGCGGCGCCGTCGCCGTCGGGCGTGCCGTCGCCGCGCATCATCTCCTCGGTGAAGCCGAGCAGCGACAGGTCGGGCATGCGCATGGGATAGAGGATGCCGTCCAGGTGGTCGCACTCGTGCTGGACGACGCGGGCGTGGAAGCCCGTCGCCTCGCGGTCGATGGCGGCGCCGTCGAGGCCCGTGCCGCGATAGCGGATGTGGGTGTGCCGCGGCACGGCGCCGCTCAGCCCGGGCACCGACAGGCAGCTCTCCCAGGCCCAGGACACGTCCTCGCCCACCGGGTCGATGCGGGGATTGACGAGGACCGTCAACGGCACCTCGCCGGTGTCCTCGTCCAGGCCGGCGGCGCGGTAGCGCCCGGAGGCGGCGCGGGCGGCCGGCACCCGGAAGATGACCACCCGCGCCGGCACGTGGACCTGGGGCGCGGCGAGCCCGACGCCGCCGGCGTCCTCCAGGGTGTCGATCATGTCGGCGACCAGGCGGGCGACCTCGGGCGCTCGGGGGTCGTCCACCGGGTCGGCGGCGCGGCGCAGCACCGGATGGCCCATGCGGGCGATCTTGAGGATGGCCAAGGTGCGCGTCTCCCTGTGGTGGATGGGGTGGCGGACGGCCGGCGGCGGCGTGCGCGGCCGTCGGCGGGCCTTCACAAGCCGGGGGTGATATGGTAGAAGGCGTGCCCTCTTGACCGCTTCATATGGTTTCGACTGCGAGGAGAACAACCCGCCGTGCAAGTGATCGTCCGCGACAACAACGTCGATCAAGCCCTCAAGGCCTTGAAAAAGAAAATGCAGCGTGAGGGCGTCTTCCGCGAGATGAAGCTGCGGCGGAGTTACGAGAAGCCCTCCGAACGCAAGGCCCGCGAGAAAGCCGAAGCCATCCGCCGCGCCCGCAAGCTGGAGCGCAAGCGCCTGGAGCGCGAGGGCTTCTGAGCCGCGGCGGGGCGGGGCTCGTGAGGCCAGCCGCCATGACGCGAGTGCTAAATAGGCCTGCCGCCGACGGCAACGTCATCCGCGAAGGCGAGGCCAGCAAGGGACCCATGGGACGCGCCGAAACGGAGCGTGTCCCTGTCGCGACAGAAGAAAATATAGCCCGCGAGAAAGCCGAAAACGTACAAGCCGTCCGTCTCGGCGCGTTGGTGTCAGACGCGTGCGGCGTCGTCAACTCGGGAATGCCAGACCTCGCTTCGAACCCCGCGCACCTCGCGGGTTTCGGCCGCGACGCTGACCGCAGTCATTGAAATTCGACTGCTGTTCGGCGTCGTCGATCGGGCCAGCGTGATTGCCTGCCCTTCACCCTTCACCTTGGTGGCTGGCCAGAACGGGGCGCTGATGCTTGCCCAATACCCCCGCGATCAATTAGCGACCATGAGAGGGAATCCGGATTCGTGACCTCTTCTGAAATGCATGTGAAATCGCTTGTTTATCGGATCGAGCACGGGGACCACGTAGATTACGACGATGCCGGCCCCGAACAGCTCGATTTCGAGGAATTCTCGGTTAGCCTCGAACGGAACCAAGCATTGTTCTCATTAAAGGTGCACTACTCTGACGTAAGATCAGCCCAAGCTGCGGTCGAGCGGTTCCTCGACGCATGGGAGGTGTTATCAGGACTTGACCATCAGCCTCGCGAACTTGAGCTCGTTTACGAGGACGCAGTAATTGTTAGTCGGAGCCCCGAGCAATCTGATTGCATGATTGTTCCCGTGAACGCTGCTGAACTGGAGTTCCGAGGTATGGAGATCGGCGTTCATGTCAGTCGAAAGATATACCCAAATCCTCCGAGGGGTTTCGAGGTAACCCCGGATGTCAGATCTATGTATGACCGCTACGTACGTTTCCGTTTAGGGAAAGAAAATTTGGCGTCGATGGCGTATTTTTGCTATACGGTTTTTGTATACAGTGTTCCAAAAGGGAAGGGTCAGCAAACAAAGGCACAAAAATACTACGGAGTAGAACGAGATATACTACACAATATTGCGAACTTGTCATCAAGAAAAGGAGGAGGTGAGGCTCGAAAGCGTGACGGCGTGAACGAACCGTACACGGCGAAAGAACGTATTTGGCTTGAAGCAGCAGTCAAAGCACTCGTCCGCCGGGCCGGCGAACGCGCAGCGGATGCCGACGCAACGCTACCCGAAATCACCATGACGGCCCTGCCGCCACTATGAGGTTCCGAGTTGTCATTGTACGGAAACAGCAAGCACAGCTTGTCGCAGCGATTGGCCAATACGACGAATGCTATCAATCGATCGCTGTATCTTTGGGGTGGGTCACGCCAACAGGAGCCGACGCAGGTCCTTGGTGAGAAGGAACAGGTGCAGCGGGTCGGTCGGTGACGGCATGAACCCGAAGTGCTCATAGAAAGATCGGGCCGCATCGTCCTTAGCGTGGACGGCCAGGGCGCGGATGCCGGCTATGTCGGCGGCCTGGACGGTGCGGCGCATGGCGTCCTTGAGCAGGCCTGCACCGACGCCGCGGCCTTGCCATGCCACATCGACGGCGAGCCGCGCCAGCACCATGAGGGGGACCGGGTGGCGGGCCAGCCCCTTGACCAGGCGCTCGGGCGCGGCGTCGTAACGCACCTCGCCGAACACCAGGGTGTGGAACCCGATGACCGTGGCCGCCGCGAGGCCTACGTAGGTCTGGGAGGCGTTGGCCGACTGGCTGGGCAGGGCGAAACGCAGCAGGAAGCGATTGAGAGCCTCGTGGCCGCAATCGAATGCGTCGACCGGGTGGTGACGGGCCAGCTTCTCGACGGCGAGGGCCGTCATTTCGTGTCGGTGGTCTCGAAGATGCTGGGCTCGCGCAGCAGGCGCTCGAGGCGGGCGTGGTCGCGGGGCGGCGCGTCGAGGGCGGCCATGAAGGCTTCCCAGCGGGCGGCGTCGAGGCCGAAGGCCCGGCGGTCCGGCAGGGTCTCCTCGGCCCGGGCGAGCGCGCTCTCGACGACGAACTCGCTGACCGACCGCCGCGCCGCTGCCGCCGCCGCCTGCAGCGTCTTCTTCGCCTGCGGTGTCAGACGCAGGTCGAGCTTCTCGGAGCGTGTGGTCGGTGCGGGCATGGCCGTCTCCCTTTTTCGCATGACAGGGACAATCCTACCAAGGCCGCCCGACAATGTCAGGACATTTCGTCGGCGCGGCAGCGCGAGACGATTGACGGTCTCGCAACCACCCTCACGCCGCCCCTTCCACGTCCATCACGCTGCCCGGCTCGGGTCCGCGGGCGAAGGCGAAGCCCTCGTCGGCCCAGCCGGTGATGCCGCCGATCATCTCCTTCACCGGGCGGCCCAGCCGCGCCAGCTTGGCCGCCGCCTTGTTGGCCCCGTTGCAGTGGGGGCCGGCGCAGTAGACGACGAACAGCGCATTGTCCGGCCAGTCGGTCATGCGCCGCTCGGTGATCTTGCCGTGGGGCAGGTTGACGGCGCCGGGCACGTGGCCCTGCGCGTAGAGCTGCGGGCTGCGCACGTCGAGGACCACGAAGTCCGTCTCGCCGCGGGCCAGGGCGTCATGGACGTCCCAGCAGTCGGTCTCCAAAGCGAGCCGGCGGGAGAAGTGGGCGAGGGCATCCTCCGAAGGGGCCGCCGGCACCTCCGTCACGTTGTTGGGCATGGCAGGCCCTCCGTTGTTTGGGCCGGTCCGTCAGAACTCGTACTGGGCCGCCAGGTCGGGGTCCTTCTGAGCCACCAGGCGGGCCAGGTCGACGATCACCTTGGCCTGCTTCCAGGTGGCGTCGTCCTGCATCTTGCCGTCGATCATGGCGACGCCGGTGCCGTCGGGCATGGCCTCCAGGATCTTCTTGGCGAACAGCACCTCCTTGACGTCGGGGCTGAACACCCGCTTGGCGATGTCGATCTGGGCCGGGGCCAGGGACCAGGCGCCGGTGCAGCCCAAGAGGAAGGCGTTGCGGAACTGGGCCTCGCACGCCGCCTCGTCCTTGATGTCGCCGAAGGGGCCGTAGAAGGCGCGCAAGCCGCTGGACACGCAGGCGTCGACCATGCGGGCCACGGTGTAGTGCCACAGGTCCTGCTGGGAGAACGCGCGGTCCTCGGTCCCCTCCACCGGGTCGGCCAGCACCCCGTAGAAGGGGTGTCCGCCGCCGACGCGGGTGGTCTTCATGCCGCGGGACGCCGCGAGGTCGGCCGGGCCCAGGCTGAAGCCGTGCATGCGCGGGCTGGCGGCGGCGATGTCGGCCACGTTCTTCACCCCCTGGGCAGTCTCCAGGATGGCGTGGATGAGGATGGGCTTCGTTACCTCGTGCCGGGCCTCCAGCAGGGCCAGGTACTGGTCGACGAAGTGGATGTCCCACGGCCCCTCCACCTTGGGGATCATGACCACGTCCAGCTTGTGGCCGACGGCGGCGATGATCTCGGTCATGTCGTCGAGGAACCACGGGCTGTTGAGCGCGTTGACCCGGGTCCACAGGGCGGTGTCGCCGAAGTCGGTGGCCGATGCCACCTCGATGAAGCCGGCCCGCGCCGCCTCCTTGGCCTCGGCCGGGATGGCGTCCTCCAGGTTGCCGAGCAGGATGTCCACCTGCTTGGCCATGTCGGGGACGCGCGCCCGGATCTTCTCGATGTGCGGGGGGAAGAAATGGATCATGCGCTCGGGCCGCACCGGCAGCTCGCGCACCGGCTCTGGCGCGCCGATGGCCAGGGGCTTGTAGAAGTTGTTGGGCAGTTTCATGGCCGTTCCCCCTCTCTTTTCATTCGGACCTGCGGCAACCGACGAAGCACCTAACAGGATGCGCCGGCCCCGTCAAACGATGCGAGGGGGATGCAGTGGTACCGCCGGGCGATACAGCCTCACTCTATCCGCCGAAACACGATATCGCCCGCCGAAAAGGGATACGTCGGGCCGTCGGCGAGGGGGGTGGCCAAGTGGGTGACCGGGCTGTCGGTGGCACCATGGAAGTTGACGGCGCGGCCGCGGCGAAGGGGCCAGGCGGTCTCGGGCAGGCGCCAGGTGTCGCCGGCCAGGTGCTCGAGGGCAAATATGATAGTGTGGAGGGTCCCGGCGAGGACGTTGTCAGCGGCCGTGGCACGGATGTTCATGGGGTCGAAGGGCGGGTGGGTGTAGGTGCTGGTGTGGGCTGCCAGCGCCTCGTTGACGAGCAATCAGTTCGCGCCCATCGGATTTTTTCGGAACTCCATCCTCACAAGTCCACACAACCGAAAAACGCCCCATTCCGACCGCCCGTTCCATTCATCGATTCTTCCCTCCCTGCCACCGACTGGAGGGAAACATTTATGATGGCGGATGACCAAAGTTCTCCAGCTTCGTGCCGGATGGGGCTACGGGAATCGGATTTACAACGCACTATTCCTGTCTACTTTGGATAGCGAAGATAGCCGCTAGCATTTCGACTCGTTCCTCAATGAATGCACGCGGCTCCCCATGCGGCAGAGATATCGCATGCAAACCTGTACATCTCCGAAATTAGTCTAAAATCAAAAAAACCTAACAAAAGGTAAAAACAATACCCTACACCAATCACGACCAAAACCCCAAAAATAAATGAAATTATCAGTAGCACAATCGCCATGGTGTAATCTTCTTTTATCACTCTTTCGGCGATATCTCTCTTCTTGCTACCCGGAAATATAACCATTGGGTAGGTGCTTACAGCAAAGGAAAGGTGAAACACTGTGGGAACTAGGTTGGTAAGAATCATTAATGTGAACCATAAACCCTCCGCTCCAAAAGGGTTTTGTGCCGCTGCTCCCAAAATTGGCGCGTAATTGTAAGTCAGGCCAACATCAAAGTACGAAAGAAATATGTTAGTCGCCTGCAATCCACCAGAGAGAGCGGCAGGAACCAAAACCAAAAGCGTAATAGCGAAAAACGTGTCGAAAATCACGATATGAGTAAAAAAACGCAGAACGGAATGTTTCCCTCTTAGCGAATTTGCAAGTTTTCTGCTTATAGCCCAAGAAATCCAATCAAAAAATCCATTTAACAAAGATAATAATGTTCCAAATCCAAATATTCCTAAAAAAGCAGCGATCGCGATATTTGATCCTCCAAAAAAAGAAGTGAACAAGGAGATTATTAGAGAAGAACACCCTAATGCAACTATAGCAAATCCAGAAATTGTTATTCGACTGGATATTACTCCAGCAAAAATGAACGCCGCAAGACCAATGCTAACCCCAATGGGGAATGCAGCAGTTTTGGGCGCCCCTCCGAAAATAATAGTTGCTATAACACTAAAGGTTGAGACTAAAAACGCACCAATTAAAATAAGAAAATTCTTTTTAATCCCGTCTTCTTTATTGTTGATTTTTCTCCATAATAACACAGACACGCCTAGACAAAAAGCAATAGAAAAAAACCCGAGTAAACGGTCTGTGGACTCTTGTATTGGAAATACGTGTATATCAAATATTTTCCCGTTGTATCCAAATACCCATGCGATTACAAAAAATAAAAAGCTATATGATGTGCCAATTATTATACATCTATCTAGCGCTCGCATAGAAAAAGGTGATGAATAAAACCTTTGAATTACATCAAGGCAGTAGTTCAAGCTAGAATAATATGATTCTTCAATTGTATTGTTCGTCAAATATTTTGCAAACGACTTGCGTCTCTCTGGATTCTCTGAAAGCAACCCGCGGGCAATTGGAAATACGCCAATCAATATTGATATAATCAAGGTTATTACAAAAAACAATACATCTCGATCCATTCTGCTTCCTATTCTTGCTATAATTAGACATTAAATAGGATAAAATCAAATGGGGTGTGGAATTAAATTGGTTTTGAGTTCATAATAACAATCGTTTATATTGTTTATGTATAACAATAGGAATATTTATTTGTGGCCATCTCTGTATATTCTAAAGTTTGTGCATTTCGCAATGTTTGTTTTTTTTCGTGTTGAGGGTTCTGTTCTTATTAGGAAGAATTATTTAATTCCTTGGCGCGAGATGGAGAAGGCGAGGGTTTTTTTGCGGCTATCCGTACCTTTGGTTCTGGCATGTCCGAGGTAGTAAGCAAGTTAGGCGACAGCAGGTCGGGAAAAGTGGCTGAGTTTATGCAGTTGGGTCGAAATTATTCAAGTGTTGAGGGTGAAAAAAAAGGGCTTTTTTAGTGGAAGAAGAAGATTTGTCCCGCCGAAAACGGATAGGTCGGGCCATCGGCCAAGGGGGTGGCGAGATGGGTGACCGGGCCGTCGGCGGGGCCGTGGAATGCGACCGCGAGGCCGCGGCGCAGGGGCCAGGCGGTCTCGGGCACGCGCCAGGTGTCGCCGGCCACGTGCTCGAGGGCGAAGGAGATGGTGTGGAGGGTCCCGGCAAGCGTGTAGCTGTTTCCCGCGCCGGTCACGCGGATGCGCATGGGGCCGTAAACCGGGTGGGTGTAGGTGCCGGCGTAGGCTTCAATGGGATGTGATGGTGGCGGGTTCCCGGGTGCCGGCGGCAGGTCGGGGGGCGGAGGAACGGGCTCGCCGACCCGCAGGCGCGCCACCCAGTCGACGGGCTCCAGGCCCAGCAGGCGATCGAAGACGGACCGGGCCACCGCCGCCGGTACCCGGTTGCGGCCCGACAGATTTGTCAGCACGACGACCCCCAGCCCGTCGTCGGGCAGGAAGGCCATCAAGGCGGCGTAGCCGTCGATGACTCCCGGATGGCGAACCAGACGCCGACCCCGGTAGGTGGTCCCATAGAAACCCATGCCGTAGTGGCGCGGGCCCAGCTCCGGATGCGGGGAACGGCCGGGCAGGGCGACCTGAGGCATGATCATGGCGCGGGCGCTGGCCGCGCTCAGGAGGCGCCGGCCGTCGTGCACGCCGCCGGCCAGGTGGAAGCGCAGCCAGCGGGTCATGTCCTCCAGGTTGGCATAGACCGCCGCCGCCGGCCCGATGGCGTCTGTGTCGCGGAGCGGTAGGGTGATCCGGCCCTCGGCGCCCATGAAGAACGGGGCGGTCCGGTCGGCGGCGGCCTGGAATTCGGCCAGCGTGAGCACGGTCCGGGTCATCCCGAGGGGCGCCAGGATGCGGCGGCGCACCAGGTTCTCCCACGTGGTGCCGGCCAAGCGGCCGGCCAGGACGCCGGCGGCCGCAACCATCAGGTTGTTGTACTGGAACACCTGGCCGGGGTCGTGGGTCGGTCTTAGGTGCCGCAGGCGGTCCATCAACTGGTCGCGGGAATACGCATGCAGGTACCAAAGCGCGTCGTGGCGGGGCAGGCCGGTCCGGTGGGTGACCAGGTCGCGCGGCGTCACGGCGGCGGCGGGCTCCTCGAGCCGGAACCCTGGCCACTGGTCCCGCACCGGCCGGTCCCAATCGAGCCGGCCCTCGTCGGCCAGCATGGACAGGGCCGTCACGGTGAACGACTTGGCGATGGAGCCGCCCGCGAACAGGGTCCGGGGTGTCACGGGCTGACCGCCCGGACGGCGCACCCCGTAGCCCTTCAACAGCATCACCCGGCCGTCCCGGACCACGGCCAGGGCCAGGCCGGGCACCTGGCCGCGCGCCATGGCATCGGCCACAACGGCGTCGACGTCGCCCAGGTCGGCCCGCGCCGCCGTCGCGGCGACGACGACGGCCAGGGTCAGGGCGGCCAGCGGCCCCCGCAGCTCAACCCCCATAGAGAATCGAGCAGATGACCACCGCCGCGGCGATGCCGGCCACATCGGCGGTCAGGGCCGCGGCCAGGGCGTGGCGGATGCGGCGGATCTGGACGGCGCCGAAGTAGACGGCGAGAACGTAGAAGGTGGTCTCGGTGGAGCCCTGGATGGTGCTCACCAGGTAGCCGGTGTAGCTGTCGGGACCGATGGCCGGGTCCTGGATGATGGAGGCCAGCACTCCATAGGCCCCGGAGCCGGACAGGGGCCGCAGCAGGGCCATGGGCAGGGCGTCCGCCGGCAGCCCGACCAGCGTGGTTACCGCGCCCAGGGGCGCGATCAGGGCCTCCATGGCGCCGCTGGCCCGGAACATGGCGACGGCGACCAGGATGGCCACTAGGTAGGGGATGATGCGCAGGGCCACCTGAAAGCCGTCCCGCGCCCCCTCGACGAAGGCCTCGTAGACCCGCACCCGCCGCACCACGCCGAAGCCCAGGAGCAGCACCATCAGGCCGGGAATGATCCACGGCGCGATGGCGCGTCCGTAGGCGATGGTCAGCGGGATCAGGGCGACGATGCCCAGGAGCACGGTCACCGACACCCAGGTCGGGTAGCCCTGGCCGGCGTCGGCCGGCACCGCAGGGGTGTCATGGGCCGGTGCCGCCGTCGGATCGGGGTCGCCCGGAGGCCCGGCATCGGAGGTCGCTTCGGGTGCCGCCGCGGCCGGCATCGGCCAGAAGCGTTGGGTGGCCTTGGCGACGATGATGGCGACGGTGGTCGAGCAGATGGTGGCGAACAGCGTGGTCGCCACGATGCCGGCGGGGTCCGTGGAGCCGGCGGCGGCGCGCAGCGCGATGACGCCCGTGGGCAGCAGCGTCACCGACGACGTGTTGATGGCCAGGAACAGGGCCATGGCGTTGGTCGCCGTGCCCTTGTGGGGGTTCAGGGACTCCAGGTCCTGCATGGCGCGGATGCCGAAGGGGGTCGCCGCGTTGCCGAGCCCGAGGGCGTTGGCCGACATGTTGAGGATGATGGCGCCCATGGCCGGGTGGTCGGGCGGCACCTCGGGGAACAGGCGCACCATCAGCGGGCGCACGGTCTTGGCGATGATGACCAGCAGGCCGCCCTGTTCGGCCACCTTCATCAGGCCGAGGAACAGGGCCATGACGCCGACCAGTCCGATGGCCAGGGTCACCGACCCGCCGGCCGCCTCCACCATGGCGGCGCCCAGGGCCTCCATGGGCGAGGTCCCGTCGCCGCTCCACCTCACCTGGCGGACGGCGGCGGCCACGAAGGCGATGAGCACGATGGCGAAGAAGATGCCGTTCACGGGGCGGACGCGCGGTTGCGGGGGCGGGAGGGGGCCTCATGTTGGCCACATCGGCGCGCGAAGGGAAGGTCTTTCGGCCGTCGCGTCGGCGTAGTCGGTATGCTAGAGAACGGCCATGCACAACTTCCTCGACTTCGAGAAGCCCATTGCCGAGCTTGAGGGCCGCATCGAGGAGCTCAGGCACAAGCAGAGCGGCGACGGCATCGACGTGACCGAAGAGGTGGCCAAGCTCCAGGGCCGGGCCGACAAGCTGCTGCGCCAGACCTACGCCAAGCTGACGCCGTGGCAGAAGACCCAGGTGGCCCGCCATCCGGACCGCCCCGGCGCCCTCGATCACATCGGCCGCCTGATCACCGACTTCACTCCCATGGCCGGCGACCCGGGGACCGCCGATGACCCGGCCTTGGTCGGCGGGTTGGGTCGGTTCCGCGGCTACTCGGTGGTGGTCATCGGCACCGAGAAGGGGACCGGCAGCGAAACCCGGATTCGCCGCAACTTCGGCATGCCCGGGCCCGAGGGATACCGCAAGGCGCGGCGCCTCATGGCCCTGGCCGACCGCTTCGCGCTGCCGGTGATCACCCTGGTCGACACCCCCGGCGCCCGGCCCGGCGAGGAGGCGGAGGTGCACGGCCAGTCCGCGGCCATCGCCCGCTGCATCGAGGCCTGCCTGGACCTGCGGGTGCCGCTGATCAGTGTCATCATCGGCGAGGGGGGCTCCGGCGGGGCGGTGGCCCTGGCCGTCGGCAACACGGTGATGATGATGGAGCACGCCATCTACACGGTGGCGTCGCCGGAACGCTGCGCCCAGGCCCTGTGGCGCGATCCGGACCAGACCCGCACCGCGGCCGAGGCGCTCAAGCTCACCGCCCAGAGCCTGCTCGATCTGGGAGCGATCGATCAGATCATCGCCGAGCCCATGGGCGGCGCCCACCGGGATCCGGGGCAGGCGGTCGCGGCGGTGGGCGCGGCCGTGGAACAGGCGCTGCGCAACCTGATGGCCATCGACGGCGGACGCCTCAAGGCGTTGCGCCGCGAGAAATTCCTGGAAATGGGTCGCCAGGGGCTGGAGTGAAGCCCCCGGAGCGGCGGCGGACTCCGGTCAAGCCGCCTGGGCCTGGGCGCACAGGGTCGTCAGAAGCTCTTCGAGTCCGTCGGCCACGGTCAGGCCCCAGCCGTCGAATCCGCTGGCCAGGTAGCGGCCGTGCTCGTCCTTGGTCAGCCGCATGGTGAGCGGCGAGCGTCCCTCGACCCGGATCTCGATGGCGTCACGGCCGTCCGCGGTGGAGTAGCGGCGCCACGTGTCCCAATTGGGGGTCCGCTCGAACAGGTCGACGAACACCGCCATCTCGGCGTCGTTGAACACCGCGAGATGGTCTTCGCTATAATGCGTTGAATCGGGCATCGGACTCTCCCAGTTCTTCTCTTCTGGTACCGATCACGCCCTTCCCAAAGAAACGCCTGCTTAGGTCGCAGGTCTCCCTCGGCGCAAACCATTCTCCACACCGCACATGCGATGCTGCGCCGCAACATGTTGGATAAAGGTAATCCATATTTCACACCCGCGCAAGGGGGAAACGGAATGCTAGGGTTGAACGTCTCGCATGGCTGATCCCGGCTCACGCGGGCTCGCCGGCCGCCGCAGGGGCCCCGGACTCCGGTTTTGCCGGGGTTGCGGCTGTCAACCCGAAATCGTCGAGGATGGTGTAGAAGGCCGGCACCATCACCAGGACCAGGACGGTGGCCGAGAACAACCCGAAGGCCAGGGCGGCGACCAGGGGGACCAGGACCTGGGCCTGGAGGCTGGTCTCCGTGAGCAGCGGCATCAGGCCGGCCACGGTGGTCAGCGAGGTCAGCAGGATGGCGCGGAACCGCTGGCGGCTGGCGGCCTGGGCGGCCTCCGGGATGGGCAGTCCGGCGGCGGCGCCCAGCTTGATGAAGCGGACCAGGAGAATCGAGTCGTTGACCACCACGCCGGCCAGGGACGCCGCCCCCACCACGCTGGGCATGGACAGCTCGAGCCCCATGGCCAGATGGCCCCAGACGACGCCGATGGCGCCGAGGGGAATGGCGGTCATGACCACCACCGGTTCGATGTAGCTGCGGAACTGGAAGCTGAGGATGAGGAAAACCCCGATCAGCCCGATCAGGAAATTGCGTCCCAGGGACTTGCCGGTGACGGCCGCCTCCTTGGCCTGGCCGCGCAGCTCGACGCGGACTCCGGGATGGCGTTGGTGGAAGTCCGTCAGGAAGCGGTCGACGGTGTGGCCGATGATGTCGTTGGCGTTGGCCACGGCCGTGTCCACGTCGCCCTGCAGGGTGACGGTGCGCAGCCCGTTGACCCGGGCGATGCGCGCGAACCCGCGCCCCACCTCCAGGGACGCCACCGTGTTGAGCGGGACCTGCTGGCCGTCGGCGCCGGTCACCGTGAAGTACTCGAGATCGGCCAGGCTGTCGCGGTCGCTGGCGGCGAGGCGGATGTCGATTTCCAGCGATTCGGATCCCACCTGCACCTCGTCGGCCTCCCGCCCCTGGAAAGCCGAGCGCAGCTGGGCGGCGATGTCGGCCGCGTTCAGCCCCAGCACGCTGGCGCCCTCGCGCAGGCGGACCCGCACCTCCGGCTTTCCGGGGCGCAAGTCGTCCGACAGGTCGAGGACGCCCCGGTAGGACCGCAGCCACGCCTGGAGGTCCACCGAGGCGGCCTTCAGCGCCTCCAGGTCGCGGCCGTAGAGCCGGATGTCGATGGCGCGGCCCGCCGGGCCGATCTGCCGTTCCGCGAACTTCAGCGACAGCACGTCGGGCACGGTGCCGACCACGTCCCGCCAGCGGTTGATGACCTCGTCCATGGGGGCGTCGCGGATCTCCGAGCCGAGCAGGTCGGCGGTGATGGTGGCCACGTGGGGGCCGCTCTCGAAGGCGTCGGTGTTCCTGCCGTACTCGATGCCGATGTTGCGGACCAGGTCCTGGCCGCCGGGCTGGCGGGGCCGGAAGTCCTCGTTGATGCGGTCCAGGGCGTCGCGCACCCGCGCCACCACGGACTCGGTGCGCGCCAGGGGCGTCCCCTGGGGCAACAGGATGCGGGCCTGCATGACGTCGCCCTCCAGGTCGGGGAAGGCGCGGAACTTGAGGACGCCGCCGGCGACCATGCTCACCGAGATCAGCAGCGCCGCCAGCACCAAACCCACGGTCAGGTAGCGCCACTGCACCGCCCAGTCGGCGGCCCGCCCCGCCACCTCCTCGCGCAGCCAGTCGATGGCCGCCTCGATGCGCCGGCGCGCCGCCGACGGCTCGGGACCCTCGGCGGCGAGCGCGCCTTTCAGGTGGTGGGGCAGGACCAGGAACGCCTCGATCAGACTGACCGCCAGGGTGGTGATGAGGATGACCGGCATCACCTTGAGGATGTGTCCCATGTCGCCCTTGAGGAAGGCCAGCCCGCCGAAGATGCAGATAGTGGTGAGGAATGACGAGAGGACGCCCGGGGCGACCTCGCG
Organism: Rhodospirillales bacterium; assembly: GCA_028277795.1. GTDB lineage: Bacteria > Pseudomonadota > Alphaproteobacteria > Rhodospirillales > JANQFP01 > JANQFP01. The sequence continues at coordinate 17,538 of JANQFP010000052.1, forward strand.
GGCGCCGTCCACCGAAGCGTCGATGACCGACTTGCCGCGCCGCCGGTGGGTGGCGATGTTCTCGGACAGCACGATGGCGTCGTCCATCAGCAGGCCGACGGCGATCAGCAGCGCCACCAGGGTGATCATGTCGAACGAGTAGCCGATGACCGCCATGGCGGCGATGGTGCCGAGGAACGATACCGGCAGCCCCATGGTCACCCAGAAGGCGTAACGCATGCTGAAGAACAGCCACATGGTGAGGAACACCAGGCCGAGGCCTTGAAGACCGTTGCGCAGCAGCATGGTCAGCCGGTCGCGCACGATGGACGAGACGTCCTGGGTCAGGGCGTAGGTGGTGCCGGGAGGGGCCCGGGCTTGGCGCTCGGCCAGGTCGGCCTTCAGAGCGTCGACCACATCGAGGGTGTCATCGCCCTTGGCCTTCTCCACCAGCAGGTAAGCGGCCTGCTGGCCGTTGAACACGCTCTTGTCCTCGTCCCGCTCGAAACGGTCGGTGATGGTGGCGATGTCGCCCAGGCGGATCTCGGCGCCGCTGCTCGCCGCCACCACCACGAGGTCCTCGAACTCCCGCGGCGCCCGGCGCTCGTCGGCGAAGCGGATCAGTACCGTGCGGTCGCCGCTCTCGATGGAGCCGCTGGGCAGGTCGACGCTCTGGTTGGCGACCACACGGGCCAGGTCGTCGACGCTGAGGCCGTACTGGCGCAGGGTATCGGCCGGCACTTCGATGCGGATCTGATGGTCCGAGAACCCCAGCACCTGGACCCGGGCGACGCCGGGCAGCAGCAGCAGGTCGTCCTTCACCGCCTCGGCGTGGAGCTTGAGGTGGGAGGCCGACATGGGGCCGGTGATGGTGGCCACGGCGACGAAATCGTGGCGTTCGAGCTGCTTGATGACCGGCGTCTCGGTGTCGCCGGGAAAGGTGTCGATGGCGTCCACCTCGGACTTGACGTCCTCGAGGAAGCGGTTGATATCGCCGCCCTCGCGCATCTCCAGGGTGGCGATGCCGACGCCCTCGCGCGCCTCGCAGCGGATTTCCTCCAGGTTGTCGACCCGGTCGGCGGCGTCCTCGATGCGCTGGCAGATGCCGTCCTCCACCTCTTCGGCGGCGGCCCCGAGGTAGGGCACCCGGACCTCCACCTTGTCGGCGGGGATGTCGGGAAAGGTCTCGCGCTTGACGTCGCACGACGCGATCAGGCCGATGGTGATGAAGGCCACCATCACCAGGTTGGCCGCCGTCGGATGGGCGGCGAAGTAGCGGATCACCGGACGGGTCCCTCGCCGTGGGCTTCCGCGACCAGGGACCGGGCGGCCTCGGCGTCGTCCACGGGATCCAGCAGCATGCCTTCGATGGCCGGGATCAGGTCCGAGATGACCACCCGCTCGCCGGGCTCGAGGCCGGACTCGATGGCGGCGAAGTTGGTCTGCAGGAACAGCGGCGTGACGACCCTCTTCTTGAGGCGGCTGTCGGCGCCGACCACGTACACGTGGCGGCCGTGCAGGGCGGACCGCGGCACCACCACCACGCCCGGCCGTGGCCGGCCGCGGAACTCCACCTCCACGTACATGTTCTTGGCCAATGGCGGGCGGATCCCGGGCCGGGCCTGCTTGTAGGCCTCGTCGACGGCGGCGATGACGCCCACGGTGCGGGTCTGCGGATCGATGGTGTCGTTGAAGCGGGCCACCCGCGCTGGCCATTCAACGGTCAGGTCGCCGGCGTGCAGCCGCACGATCGGCGACAGCCCCAATAGGCGCTCCAACTCGCCCATCACGCTGGCCGGATCGATGGGGCCGGTGTCGGTGGGCGCGATGATGTTCATGAGCTTGTCGAGGGGGATCTGCGCCGCCACCTCGGAGACGTCGATGCTGTCGAACACGGCGAGCACCTGGCCCGGGGTGGCGTACTGGGCGCGCTCGACCCGCACCTCGGCGATGCGGCCGTCGAAGGGGGTGGTGACGACGGTGCGTTCCAGGTCGAGCCGGGCGTCGGCCAGGCGCGCCCGGTCGAGGGCGAGCTGCGCCTCCAGGGTCTGGCGCTCCGCCGGGATCAGGTTGAGGGTGTTGCGCTGGGCCTGCACGTTCATCTGGCCCGCCAGCACGGAGCGCTCGGCCTCGTCGACGGCTGCCTGGGAGACGTTCTTGCGGGCCACAAGCGCCCGCTTGCGCTCCAGGTCCTTGCGGCTGAGGGTGAGCGCGCGCTCCTCGATGGCCAGCGACGCGCGGGCGTTCTCCTCGCGCACCGCGAGCTCGGCCAACTGGGCCTGCACCGAACGTACCGAGGCCTCGATCTGGGCGACGGCGAGCTCGTAGTCGGTGGGGTCGATGCGCAGCAGCTCGGCGCCGCCGGGCAGGATGGCGCCGCGCTTGTACTGGGGATGGACGGAGACGATCTTGCCGCCCACCTCGGCCACCGCCTCCCACACCGTGCCCGGCTCGACGTTGCCGTAGCCGAGCGCGCGCGGCACCACGGTGACCGCCGGCGCCGCCATCACCCGCACCATGGTCGTGGTCTCCGTCGGCGGCGTCTGGGTAGGCGCGTCGCGGCCGCGCGTGGCGACCACCAGCACCACGACGCCGACCGCCACCGGCGGCAGCAGCATCAGCCGCCGGAACAGGGTGCTCTTGAGGAACGCGGTCATCGGTGGCCGGGCGCCGCCAGGGTTGTCGATTTGGTGGTCCGACGCATGACGCGGATTGTCGTCCACGTCGGGGCAACGCACAAGTCCCGCGCGCGGTACGTCAGCCAAGCGTCAAAGGCGTGTCGATCAGTCGGCGATGCGGGCCAATCCGACGATGACGAAATAGGCTAGGACGTATCCGGCGAGTTGGTGCACATAGAAGTAAAAGCGCGGCCACCGCCCTTCGACATCGATATCGTAATGACACTCGCGCAGTTTGACCACCGGCAGCAGCATGTCGAGGCTATAGCCGATGGCAAAAGCCGAGCCGAGCCGTTTGCCTCCGCGGGAGCGCCAAAAGATAATGGTTCCAATGGTCCAAAGCAGGAGCATCCAGCCCAGGGCGTTGTAGAGCCGATAGCCATGGCCGGTGACCGCCCAGTTGACGGTCAACCGCACCCATTCGCCGCCGGTTTCGCCGGAGCGTTTACGCTCCAAGCTGGCGTAGAGGATGTCGTCCGCCTTGTCGTCGTTCCCGGCGGCGCGGAGGATCTTGGCCAACTGCTGGTATGGTTGCGGGGAGTAGTCATCCTGCTTTTTCAGCCAGTCGATCCACCACTTGGTTTCCCGCCGCGCCATGTCGCTCCCCTCGTCGGCCTTGAAACCGCCGAGGTGGTCATACTTGAAACCGTCGAGCTCTAGTTTTTCCGGCCAAGCGTCGGGCAGATCCTGCAGGGTCGAGGCTCCCGCGTTGCGGAGGATGAGCTTTGCCCCTGGATTCCACTTCGCGGGTCCGTGGGTCGACGATCCAAGGGCTAGCTCGCCACTGATCTGGGTACCGCTGAGATCTAAACTGGAGAACTGGGCCCCTGAGACATCGAGGTTGCCCGACACATGCACAAACAAAAGATCGACAGATTTGGAGAACTGGGCTTCTCGCAAAAACAAGTCGCGACCTACCTTCGTTCTTTCCATATGCACCTTGCCAGAGAATTTGGAACGAAACGTAGCCAATTGCCCACCTACCTCGGCTCCGAGCAGCCAGACGTCAACGAACTCGGATTCGCGGCTCATTAACAAATTCCCACCTAACTCCAAGCTCTCCATGTTCAGGAGGCCGCCAAATGTGGAGCCTTCCATATCCAGGACTCCACCGACCCTGGTGCCCTGGAGCCTGACGTCAGCGAACTCAGCCCCTCCGCGCATGAACAAGCTCCCATCCACCTCCGCTCCGTCCATATCCAGCGCGCCAGTGAATGTAGAGCTCTGTACTTCAACGTTTCCTAGCACCTTGGCACCGAAGAGCCTGACATCAGCGAACTTTGCCTTGCGTCGCATGAACAGACTCCCTCCGACCTGCATGCCATCCATTACCAGCGCGCCGGAAAACTCGGAGCCGTCCATGAGCACGTTTGCGTCTACCCTAACGCCGCTAAGCCTGACGTTGGCGAACTTGGATTGACCGGACATAATCAGGCCCCCTCCAATCTCCGCTCGATCCATAGTCAGAGTGCCCGCAAATGTGGAACCGCGTATCTCCAGGACGCGGCCCACCTTGGCGTCAAGAAGCGTAACGTCGGCGAGCTGCGCCGTGCCGACCATGAACAGATTCCCATTCACCTCCATTCCCGCCATGCCCAAAGTGCCTGCGATCGTAGAGCCTTCGATTTCAACGTTTCCGCGCACCTTGGAATCGAAGAGTCTGACGTTGGAGGTTTTTGCCTTGTTTCGCATGGACAAAATTCCACCGACCTGCGTACGATCCATAAACAGCGTGCCGGCAACGTTGGAGCCGTCCATTGTCACCCCCCCACCAACCTTGGCATCGATGAGCCACACCTCGCCAAACTTGGCACCACCGCTCATGAATAAATTCCCGCCTATTTCCGCTCCGTAAGTGTTCAACACGCCCGTGAACCCGGAACCAACCATAGACAGGTTCCCACCTACTTTGGCGCCGATGAGTTCGACGTTTGTGAAACTGGCCTTGCCACGCATCAGCAGGTTCCCGCTGACCTCTACTTCGTTCATGTTCAATGTGTCAGCGAATTCGGAGGATTCGAGAGAAAGATTCGCTGCGAACTTGGCACGGGCGAAAGAGACCTGAGCGGAGAAGCGAGAACGATCCAGCCAAAGATCGTGGTCAATTCTTGCGCCTTCCAGGTCCAAAGGCTCTTGGAAAACAGCGCCCACAATGCGCACGCCAATGCGCGTGGTAGCTGAGCGCCAAGGGTCGTGGAGCAGTATTGTTTCAAGGAACTCGGGACGCAGTTCAGGGCTCAGGTCGGCTGAGCGGAGATCGGCGATCTCCCCAACGCACACCCGGTCCCATACCCAATGCTCCACTTGAGTCCATTTAGAATGCGGGGCCGTCCGACAAGGGCCGTCGGGAAGTGCTGGGCCACCGTTGCTTAGAGCTGGGGCGACGGTCACCATGGAAACAAGCGCGCCCGCCAACAAGGCCGCGTGTAACGCGCGCAAAAGCATGCCACCTCCACATAAACGAGCGTCCCGGGCGACGCTATCGACCTCGCCAAGATCGAACAAGCAGAAAGGCCGTGGAGGTGATAGGAAGGATCCAAGCGCGGGTTTAGTCTGCAGATAGGCCCGGTGCCCGCCCTCAGACCCTGCCGTGGCAGTGCTTGTATTTCTTGCCCGAGCCGCAGGGGCAGGGGGCGTTGCGCGCCACCCGGCCCCAGGTCGAGGGGTCGGCGGGGTCCAGCGTGGTGGCGGCCGAGCGCGAGCGCACAGGGGCCGGGGCCGGGCCGCCGGCCATGGCCGGCTCCGCCGCCGGGGCCGGCGCCGACGGCTCCCCTTCGAACAGGTCGTCGACGTCGGCGAAGGCGGGCTCCAGGACCCCCTGCAGGGCCGGGTCGTCGCGGGTCTCCACCATCTCCTGGGGCGGGCGCTGGAGCAGCATCTCCTCGGTCGGCTCCAGCCGCAGCTCCACGTGGGCCAGCACCTGGGTGACCCGCTCGCGCAGACGCTCCAGCATGCCCTCGAACAGGTTGAAGGACTCGCGCTTGTATTCGTTGAGGGGGTCGCGCTGGCCGTAGGCGCGCAGCCCGATGCCCTGGCGCAGGTAGTCCAGGGACAGCAAATGCTCCTTCCAGGTCTGGTCGAGGAGCTGCAGCAGCACGCTCTTCTCGACGCCGCGCATGACCTCGGGCCCGTAGTTGGCGGCCTTCTCGGCCATCACCCGGTCGGCGGCCTCCAACAGCCGCTCGCGGATCTCGCCGTCGGCGATGCCTTCCTCCTTGGCCCAATCGGCGACGGGCAGGTCGAGGCCGAGGATGCGCCGCACCTCCTCGTGCAGGGCGGCGGTGTTCCACTGCTCGGGGTAGGCCTTCTCGGGGATGCAGCGGGACACCGTGTCGTCGATCACCTGATGGCGCATGTCGGCCACGTCCTGGGACACGTCCTCGGCGGCCATCAGCTCCTTGCGCTGCTCGTAGATGACCTTGCGCTGGTCGTTCATCACGTTGTCGAACTTGAGCAGGTTCTTGCGGATCTCGAAGTTGCGCTCCTCGACCTTGCGCTGGGCCTTCTCCAGGGCCTTGTTGACCCACGGGTGGATGATGGCCTCGCCCTCTTCCAGGCCCAGCTTCTGCAGCATGCCGTCGATGCGCTCGGAGCCGAAGATGCGCATCAGGTCGTCCTCCAAGGACAGGAAGAACTTGGATTCCCCGGGGTCGCCCTGACGGCCCGAGCGGCCGCGCAACTGGTTGTCGATGCGCCGGCTCTCATGGCGCTCGGTGCCGACGATGATGACGCCGCCGGCGCCGAGGACCTCCTCCCTGCGCTCCCCCACCTCGGTGCGGATGTTGGCGGCGCCGGCCTCGTCGGAGGGGTCGTTGAGCTCCTGCTTGATGCGCATGTCGGCGTTGCCGCCCAACTGGATGTCGGTGCCGCGGCCGGCCATGTTGGTGGCGATGGTGACGGTGCCGGGCACGCCCGCCTGGGCGACGATCAGGGCCTCCTGCTCGTGATAGCGCGCGTTGAGCACGTTGTGGGGGACCTTCTTCTTGTTGAGCATCGACGACAGGTGCTCGGACTTCTCGATGCTCACGGTGCCCACCAGCACCGGCTGGCCGCGATTCCGGCAGTCCTCGATCAACTCGATGATGGCGGCGTACTTCTCGTCCGACGTGCGGTAGACCTCGTCGTCGTGGTCCTTGCGGATGCACGGCAGGTTGGTGGGGACGCTGATCACGTCCAGGCTGTAGATCTCGGAGAACTCGCCGGCCTCGGTCATGGCGGTGCCGGTCATGCCGGCGAGCTTGGGGTAGAGGCGGAAGTAGTTCTGGAAGGTGATGGAGGCCAGGGTCTGGTTCTCGTTCTGGATATGCACCCGCTCCTTGGCTTCCAGCGCCTGGTGCAGGCCGTCCGAGTAGCGCCGGCCCTCCATCATGCGGCCGGTGAACTCGTCGATGATGACCACGCGGCCCTCCTTGACGATGTAGTCGGTGTCGCGGGCGAACAGGGTGTGGGCGCGCAGGGCCTGCTGGGCGTGGTGGACCAGCGAGATGTTGGCGAGGTCGTAGAGGTTGCCCTCGCCGAGCAGGCCGTCCTCGCGCAGGAGCTGCTCCAGGCGCTCGGTGCCGGCCTCGGTGAAGGTGACCGCGCGCACCTTCTCGTCCTTCTCGTAGTCGTCGGGGCCGAGGCGCGGGATCACTTTGTCCAATGCGGTGTACAGCTCCGACGAGTCCTCCGCCGGGCCGGAGATGATCAACGGCGTGCGCGCCTCGTCGATGAGGATGGAGTCCACCTCGTCGACGATGGCGAAGTTGAACGGCCGCTGCACCATGTCGCCGAGCTGGAACTTCATGTTGTCGCGCAGGTAGTCGAACCCCAGTTCGTTGTTGGTGCCATAGGTGACGTCGGCGGCGTAGGCCCGCTGGCGCTCCCGGTCGCTGAGCCCGTGGACGATGCAGCCCACCTCCATGTCCAGGAAGGTGTAGATCTGGCCCATCCACTCGGCGTCGCGCTGGGCCAGGTAGTCGTTGACCGTCACCACGTGGACGCCGGCGCCGGCCAGCGCGTTCAGGTAGACCGGCAGGGTGGCGACCAGGGTCTTGCCCTCGCCGGTGGCCATCTCGGCGATCATGCCGCGGTGGAGCACGATGCCGCCCATGAGCTGCACGTCGAAGTGGCGCTGGCCCAGGGTCCGCTTGGCCGCCTCGCGCACGGTGGCGAAGGCGTCGACCAGCAGGGTGTCCAGGGGCTCGCCGGCCTCGGCGCGGCCGCGCAGCCACGGCGTGCGGGCGCGCAGGTCGTCGTCGCTCAGGGCCTCCAGCTCCGGCTCCAGAGCGTTGATGGCGTGCACGTGGGACCTGAGGCGTTTGAGGTAGCGCTGGTTGGCGGAGCCGAACAGTCGTCGGGCAATGGCGCCGAACATGTAGGTCCTCGGGAACAGCAATCGCACGACGGGACCGGCGCGCCGGCCTGCCGCCGCAGGCAAGAGATAGAGGCCGACCGCCCCCCTGTCAACGCGGGCGGCGGAGGCGCCCTTGTGCCGGTGCCGGCGATGTGCACAATCGGTCGCCCATGCCCAACGTCACCGCCCGCCCGGTGACGCCGGAGAAAGGAAGTCCGATCATGATCCGTCGCACCCTGCGCGCCGGCCTTCTCGCCGCGCTGCCCTGCCTGCTGCTGGCGTCGGTTCCGGCCCTGGCGGCGGAAGAGGACGCCGACCCCGTGGTCGCCCGGGTCAACGGCGCCGAGATCCACCTGTCCGACGTTGAACAGGCCCGTGAGGTCCTGCCCGAGCAGTACCGCCATGCGCCGCTGGCGGCCCTGTGGGAGCCCCTGCTGGCCATGCTCGTCGACGTCAAGCTGGTGGCGGCGGAGGCGCGGCGCCTGGGCCTGGACGAGGAGGTGGAATACAAGCGCGAGATGGACCGCATCGCCGACCGGGTCCTGCAGCAGGTGCTCCTGGGGCGGCACCTCAACGAGCGGATCACCGACGCCATGCTGCGCGACAAGTACGCGGCGATGGTGGCCGAGGCCGCCGGCATCGAAGAGGTGCGCGCCCGCCACATCCTGGTCGACACCGAGGCCCAGGCCCGCGAGATCATCGCCGAGCTGAAGGGCGGTGCCGATTTCGAGGCCCTCGCCCGCGAACGGTCCACCGGCCCCTCGGCGGCCACCGGCGGCGATCTCGGCTACTTCCGCAAGGGCCAGATGGTGCCCACCTTCACCGAGGCGGCCTTCGCCCTCGAGGCGGGCGGGACCAGCGCCGAACCGGTGCACACCCGCTTCGGCTGGCACGTCATCAAGGTGGAGGACCGCCGGGCCGTGGAACCGCCCAGCTTCGAGGAGGCCGAGTCCGGCCTGCGCGAGGAGACCCGACGCGAGGTCCGCGACGCCTACCTCGACGACCTGCGCGAAGGCGCGGCCATCGAGCTGTTCAACCCCGACGGCTCCAAACCCGGTGCCGAAAAGCCGTGATGTAACTATTGGTTAACCCGGCCGGCCCGATAAAGAGCGTGTAAGGAGACATCGGAGCCCGTCCGCGCCGTCTCCGGCCGGCGTGGCGTACCGACGCCGCGCGCCGCCGTAACGGCCGGTCATACGTCTGTCTGCCCCATGAGCCAGGTTTCGCCCCTCGCCCCCGAACGCTTTCCGGCTATGCCGGCCGTGGCCGGCGTGCGGCTGGCGGCGGCCGCCTGCGGTGTGCGCTACCGGGGCCGCGACGACGTGCTGTACGTGGAGCTGGCCGAAGGCACCACCGTCGCCGGCGCCTTCACCAAGTCCGAGACCCGATCGGCTCCCGTCGACTGGTGCCGCAAGGCCCTGGTCGGCGGCACCGCCCGCGCCGTCGTGGTCAACGCCGGCAACGCCAACGCCTTCACCGGCCAGGCCGGCGTGGCGGCGGTGGAGCGGACGGTCCAGGCGGCGGCCGACCTGCTCGCCTGCCGGCCCAGCCGGGTGTTCGTGGCGTCCACAGGAGTCATCGGCGAGCCGCTGCCGGTGGAGCGCATCGTCGGTGCCCTGCCGGCGCTGCGCGACGGCCTCGGCGATGACGGCTGGGAGGCCGGGGCGCGGGCCATCATGACCACCGACACCTTCCCCAAGGGCGCCACCCGCCGGGTCCGGCTGGGCGGTGCCGAGGTGACCGTCAACGGCATCGCCAAGGGCGGCGGCATGATCGGGCCCAACATGGCCACGGCACTGGCCTTCGTCTTCACCGACGCGACCATTCCGGCCTCCGTCCTGCAGGAGCTGATGGGCGGCGCCATCGAGCGGACGTTCAATTGCGTCACCGTGGACGGGGATACCTCGACCAGCGACACCGCCCTGCTGTTCGCCACCGGGGCCGGGCCCGAACACCCGCCGGTGACCTCGGCCAAGGACCCGCAGGTCCAGGACTTCCGCACCGCCGTCGAGGAGGTGATGCTGGATCTCGCCCAGCAGCTGGCCCGTGACGGCGAGGGCGCGTCCAAGTTCGTCGCCATCACGGTCAGCGGCGCCGAGACCGACGCCGCTGCCCGCCGCATCGCCTTCTCCATTGCCCAATCGCCGCTGGTCAAGACCGCCATAGCCGGCGAGGACCCCAACTGGGGGCGCATCGTGATGGCGATCGGCAAGGCCGGCGAGGCGGTCGACCGCGATCGCACCAGCATCCGCATCGGTGGCATTCCGGTGGCCGCGGATGGCGGCCCCGTGGAAGGCTATGACGAGGCGCCGGTGGCCCTGCACATGAAAGGCCGCGAGATCCTCGTCGACGTGGACGTGGCGGTCGGCGGCGGCCGGGCCACCGTGTGGACCTGCGACCTGACCCACGACTACATCGCCATCAACGCCGACTACCGGAGTTGATCGGTGCCCCCGTTCCCCCTGGAGACCGACCGGCTGTCGCTCCGTTGCCTGGAGCCTGCGGATGCCGGCGCCGTCGAGTCCTACGCCGCCGACCGCGCCGTGGCCCGCCACCTGGCCAACGTGCCGTACCCCTATCCGGTCGGCCTGGCCGCGGCGTGGATCGAGGAGAGCCGGCGCAACATCGGGCGTGGCGACGACTACGCGCTGGCCGTCACCGCCCGCGGCCGCGGGGCTTTGGTCGGCACCGTCCACCTGAAGGTCCCGGACTACCGGGAGGGCGGCGAGATCGGCTACTGGATCGGCCGCCCCTTCTGGGGCCGCGGCTATGCCACCGAGGCGGTGCGCACCGTCGTCGTCTTCGCCTTCAACCGGCTGGGCCTGCATCGGGTGTGGGCGGCGGTGCGGCCGGACAATCCGGCGTCCGCCCGGGTGGTCGAAAAGGCCGGCCTGGAGCCGGCCGGTACCGGCGACTACGACTTCCCGGCCCAAGGCGGTCGCAAACCGGTCGTCTTCTATGCCTTGACCCGCAGCGCGGCGGCCACCGCGCCGGCGCTGGGCGCCGTCATCAGCCGGGTCTGATGGCGGCTCCGGGACCCGATCCCGGCTGTTGGGACGCGGCACGCCGGCACCCGCTGCTGGTGACGGAGCGCCTGACCCTGCGCCCGCCGGCCGATACCGATCTGCAGACCGTCCTCGACTTGGCCGGCGACGCGGCGGTGGCCACCATGACGGCCCGCATCCCCCATCCCCTGACCCGGGACGACGCGGCGGCTTGGCTTGCCGCCCGCGGCGGGGCCTGGGATGGGCGGCGCGGCGAGGCCGTGTTCGCCATCGAGCGGCGCGCCGACGGCCGGATGCTGGGCATGATTGGCCTCGAGGTGGACGATCCGGCGGCCGGCGGCCAGGTCGGCTACTGGCTGGGACGGCCCTTCTGGGGCCACGGCTACATGACCGAGGCGCTGGTCCGCCTGCTGCGCTTCGCCTTCACCGTCCTCGAGCTGCCGGTGGTGCGCGGCGACGCCTTCCCCGACAACGCCCGCTCGATGCGGGTCCAGGAGAAGGCGGGCATGGCCGCCGCCGGGCGCGACAGGATCCCGGCGCCGGCCCGCGGCGGCGACCGGGAGGTGGTGCTCTACGCCATCGACCGCGAGTCCTGGGAGCGGGCCAACCCGCGGCCCCTGGTTCTGGTCGCCGCGGTGGCCCTGATCGACGCCGACGGCCGGGTGCTGGTGGCCCAACGGCCGGAGGGCAAGGCCATGGCCGGGCTGTGGGAGTTCCCGGGCGGCAAGGTCCACGACGGCGAGACGCCCGAGGCGGCTCTGATCCGTGAGCTCAAGGAGGAGCTGGCCATCGACATCACGGAGAGCTGCCTGGCACCCCTGGTCTTCGCCTCCCACGCCTACGACGATTTCCACCTGCTGATGCCGCTGTACGCCTGCCGGGTGTGGAAGGGCACGGTGACCGCGGTGGAGGGCCAGGCCCTGAAATGGGTGCGGCCGACGGGCCTCGCTCAACTGCCCATGCCGCCCGCCGACGAGCCGCTGGTGGCGCTGCTCAGGGACTTCCTTTAGGGGCCTCGCGCAGGCTGAGGATGTAGGCGACCAGGTCGTCGATGTCGCGGCGGCTCAGATGGAAGTTGGGCATGTCGCCGTGGGGCTCGACGAGGAAGACGGTCAGGGCGGACGCCGTCGTCGCGGGGTCGTTGGCAATGGCGCGGAGGGGACGCGCCGCGTCCTGGCCGCCCGTGCCGGCCACCACATGGCAGTTGGCGCACCACTCCTGGGCGGCCAGGCGCCCAGCCTCGACGTAGCCGGCGGCGCCGGCCGGTCCGGCCGCCAGGATGACGGCGAGTGCGGCAAACATGGTCCTCGGCACCATGTTTCCGGGCCTCCGCGCAACTCCGGGTATCGGCGACCCTAGCAGATATCCGCCACCTGCGCGAGGATGGCCGAATCGGTGCGGCTCAAGGCCGCCCGGTGGTCAAGTTTCGGTTGCTCCGGGGGGCGAATCGGGGTCTCTTGTAGGCGTTTGCCGGCCGGCTCGGTGCCGGGGCCGCGGGGCTCGCGAGGTCCCCGCCGCGGCACGTCCGAACGAGCGGGCGGGCCGCGCCCCCCTGGAACCAGCGCCGCCGGCTTCGTCCATCACGGGAACCCTGTCGCGTGCGCCGCCCATGAACGCCGAGGACACCGTCACCGCCTGCATCATCGTGATCGGCAACGAGATCCTGTCGGGCCGGACCCGCGAGGCCAACGTGCAGTTCCTGGCCCGCCGACTGGCCGACCTGGGCATCTGGCTGGCCGAGGCTCGGGTGCTGCCCGACGACGAGGCCCTGATCGCCCGCGCCGTCAACCGCTGCCGCGCGTCCTACCACTACGTGTTCACCACCGGCGGCATCGGCCCCACCCACGACGACGTCACCTCGGCCGCCATCGCCAAGGCCTTCGGCGTGGCCCTGGAACGCAACGCCGACGCCTTCGCCCTGCTGCGCCAGCAGTACAAGAGCGAGGACATGACGCCCGAGCGCTTGAAGATGGCCGACCTGCCGGTGGGCGCGGCGCTCATCGACAACCCGGTCAGCCGGGCTCCCGGCTTCCGCCTCGGCAACGTGTTCGTCCTGGCCGGGGTGCCGCGCATCATGCAGGCCATGTTCGAAGGCATCGCCAACGAGCTGGCCGGCGGCAAGCCTTTGGTCTCACAGACCGTCGCCGCCTTCGTCCCGGAAGGGACCATGGCCGGCGGCCTGGCGCGCCTGCAAGAGGGACACCCGCAAGTGGAGGTGGGCAGCTACCCGTTCGTCCGCGACGGCAAGCTGGGGGTGAGCGTGGTGTTGCGCGGCCCCGAGGCCGACTCCATCACGGCGGCGGCGGAGGAGGTGGAGAAGCTGATCCGCTCCCTGGGCGCCGAACCGGTGGATGTGGGCGCCGAGTGACCCCATCTTAAGACGGCAGCCTCTCGGGAACCGGCGCCATGGAACGCATGCAAAGGGACGCCTTGCTGTTCCTGTTCAAGCACCTGCTGTTCGGAAGCTTCGGCGGGATCCTGTTCGGCGTCTTGATTCTGGTCTTCGACGTGGCCGGCCTGGGCACCCTGGTGTGGTCGTCGCCCGACGCCGGGATCGCGCTCCTGCTGCTGTTCTTCGGCCTGTTCGTCACCTTCGGCAGCGTCGGCATGGGCGCTGCCGTGATGACCCTGGGCAAGGAGCGGGACTGACCCGCGTTCCCCACCCGTCACCGCTTGAAAACGACTTGGCTTGCATCGAGCCGTTGCTGCCAGCCGGCGCGCACCAGCTCCGGCTCCGCGGCCTCCTCTTCCGGCCGGCCGACGCACAGGTAGGCGATCAGCGCCCAGTTGCCGGGGACGTCCAGGATGGCGTTGATGCGGTCCGCGTCCAGGATCGACACCCAGCCCACGCCGAGGCCGTGGGCGCGGGCGGCCAGCCACAGGGTGTGGACGGCGGTGACCACCGAGTACTCGACGGTCTCGGGCATGGTGCGGCGGCCCAGGCCGTGGCCTTCCGCCGGCTCCCTTTCGGCGAACACGGCGACCTGCACCGGGGCCCGATCCAGCCCGGCCAGCTTGAGTTGGGCGTAGAGCCGCGCCCGCTCACCGGCGTAGTCGGCCAGGGCATCCCGGCTGCAGGCTTCGAACACGGTGCGGACGGCGGCCCGGCGCTCCGGATCGTCGACCAGCACGAACCGCCACGGCTGGCTGTTGCCCACCGACGGCGCCAGGGTTGCGAGGCCGATTAGCTCGTCGATCAGTGCCCGGTCCACGGGGTCGGTGCGGAAATGCCGCACGTCGCGGCGCCAACGCACCAGATCGGCGAGCTGGTCACGGAAGCGGGCATCGAAGAGGGGTGGGTTCATGGTTATCCTTTTTTCGGCTGCTGCCAGCATAGACGCGCGGGCAACCTCATGAGATTTCACACCTGGGGCGACGGCGCCGGCTCGTAGCCGAAGGTCCGCGCCACCGACTCGGTCTCCTGCCAGATCAGCGTCCTGGCATCGGCGGACAGCCCGGCCTCCCGGTCGGGCGGGGCGGTGATGTCTTCGGGGCTTCGGTCGTCCCACGCCCCCGGGCGTTGCAGCTTGGCGAACGCCTGGAGGCCGGCGACGGTGGCGGCCGGGTCGGCACACAGGTCCTCGTAGCGCACGACCATGATCCGGCGCGCCAGGCCACCGCCGCCGTCGAGGAGGCGGCGAACGTACCCGTAGGCCTCGCGCCAGGACACGGCGTATCCAAGGTGATCCGCGCGCCGCGCCCACGCCCGGGCGATGCGCGACCGTCCGTCTTCGGTGAAGGTGATGGGGACGCGGCGCGGGCCGAACTCGTAGTGCCCGGCCGCCTTCAGATAGCGCGGCACCCGCCGGTCCCGTCGCGCGTAGTCGGAAAACAGACGATGTTGCCGGACCAGGGACTGGACATGGGTGAACGGGTGGCGGATGGGAATGATGAAGAGCGCGTCCGGAAGGATCTTGGCCAGGTATTCGACTCGCGAGAGGTTGTAGTTCCCTTTGGAGAGATACCGGTCTCCTCGCCGGATCAACAGGATCTTCTTGATGTGCGACAGGAAGAAGCGTTCGAATTCGGGCGCGTGGTCCTCGGCGGTGATCACGTGGTTCGCCCGCCGGTCGTGGGCCCGCGGAAAGAAGTGGCTCCAGATGGGCTCCTCGAAGGCCTCCGGGCTTTCCCGGGTGATCCGGATGCGGTCCTTGTGCGGCCGTTCGGTGGGCGGCTCTTCTCTCGCGAAGCGGTCTTGAAAGCGGTTCCAATAGTAGGGCGTGAACACGAAGGGGAAGTCCCGATAGCGATGGGTGGCCACCCCTTCGACGCGGGCCAGGATGTCCAACAGGATCGTCGTCCCGGAGCGGGCCAGCCCGGTGATGAAGACCGGCGCCTCGACGGAAACGGCCGACAGGCGGTCGGCCAGCACCCTGGTCTCCATATCGCCCAGATCCTTCAGCCCGGCGGGGACGGCGGCGGCGAGCCGCGCCAGGGCGTAGTCGGACCGGCTCAGGTTCACGCCCGCCTCCGGGTGGCCACGTAGCCGACGAAGGTGGCGCAGACGAACGCCACCAGGAAGGAGAACTCCAGGTCGCTGAGGAACGGCCACAGGACGTTGACGTCCCCGCGCGACGGCCGGATCACGACGTAGGCGACCCCGTCCCCGGGCTCCTCGCCGATGACCGTCACCCGGAAGGCCAGCGAGGCCAGGACCGCGCAGTGGACGGACGGCCGGCAGAACCCGTAGCGGCCGGCGAGGTCCACCGTCTCCACCGCCGAGAAGGCCGTCTTCAAGGTGCCTGTTCCCCTGGTGTCGAGAGGTCGGCGGGCGCGGCCGTCCCCGTCCGGGGTCACGGTCCGGCCGTTGATCGAGACCGGAATGCCGGGGGGATACACTTCGATGGACCCTGCGGCGCCGTCCCATGCCTCGACCGCCGGCGGGGCGACGAACAGCAGCGCCAGGACCGTGGGCACGGACGCCGCCGCCACGCCGAGCAGGCTGCGCCCGAGATACCGGGCCACCAGACCGATCAGGGTTCTGTAGTGGGCCATTAGATGGTCGAACTCGTCGGCCGAAAGCACCGTGCCCGAGGTGCGGACGAAAGACCGCCAGAACAGCGCCGACGCCTCGGCGGACACGATGCGCCGCCAGATGGCGACGAAGCTCCACCCGAGGAGGAGGGCCGCCCCAATGGCGGCGAGATACGCGAGCACGGCCAGTCCCCGCCCCCCGCGTCGGTCCGGTCAAGGAGCCGCGATGACCGTCATCGGCCCGTCGAGACCCCGCCGTCCCGGCCCGTGGCGGCGGCGCCTTCGCTCCGCGCCTTGCGCCGCTTCAAGAGCAGTCGCACGGGAAACACGACGAACCCGACGACCGCGATCAGGAATGCCGCCACCACGGCGATCAGGCTGCCGATCATGCCGAGACCGGCCCCCGGACCGATGTAGGCGAGGGCGTCGGAGGGCGCCAGTGCCGCACCCGCCGCCAACAACACCACCAACGCTCGGAAATCCGGGTCCCGCTGTGGACGCACGCCGGGTGTCCTTCGTCAATCCTTGGCCAGGAAGGCCGGGCGTTCGGCCACGTAGTAGGCGCTGGTCACGGTGAACCTGCCGAACCTGGTCTCGGCGTCCCGGCCTTTGGCCTCGAGGAACCTGCCGATGTCGTGGGTGTTGACGTACTCCCATAGCACGTCGCCGGTCCGCAGGTCCACTTCGAGGACCCGCCCCTGGCGGGAGGCCGACACCAGGGCGCGGGTACCGTCCTCGTGGACGTCGATATGGCCTGCGCTTTCGGAGAAGAACGCCACGCTCTTCGGGGTCGATTCGCCGGGGAACACGGTCTGCGCGTCCTGGGTGCCGAGATCGATGCTGATGACGCGACTGCCGCCGGAGTCCCGCGCGCCCCCCTTGTTGTCGAAGACCAGGACCCGGTTGTCGCCGACGAAACGCGGGCTGTGCTGCTGCGACGTCTTGCCGAAGGTGAAGGCCTTCACCTGCGCCGTGTGCGGATCGAGGACCGCGACGGCATTGACGTTGCGCAGCGACACCAGCAGGTCGCCTGCGGCGAGGCCCGGGTAGTCCGCCACCCGGTCCGCCGGGAGCAGCCGGACGTCGTTGAGATGGAGGGGGTCGCAGGGGTCGCGCGAGTACTCCATCACACCGACGAACCCGGACCGGAGCAGGCCCCCGTAGACCGAGATCTCCCGAACCACGTCGCCGTCGGGGGTCAGTACCGCGATCCTGTCCTCGTAGATCTTCTCGTACTGGCAGACCAGTTTGACGCGGGTGCCGTCCACGGTGACCGGGCTGTCGAGGAAATCGTGGGTTGGCGTGTAGACGGTTCCATCGACATCGACGGAGAACCAGTGGTGGCTGGCGTTCTCCCGCTTCCAGATCAGGCCACCCCGCTTGTCGAGTCTGGCGAGGCCGACGCTGTACGGATAGGTGAAGCGGGCCTGGTAGGAGACCAGCAGGTCGCCGTTGTCGTAGAGGTGGAGCCCGACCGGATAGATGTTGTCGAACCGGGTGAAGCCGCGCAGGCGCGACACTGTTCCCCAGGGCTCGTCGTCGTCGATGGGCCAGGCGTGGCGGACCGTGCCCCGGCGGTCCACGATCCAGGCCAGGCAGCCGAAGCGCGGGCAATGGGACATGAGCTGGTAGGGACCGCCGGTCACCAGGATCAGCTCCGCACCGGCGCCGGGGCCGGCCGCACCGGTGCGCACCGTCGGTTCCGTCAGGCCATCGCGGTCGTAGAACTCCAGATTGATGGGCGCGTCTTCGAGGGCCTCGGGCACGGTCTGCCGCAAAGCGCCCCACGCCATCCTGGCTTCCTTGAGGGTCTCGTAAGGAAATATTTTGAAAGTAACGGAAAGAGCGCCGTAGAAGAAGCTGAACACGCAAAGGCTTGCAATAAAGAAAACCTTGTACACGGCCGTGTCTCTACTTTCTCCGCCCCCGTCGAATTCGGCCACGCCTACACGACAACCCGGACCGTGTCAACGCGACGCGAGGGGCGTCGGCCGCGTCGGCGCTTGTGCCCCGCCGACCGGGCGAGATAGGGTTTGCAGCCGGTTTCCACGCGCGGGCGTGGCGGAATTGGTAGACGCAAGGGACTTAAAATCCCTCGGGCGCGAGCCCATGCCGGTTCGAGTCCGGCCGCCCGCACCACCCTTCGCTCTTCGGGCTCCTGCCTGCGCGAAGCCGGAGCTTCGCTTCGGCGAAGGCAGGTCGGGTGGCGGGCCACCCGGAGGTCGTTAGACGAAGGAGTGTCCTCCGACCTTCAGTCGGCCGAAGCCGACTTTCGGTCGGCGAAGGCCGAAGCCCCCGCCTTCGCGAAGCGCGCTTCGGCGGGCGAAGGGAGGTTGGCGTAGGAGGATTGGTTCGTTAATTCTCTGGCCATTCGCACCGGCGCGGTGTCGTCGCGCCTTCTTTCCTGAACCGATCCGGAGTCATCGGCTTCATGGCCTCGATCCTGGCAAGCGTGAGGACACGGCCGACGGTGCTCGCGGTGGCGTTTCTCGGCGTGCTGGCCGCCCAGTTCCTCCTGTTCCATCCCGGTACCGAGCAGGGGGCGCCCTACGCCGAGTGGGACGAGATCGCCACCTTCAACCAGTCCTACGTGTTGACCGGGCCGGCGTCGCTGAGGACCTACCGCTACGGCAGCCTGGAGACGGGACTGCAGGTGGTGGCGCGCGCCTGGCACCAGTGGGTCGATCCCATCGGTCGGGAGACCGTGCGACTCAGCTACACCAACTCGTACCCCGAGACCTTCGTCGACCCGGACGCCATCCACCGAACGACCGCGTGGCCCGGGGTCGACTACAGCTATTTCCGCGGCAGCAACGACCGGGAACCCATCTTCCTGTCGCGCAAGATCCATCTGGTGGTCGTGTACGCCGTGCTTGGCGTGATCGGCGTCGCCGCGGTGGCCGGTCTGGGTTGGAGCGCCGCCCCGTTTCTTCTGGCGTTGCTGTGCGTGTCCGTGTCCCGCGACTTCAGCGTCCAGGCGCTGCTGTCCCTGCCCAACGCCATCAACACGACCCTGGCCGCCGGGATCCTGCTGAGCCTGGCGTTGTTCCACCTGCGATCCGACGACCGGCTGTTCTCCGTGGCGGTCGTCCTGTCGGCGATCTCGATGAACTTCAAGATCGACGCGGTCTTTCTGGTGGTTCCGTTTGTGGTCAGTTTGTCCTTCGTCCTGGCGGCGCGCGGCGTCGGACCCACGGCCCGCGTGTGCGGAATGGCGGCGGCCTGGTTCGCGGCAGCCTACGTGGCGACCAAGCCCTTCCTGCTGGTGCAGCCCCTGCGGGAGCTTAAGAACCAGTTCGGACTGTTCGTCACCGGCCAGTCGGGGTCGACGGCGTTGTCGTCCAAGCTCGACGCGCTGGGACGGTCGTTCGATGCCAACCTGGTGGACGTCCTCGCGCCGGCCCTGGGTGGCCCCGGTGCCTTGGCCGCCGTCGTCGGGGTGTGCCTGGTCGCTGCGGTCGCCATCGGGTCTGTCTGCGGCGACCGGACGGCGCCGTGTCTGCCCGTCGTGGCACTTCTGCTCGCCGGCTTGGCGGTCCTGCTGGCCGGGCCCCTGGCCGGGGCGGCCCAGGTTTACGACCGGTATTTCATGACCGCCTGGGCGGTGGGATTCGTGGTTGTCGGCGTGTTCGCCGTCCTTCCCTTCGCCCCTCGGCGTTTGGTCGGCGAGGTGAGTCGGCCGCACCTGGCGCGCGGCGGCGCGGCGGCGTTGGCGGCTTTTCTCGCGATCTATTACGGGGCCGGCGCCTCGGCCACATACGCCCGCATCGCCGCATCGGGCGCCCCTTTCACGGCCACCGGCGGGCTCGATCCCGCCCACGACCGGAACCGGGCCGCCCTGAAGATGGTGGAGCTCATCGAGCGGGACGGGTACGCGGCCGAGGTGCTGGTCGATCAGCACGGCTACACGGACCTCCGGTATTTCCGGGAGCAGGGGCTGTCACCCCGCTACGTGCACATGACCAACCTGCAGGAGACCATCACCGCCTGCGAGGGCACGGAGACGCGGCTCCTGCTGCACACGCCGGGACGGACCGATCAGAGCAATGCCCGGGAGACCGGCTGGGAGCCCCGGTTCGACGCACGCTACGAAACCTTCCGGCAAACCCTCGACCGGTTGCCCGTGGTCTTCGCGATCGCCGGGCGGGAGCAGAACCTGTTCGGCTGGAGTCCCGTGCCTCGGAAGGTCGGCGTCGTGGTCCACGCGGTCCCGTGCCCGGCGCCCGAGCGGTTGTTTTCAGAACGTCTCGGTCCACGGCCGGAGGTCGATCTCGTGGGTCCAGGCGGACCGGTCCTGGTCGATCAGGCGCATGTACGCCTCGGCGACGGCGGCGGGGTCGAGGGAGGTCTCGGGGTCGGCGTCGAAGCGTTCCCGGGTGCGCGGCGTCAGGATGATGCCGTCGACCACCACGTGGGCCACGTGGATGCCCTGGGGCCCATACTCCCGGGCCAGGGACTGGGCCAGGGCGCGCAGGGCGAACTTGGCCGAAGCGAAGGCGCTGAAGTTCCTGCCGCCACGCAGGGACGCGGTGGCGCCGGTGAACAGGACGGTGCCGGACCCGGCGGCCGCCATGGCCGGCATCACGGCCCGGGCGCAATGGACGGCGCCCAGGCAGGTGATCCGCCACAGGGCCTCGAACTCCCCGGGCGTGGTCTCGGCGAAGGGCTTCATCAGGAACCCCGACGCGTTGTGGATGAGCACCGACGGTGCGCCCAGCTCGGTGCCGACGGCGTCCATGGTGCGCATCACCGCCTCGGCGTCGGCAATGTCGCAGGCGTAGGCGCGGAACCGGCCGCCCTCGGCGGCGAGTTCGCCCGCCAGGCGCTCGCCGAAGTCCGTGGTCCGGGCCAGCCCGGCGACGGCGAAGCCGCGGCCGACGAGGGCGCGGCACAGGGCGCCGCCCAGACCCGGGCCGATGCCCGTCACCACCGCGACTTTGGAGCCCTCTGTCATCGGTCCGTCCGTTCCCATAACACCCGCGCCACGATATCACATGGCCGCCGTGGCGCCGTTTCGCAACCGCCGCTGGTCGGCTATGCTCTCGCCCGCGGCGGCGCCGACGTGACATGAGGGAACGGCCATGAGCGGCCGCAGCTACATCGTCTCCCAGTATCCGCTCAGCACCACCTACATGGAGCGGTTCGGCAGGGTGGTGGCCGAGCGCCCCGATCCCCTTGTGGTTTCCAACATCACGGCCAACCATTCCCTGGCCATCATCCGCCAGATCCGGGCGCTGCGGGCCGACACGCTCTATCTGCCGGTGGTCGACCATGCCGGCCGGGTGCTGCTGCCGCTGCTCAAGATGCTGTGCCTGGCCGCCGGCGCCCGCCGCACCCTGGTGGTCGAGCCGGACCTGAGCACCCGGGCCTTCGGACTGCTCGACGGGCTGCTCGGGGTGGCGGCCATGGGCGGCGACGTGGCCGCCGGCCTGTTGACCGTGCTGGGCGACCGGTTCCGGGTCCGGCGTCTCCTGGCCGCGCCCCGCATCGTGGTCTCGGCGCCCGAGGGCCAACGGGTCCTCTACCTCAAGACCAATCTTTGGCTGGGGGTCCAGGCCGGGGGGTCGGTGGCCCACACGGCCGGCGTCATCGGCGGCCTGCTGAACCGGGGGTATGCGGTCGATTTCGCGTCCGCCGAGACACCGGTGGCGTTGCCCGACGACGACTCGCTCACCGTGCACCGCGTCAATCCGCCGCAGCCCTACGTGCTGCCGCGCGAGGTCAACCATTACCGCCACAACGCCAACTTCGTCCAGGCGGCGATGGCGCTGCGCGCCGGCCCCTTCGGCTTCATCTACCAGCGCCTGTCCCAGGGCAACTACACGGGCGTGATGCTGTCCCGCCTGCTGCGGCTGCCGCTGGTCATGGAGTACAACGGCTCCGAGGTGTGGCTGGCCCGCAACTGGGGCCGGCCGCTGACCTTCGCCCGCCTGGCCGAAGCCGTGGAGGCGGTATGCCTCCGCCACGCCCACCTGGTGATGACGGTCTCCGACGTGCTGCGTGACGAGCTGGTCGCCCGCGGGGTCGAGCCGGGCCGCGTGGTGTCCTATCCCAACGGCGTCGATCCGTCGGTGTTCGACCCCGGTCGATTCTCGGCTGCCGACGTGGCCGCGGCGCGGACCCGGTTCGGCATACCCGAGGACGCCGTGGTGGTGACCTTCGTCGGCACCTTCGGGCACTGGCACGGCGCCGAGGTGCTGGCCAGGACCCTGCGCCGGATCGCCGACAGCGACTCCGAATGGCTGTCCGCCAGCCGCGCCCACGTGGTGTTCATCGGCGACGGCGTCAAACGCCCGCTGGTGGAGGACATCCTGTCGGACCCCGCCGTCCGCCCGTTCTGCACCATCACCGGCCTGATCGCCCAGGAGGAGGCCCCGCTCTACATGGCGGCCTCGGACATCCTGGTGTCGCCCCACGTGCCCAATCCCGACGGCTCGCCGTTCTTCGGATCGCCCACCAAGCTGTTCGAGTACCTGGCGGCCGGTCGGCCGGTGGTGGGCAGCGACCTGTTCCAGATCGGGGCCGTGCTGCGCGGCTGCCCGCGGGTGGGCGACCTGGAGGACGGATCCGGGGCGCCGCCGGACGGCGCCTGCGGCATCCTGGTCGAGCCCGAGGACACCGCCGAGTTGGCCGCCGCCATCCGCTTCCTGGTGGACAACCCGGCGTGGCGGCGGGCGGCGGGAGCCAACGCCCGACGCCGGGTTCTGGACCGGTACACCTGGGACCATCATGTCGCGGCGCTGACCGACGGCCTGGACGCGGCACTGGCCCGCGACGCCGAGGCGGCGGCCTCCCGCCGCCCCCTGCGGCTGCTGGTCAACGGCCTCCATTCCAAGAGCGGCGGCGGCGTCACCTACATGCAGAACATGCTGCGCCTGTTCGCCGCCGCCCCTGACGTCGACGTCCATCTGTGCATCCACGAGGACCAGCGCGATCTGGTTGCCGGCGCCGCTGAGGACATCACCGTCCACGTGTTGCCCTTCAAGTCGGGGTTCTGGCGGCTGCTGGTGCGCGAGCAATGGGAGGTCCCGCGCCTGGCGCGGCGCCTGGCCGCCGACGTCACCTTCTCGCCGGCCAACTACGGGCCGCTGTTCGCGCCCAACACGGTCATCCTGCTGCGCAACGCCATCAACGTCGCCTTCGTCGAGCACCGGCCGGTCAAGCTGGCCTACTGGGCCATGGTCTACGTGGGCACGGCCCTGTCGCTGATGGTCAGCCGCAAGGCGGTGGCCGTGTCCGACTACGCGCGCCGCGCCGTCGCGGCCGGCCTGCTGGGGGCCTTCCGCGACCGGATCACGGTCATTCCCCACGGCGTCGGAGAGCCGTTCTCGCCGAACGGCGCCACCGCGGACCGGGACGACTTCGTCCTCGCCGTGTCCGACCTCTACATCCAGAAGAACCTGAAGAACCTGCTGAGGGCCTTCGCCCACCTGGGCCGCACCCGGCCGGCGACCACCTTGAAGATCGCCGGGCGGCCCCTCGATGTGGCCTACTACGCCGACCTGCGGCAGATGGTGGTGGACGAGGGTCTGCGGGACCGCGTCCAGTTCCTCGGCCACGTGCCGCCCGAGGACCTGGCGGCGCTCTATCGCCGGTGCGCCGTGTTCGTCTTCCCGTCCACCGTCGAGACCTTCGGCAATCCCCTGGTCGAGGCCATGGCCTGCGGGGCGCCCATCGCCAGCTCCCGCGCCGCCGCCATGCCCGAGGTGCTGGGGGATGCCGCAGTCTACTTCGATCCCGGGGACGTCGCCGGCATGGCGGGGGCCATGGACAAGTTGCTCGCCGATCCCGAACTGGGGCGCAGCCTTGGCCAGCGGGCCGCCGCCCGCGCCCGGGCGTTCTCGTGGTCCCGCACCGCGGCACGCACCCTGGACGTCATCCGCGAGGTGGTTGCCGACTCCTAAGAGGCTCCCGACCGGGCTGGGATCAAACCCATGTCCGAAGCCTTGATCACCGCCTGGGTGCGGTTGTTGGCGTGCAACGCCTTGAGCAGCGCCGTGACGTGCAGCTTCACCGTGCCCTCCGACAGCCCGAGGGCCCGGGCCACCTCCTTGTTGGACTTGCCCAGCGCCAGGAGGCCGAGGACGTCGAGCTGACGCGGCGTCAGCGGCGCCTCTTCGACGGCGGCCGACACCGTCTCGGTCGACTCCCGGTGCGGCGCCTCGTTGAGGGTGCCGAGCAGTTCCGGGGGCAGGTAGCGGCCGCCGGACAGCACCAGATGGAGGGCGCCCAGCATGACCTTGGTGTCCAGGGTCTTGGGCACGTAGCCGGACGCCCCCGCCTCGATGGCCTGCAGCACGTCCCGGGGATCGTCACTGGCCGAGACCACCACCAAGGGGGTCTGAGGCAGGCGGCCGCCGAGGGCCTCAAGCCCGGCGAACCCGTCCATTCCCGGCATGGCCAGATCGATCAGCGCCAAGTCCAGGTCCGGGTGCTCTTCCGCCAGCGCCAGGGCCTCGCCGAAATCGCCCGCTTCCAGGATACGCATGCCGTCGCGCAGGTCGGCCAGGGCATGGCGCAGGCCTTCCCGGAACAGCGCATGGTCGTCGGCGATCAGGACCTTCATGGCGGCAAAGACTGGCGGCGGGACCCGTGGCGCCCCCCGGGGGTGACGGGGGGCCTATGACGAAGGTCATATACGGTGCCGCGGTCGGCGTCAAACCCCCCGTCCGATTCAATCCCCGAAGGCGGCGTGCTACCATAGGCCGCTCATGCGCCCCCCACCCGAGATCCGGCCCCCCTGGCGACTGCGGCTGCGCCGTTTGCGCATGGCGTTGGCCACGGCATTGGGGTCGCCGCAGGGGTTCTTCATCCCCTACCGGTACGCCGCCGCGGTGCCGCCGCCGGGCCGCCGAGCGCCCTACGCCGCGCTGGCTGACCTGTTCGCCCGTCGCGAGGTGGCATTCGGTGAGTTCGTCGGCGCCATTGACGCCCTGGCCGCCGATCTCCGGCGCATCGGCACCGACCCGCCGCCGGCACCCCGCTGGCGGCAGGCGTGGTTTCCGCGGCTGGATGCGGCGGCCGCGTATGCGATGGTGCGCACCCGCGCACCCGGGCGCATCGTCGAGGTGGGGTCGGGGCACTCCACCCGCTTCTTCGCCCGCGCCGTCGCCGACGGAGGCCACCAAACAGCGCTGGTTGCCATCGATCCGGCACCGCGGGCGGCCATTTCCGGACTCGGCGTCCAGATCGTCGAAAAGGCCGTGCAGGCGGCCGGCACGGCGCCCTTCGACGCCCTGGTGGCCGGCGACGTGCTGAGCATCGATTCCAGCCACATCCTGATGCCCGGGTCCGATGTCGACTTCCTGCTCAACGTCGTGCTGCCGCGGCTGCCGTCGGGCGTGCTGGTCCACGTGCACGACATCTTCCTGCCGGACGACTATCCGCCCCAGTGGGCCTGGCGGGCCTACAACGAACAGCTCGGGGTGGGGGTCCTGGCCGTGGGTGGCGGTTACGAGATCCTGTGGTCCAGCCGTTACGTGGCCACCCGGATGGCGGACGTCCTGGCGGGCACCGTCGTCGCCGAGTTGGAGGCCATGCCGGACACGGTCGAGTCCAGCCTGTGGCTGCTCAAGCGCTGAGATCGGCGCGGCCGGGAAGCGCCTATTCCCTGAGGAATCGGCGCCGGTATGCCTCGGGCAGGAAGAACAGGCGGTCGTGCAGCTTTTCCTTCTCGTGGCATTCGTCGCAGAAGTTGACCCGTTCGGCGCCGTCGCCGGTGCTGTCGCCGAAGTGGCTGCCGTCGGGCATGATCATGACGTAGCGCCAGTCCCCGTCCTCCGGTTTGGTGCCCGCGGCCAGCTTCTCCATGACGAACAGGGCGCCGGCGAACACGGCGCCATCGGCAGTGACGGTGAAGCTGTCCTTGGCCAGGACGGCCCCCGCCGGCATGGCCTGGTGCGGCCGCATGTGGCCGTAGGTCTCCGCTGCAATCGCATTGGCGAAGTTGTTCACGTAGCGGTTGCCATGGGTCTTGGACTTGTACGGCGCATCGTTGAACCGGCGCCACTTGGGGTATTCCAGAGCGGCCGACTCACCGGAGACGGCATAGCCTTGCGCCACCTCGCTACCGATGTTCTGGTAGATGGTCACCGCCTCGGTCTTGGTGAGCTGGGCCGGTCGTTGGATCTGAAAATGCCGCTTGGGACGCAGCGGATCGCCCGCCTGGGCGCCGGCAGGCCGGCCCGATGCGATCACCAACCAGCCGCCGGCCGCCACGACGACAACGGCGGCGACCAGACGGGCCAAGCCCTTATGTTGCATTGGCGTTTCCTCCCGCCCGCGGGTGGTTCCCCGGCGAGCTTTTGTGCCCAGAGTAGGACGGCGGCGCCGCGCACGGTACCCCCCATCACGGACTGTTGATTCAACGTGAGCGCGCGGACGCGGGCGCGCCAAAGGTGTTCTATGCATACGGGTCCGCGGCGTCGCGCAGGCCGTCGCCGAGGAAGTTGAAGGCGAGCACGGTGACGATCACCGGCACCATGGGCAGCAGCAGCCACGGGTACAGCGCCACCGCCTCGATGTTCTGGGCCTCGGTCAGCAGGACTCCCCAACTGGTCACCGGCGGGCGCAGCCCGAGGCCCAGGAAGCTGAGGGCCGTCTCCGCCAGGATCATGGACGGGATCGACAGGGTGGCCGAGGCGATCAGGTGGCTCATGAAGTTGGGCAGCAGGTGGCGGCCGATGATCCGCGACGGCTTGGCCCCCATGAGCAGGGCGGCGGCGCAGTAGTCCTCCTCGCGCAGGGCGAGCAGCTTGGAGCGCACGGCGCGGGCCAATCCCGGCCAGTCGAGCAGCGCCAGGATGATGGTGATGCCGAAATAGACCAGGATGGGACTCCAGGTGACGGGCAGGGCCGCCGACAGGGCCATCCACAGGGGCAGCTCAGGCAGCGAGCGCAGGACCTCGATGATGCGCTGGACCACGTTGTCCACCCAGCCGCCGAAATAGCCGGCGACGCCGCCGATGGTGATGCCGAGGAGGAAGCTCAGGGATATGCCGATCAGCCCCACGGTCAGCGAAATGCGGCCCCCGTAGACCAGGCGCGAGGCCATGTCGCGCCCCAGCCTGTCGGTGCCGAGGAGGAACAGGGTGCCGTTCTCGGCCGGGCAGAAAAGATGGAACCGGCCGGGGATCAGGCCCCAGAACTCGTAGGCGTCGCCCTGGCAGAAGAAGCGGATGCGCTGGATGTCGGTGCGGTCCTCCACGTAGCCGCGGGTGAGGGTGACCAGGTCCAGCTTCTGCTTCGTCCCGTAGACGAACGGGCCGATGAATTCTCCCTCGTGGAACATCCGGACCCGTTGCGGCGGGGCGTAGATGTGGCTGGCGTTGCGGGTGTGCAGGTCGTAGGGGACCAGGATCTCGACGAAGGCAATGGACGCGTAGCTGAACAGCAGGATGACGCCGGCCACCACGGCCAAATGGTGGCGTTTCAGCCGCCACCACATCATGCGCCACTGGGACGCCATGTAGAAGCGTTCCTGCTCCGGCGTCAGCCGCTCGATGGCATGGGGATCGAACGGCGCATCGGAAACGAAATGTGAGAGCCGTTCGGTCATCGCTTGACCCCGCCCTCCAGCCGGATGCGCGGATCGAGGGCGGTCAGCAGCAGGTCCGACAGGAACATCCCCACCACCGTGAGCAGGGCCAGGAACATGAGGAACGAGCCGGCCAGGTACATGTCCTGGCTGCGCAGGGCGCTGAGCAGCATGGGTCCGGTGGTGGGCAGGGACATCACCGCCGAGACGATGACCGAGCCCGACACCACCTGGGGCAACAGGTTGCCGATGTCGGCGACGAACGGGTTGAGCGCCATGCGCAACGGGTACTTGAGCAGCAGCCTCCCCGGCGGCAGCCCCTTGGCCCGGCCGGTGACCACGTACTGCTTCTGCAGCTCGTCCAGCAGGTTGGCGCGCAGCCGGCGGATCATCCCGGCGGTGCCCGAGGTGCCGATGACCGCCACCGGCACCCAAAGATGCTCGAGGACCGACAGGATCTTGTCCCACGACAGGGGCTGGTCGATGTACTCGGGCGCCATCAGGCCGCCGATCGTGGTCCCGAAGGCGACGTTGGCCAGATAGAGCAGGATCAGCGCCAGCAGGAAGTTGGGGGTGGCCAGGCCCAGAAAGCCGATGAAGGTCAGCCCGTGGTCGCCCCAACTGTACTGGTGGGTGGCCGAATAGACGCCGATGGGGAAGGACACCACGTAGATGAAGATGATGGTGGCTACGTTGAGGATCATGGACAGGAACAGGCGATCGCCCACCACCTCGGTGACCGGCAGGCTGTGCTCGAAGGAATAGCCGAGATCGCCCTGCAGGAAGCCGAACAGCCAGATGAAGTATTGCTCGATCATGGGCTTGTCGAGGCCGTACTGGCTGCGCAGGAACTCGATCCGCTCCAGGCTCACCGCCTCGCCCTGGCTCTGCAGCTCGGCAATGTGGGTGGTCAGGTAGTCGCCCGGGGGAAGCTGGATGATGATGAAGACCAGGCCGCTGATCACCAGCAGGGTGACGATCATGGTCAGCAGCCGGCGCGCCATGTAATTCAGCATGGCGACGGGTCTAGCGATCCGAGACGGGGATGCGGTGGCCGCCGGATCGTGCCTGGCGTCGTTCGGGGTCGGCGAACCAGAAGGTGTCGGGCCGGTACATGCCGAAATGGGCGCCCGGATCCCAGTTGTAGATGCCCTCCTCGGGCACGTTGCGCAGGGCGCGGTCCACCACCACCGGCTGACGGACACCGGACACTAAGCCGATGGTGAAGGCCTGCTCGGCGTTGATCTTCAGGATGTCGCGCCAGATGGCCTCGCGCTCCGAACGCTGGGCGGCATCGTGCCAGGCGGCGTAGAGCCGTTTCAGCTCCCGCGCCGTGTCCAGGTCCACTGCGGCGCCCGCGGTGCCCTTGGTCTCGAAATACTGGCCCCATTTGGGCCACTGGAGCTGCTGCTGGCTGGTCGGCGTCAGCTCGTGGGGACTGGTGTTCGCCGTCGGCACTCCGTTCTCCAGGCCGACCCACAGGGACATCAGGGTGGAGCCGGCGAAGACCCGGTTGCGGAAGACCTCCCGTTGCAAAGGCTTGGTATGCAGTTTGATGCCGGCCTTGATCCAGGTGTCGCGCACCAGGCCGAGGACGTCGGCCTGCTCGGCGTCCTCGCCCGCGGTCTCGACGATGAGCTCCATGGGCCGACCGTCGGGCAGCAGGCGGACTCCTTCGTCGTTGCGCGCCTTCAGGCCTAGCTTGTCGAGCAGGGCGTTGGCCTTCTTCAGATCGAAGGTGGCCCATTGGGTTCGGTATTCGGGCCGGAACAGCGGGCTCTCGGCCTGCACCGTGTTGTTGCCCTCGGTGGCCAGGCCGAAATACATGACCTGGTTGATTTCGGTGCGGTCGATGGCCAGCGACAGCGCGCGGCGGAAATCGGGCTCGCGGAACATGCGGCGCCATTCTGCGTCGGTCGTGTTGAGATTGGGATAAAGGGCCAGGTGGGCGCCCCTGGCCGTCTTCCACAGGCGCACCTGGAAGTCGCTGCGCGCCTCCGCCTGCTTGAGGAAGGTGACGTTGTTCAGGCTCAGGTGGCGGGCCTGCAGGTCCGACTCGCCGGCGCCGGCCTTGGCCGGGATCAGGCGCGCGCTGGCGATGGTGAACACGACTCGGTCGATGTAGGGGAGCTGCTGCCCTTTCGAGTCGACCCGGTGGAAATAGGGGTTGCGCTCGAACACGAAACGGTCCGACGGCGGCGGCGTCACCAGCATCCACGGCTGCAGGGTCGGCAGGTCCGGGTTGTTATTCTTGTACTGGTGGCTCTTACGGTAGTGCAGGGCTACCCAGTTGCGTTGATGCTCGGCCTCGGCCTCGGCGGCCAGCTCCTCGGCGGCCGCGTAGCGGGCATGGAACTGCTTCATGTAGTGGGCCGGGCGGTAGATGTAGAGGGGCCTGGCGCCGGCCAGAAGGGGCAGGAAACCCGGGTTGCGGTGCGGCCACGTGTAGCGGACGGTGGTCTCGTCGACGACCTCGAACCGCGGCGGCTCCCCCTTGGCCAGGAGCTCCCGGGGCACGCCGCCCGGCGAGATGTCCTTGTTCATCACCACGTCTTCCCAGTAGTAGCGGAAGTCCTCGGCGGTGAACGGATGGCCGTCGGACCACTTGTGGCCCTTGCGCAGCTTCAGGGTGAAGACCTTCTGGTCCTCCACCTCGACGGCCTCCAGGATGTCGGGAACCAGATCCAGGTGGCGGTCGTAGCCGACCAGGCGCGCATAGCCGTAGACCACCATGATGCGGGTGTCCTTGGACCGCCCCATCAGCATGTTGAGGGTGCCGCCGTGGTGGCCCGGCGACAGGCCGGGGCCCTTCAGGTCGGCGACGGCCGGCGTCCCCGGCAGGCGCCGGTCCAGGGGCGGCAGGTCGCCGGCGGTGACCCGTTTGGCCAGCAGCGGCGGGTCCGTGTAGGTGCCGGCCGTGGCCGGCGCCACCGCCGCCAGCATCACCAGCGCCGCGGCGGCCCAGGTCCTCACGGCCGTACTCCGTGCTCGGCGGGCCGGTAGCGGGCGCGCACCCAATGGCCGTCGCCCAGGTCGAGCAACGGGACCTCCCCGGCCCCGTCCACGTCGAACGGCGCCGGCCAGGCCGCCGGGTCCGACGCCCGTCCCTCCATCAGGGCCGAGAAGTCCAGCCGGCGGTCCGGGTCCGGGTAGGGAACAGCCGACACCAGGGCACGGGTGTAGGGATGCACGGGGTTGCGGAACAGCAGTTGCCGCGGGGCAAGCTCCACCACCCGCCCGGCACACATCACGGCAATGCGGTCGGCCATGTAGTCCACGACCGCCAAGTTGTGGGACACAAAAAGGTATGTCAAACCAAGTTCACTTTGCAGGTCCTTGAGCAGGTTGAGGATCTGCGCCTGCACCGAGACGTCGAGCGCCGACACCGGCTCGTCGCACAACAGCAGGTCCGGCTTCAGGGCCAAAGCCCGGGCGATGCCGATGCGCTGGCGCTGGCCGCCGGAGAAGGAGTGCGGATAGCGGTTGAGGTGCCGCGAGTCCATGCCGACCAGGGCCAGCAGCTCGGTC
This sequence comes from Rhodospirillales bacterium, assembly GCA_028277795.1. Lineage (GTDB taxonomy): Bacteria > Pseudomonadota > Alphaproteobacteria > Rhodospirillales > JANQFP01 > JANQFP01. Next base: position 48,573 of record JANQFP010000052.1, read on the forward strand.
ACCATCTCGCGGCGGTAGGCGGCGTCGCCGATGCCGTGGATGACCAGCGGCTCGCTGAGGATGTCGTACACCGTCATCCGGGGGTTCAGCGAGCCGAAAGGGTCCTGGAACACGTACTGGATGCGGCGCCGCACCGGCACCATCGCCTTGTCGCCGAGGGCGGTCAGGTCCACCTGCTGCCCCCGGTCGTTGAACAGCACCTGGCCCTGGTCCGCATCGAGGGCGCGCAGGATGATCTTGCTCAGGGTGGTCTTGCCGCAGCCGCTTTCGCCCACCAGGCCCAGGCACTCGCCGCGCCTGACCTCGAAGCTGACGTCGTCGACGGCGCGGATGGGCTCGGCCGCGGGAGCGGCCAGCCGGCCGTTGCGCTTCCGGGTGGAGAAGGTCTTGGTCACGCCGCGGACCTCGAGCAGCGGCACGTCCCCGTCCGCCTCGGCGCTCACCGCCTGGGCCCGCGGGGCGAGCAGGTGCCCGGTGTGATGGGTGATCTCGCGCAGGGGAACCAGGCGCTCGCCAGGCTTCATGTCGAACTGGGGCACCGCCTTGAGCAGGGCCTTCAGGTAGGGATGGGCGGGGGAGCGGAAGATGTGGTCGATGGTGCCGCTCTCCATGACCCTGCCGTGATAGACGACGACCACCTCCTCGGCGATGTTGGCGACCACGCCCAGGTCGTGGGTGATCATCAGCAGTGCCATGCCCAGTTCCGCCTGCAGGTCCTGGATCAGCTTGAGGATCTGCGCCTGGATGGTGACGTCCAACGCGGTGCTGGGCTCGTCGGCGATGAGCAGGGCGGGCCGGCATACCAGGGCCATGGCGATCATGGCGCGCTGGCGCAGGCCGCCCGACAGCTCGAAGGGATAGGTGGTGTAAGCGGCCACCGGGTCGGGGAAGCCGACCAGGCCGAGCATGTCCATGACCAGGGCGATGCCCTCACGCCGGCTCACGTCGCGGTGCAGCCACAGGGCCTCGCTCACCTGGTCGCCCACCGTATGCAGGGGCGACAGCGAGGTCATGGGCTCCTGGAAGATCATCGAGATGCGGTTGCCGCGGATGGCCCGGTAGGCGCGGCTGTCGGGGTCGAGGCCGGCCAGGTCGGTAATGGTGGCACGCCGGTGCGGGTGCTCGGCGTCGTCGTGGCGCCCGGGGTCGGCGAGCAGGATGCGACCGCCGGTGATGCGCGCCGTCTTGGGCAGCAGGCCCAGGATGGCCTGGGCGGTGACCGACTTGCCCGAGCCCGATTCCCCGACCAGGGCCACCGACGAGCCGGGCCGGATGCGGAACGACACCCCGTCCAGGGCCCGCACCACGCCGGCCTGGGTGGTGAAGTCCACCACCAGGTCGTGGACCTGCAGCAGGTCGGTCATGGTGTCCGTCGCCGTCACGCCCGCCCCCGGTCGTCCGTCTCGACTACCAGTGAGATGCCCTCGCCCCCGACCACGTTACGATGCCGCGCCGGGGCCGGTGTGCCCGCCCCTCCGTTGGCGGCGATGCCCAGTGCCGCCAGGTTGTCGACGGTGGCGGCGTCGAGGGGCCGGCCGTTGGCGGCGGCCATGGCGCTCGCGCGCGCCGCCAGGGCGTCGAAGCCGGCGAGGCGCGAGTCCACGCTCAGCCGCCGGCCGCCGCCGGACAGGGTCATCTGCATCCAGCCGTCGGTGCGGTCGCGACGGCTCGGGTAGTAGGTCAGGCGCACCTCCGTCAGCTCCTGCCAGGCGATGGGTCCGATGGCGCGCTCGCTGACCTCGATGCGGGTCAGGTGGCGGCCCACGGTACGCACGCCGTAGACGGCGAACACGACCACGGCGGCGGCCAGCAGCCAGGTGAAGACGGGGATGGTCGGCACCGCCAGCAGCGGGATGCCCGCCAACGCCATGCCGGCGCCCGCCCGCAGGTAATCGCGGACCACCGCACCCGCAGGATAGGCCAGGACGGTGGTCGGCGCACTCATGGCCAGAACGCCTCGCGGGTCCCGGTCCACCGCCCCGCCGGGTGATCGCGGACGGCGGTCAGAAGGGTGCGCAGGAAGGTCCAGCACGCCTCGTCATGGTAGGCGTGGTGGGTCATCAGGCCGGTCGGCTCGCGGGCATCGGCCTCCCCCCGGCGGCGCGCCGCCAGGTGGTCGACCACCTGGTCCAGGGCCGCGTCCTCGCCAATGAAGCCGCCGCCCTGCCAGTCCATGATGTCCACGTGGACGTTGGTCTCGCTGACCCCGGCGGCGGGCTCCGCCGCGTCCCTCGGGCCCAGCGAGGACACGCCCCGCAGGCCGACCCCCGGCAGCTCCGGCAGCAGCGCCCGGTCGAACCGGTTCCAAGGCGGCACCAGGACGGGCAGGGCATGGTCGAAGCGGGCCGTGCGCCGCCATCCGTCGGCCAGCTCGGCCAGCATCACCTCGCGCGGCCGGTGGGGGCCGTACTCCTCCTGGCGGGAATCGTCCGGAGCGTGATTGGCATGGCCGAAACCGTGTTGGATCACGGCGGCACCGCGGTGGGCGGACAGACGCTGCCGCAGATCCTCGTCGGCCTGGCTCGGAATCACCGCCAGGCCCACCGCCACCCCCGTCTCTTCGCTGATGCCGAGCAGCCGCTCGAGGGCCGGCGTCACCGTGGTCGCGTCATCGTCCCGCCACCACGCCGTGGCCGTGCGGCCCTCGCTCCCCCAGGCGCCCAGCTCGCGCGCAAAATCGTCCCAGTTCGCCATTCCGCACCTGCCGATCCGGGCCCCGGCGTCACGGGGCGTCACCCGCCGCCAGGGCGGCGACCAGACGCGCCGTCGTGGCGGCCCCCGAGAAATCGATCCCGGAGTCGCTCGGCGGCGGTTCAGTCAACGCCTGGTCGACGGCGTTTGCCAGTGTCTGAGGCGTGAGGTCGGCCGCCTCCACCAGGCGGATCAGGTTGCGGCGGGCCAGCAGGCGGGCCCGGAAGGTCTGTTCGCTTTCCTCCCATTCCTCGAACGGGACGATTACGGCGCGCGTGTTGGCCGATAGGACGTCCATCGTCGTATTATACCCACCCTGGGATATGGAGAGATCACAGTTCCGTAACAATATCGCGAAATCTGACCGCATGCCCTCGACGGTGATGCCCGGCGGCGCGGCCGCGGTGATCTCGGCGAGCACGTCGGCCGGCAGGTTGGGGCCGCACAGCAGCCGCCACACCTTGTCTGCCGCCCGGGTCATGGCGCGGGCCTCCAGGGCGGCGCGCAGCAAGGGGGCGCCGGTGCGGCCACCGCCCACCGAAACGATGACCTCGCCGCGGCCGGCCTCGGCCCAGTCCGGTATGTCGTGCGATTCCACCACGTACCCGGTATAGCGGACCAAGTGACGCACCGCGTCCATCGCCGGGAAGGTGGCCTCGAAGGGAATCAGCGACGGATCCCCGTGGACCAGCACCGCGTCGAAGCGGCTGAGGGCGGTGTCCACCATTTCCGGGACCCGCTTGCTCTTGATCACCAGCACGTCGCGCACCGAGGATGCGATGCGCGGTCGCCGCTCGGCGGCACGCGCCGCGTCGAGCAGGGGCAGCAGCTCGAACCGGAACTTGCGGCGGCCGAAGGGAAACAGCTCGACCAGCACCACATCCGGCTGGAAGGCCTCGAACTCGGCGAGCAGCCGGGCCATGCGGCCGTCGCGGAAGGCGTCGTCGATGGGCGTCCCGTCCTCGTCCAACAGCACCCGGAAGCTGGCGTCGGCTGCGTGCACGGGAGGCAGATAGGTGCGGGTGCAGCCGGCGAAATCGGCGCCCCGATCCTCGATGCCGCCGAGCACCACGTTGACCGCCAGGCCCTCGGCGGCCATGGCGCGGGCCACGGTGGCCGCGCGGCGGACGTGACCGATGCCGAACAGATGCTGGGCGTAGAACAGGACCCGCTTGGTCACGATGCCGCCTCCACAGGTTCCAGGGGGATGTTGAGCTGCTCCGTGTGGGGCACGCCGTCGCCGTCGACGCGGAACAGGTGGGCGACGCCGCTCTTGATCATCTTGGTCGGCGGTTTGTCGGTCATGTCCCAGCCGGAGGCCAGGGCGTAGATGGCGCGGATCACCGCGTGGTGGGCCACCGCGGCGGTCGCCAAGCCGCCGCGCCCGACCCGCTCGAGCCACGGTCGGACGCGCCGCTGGACGGCCCGCGGGCTCTCCCCGCCGGGGGGCTGGAAGTCGAGGCCGCGCCGCTCGGTGGCCGCCATCTCCTCGCCCAGCTCGGCGCGCAACTCCTCGAGCAGCCGCCCCTCCCACCGGCCGTAGTCCATCTCCGCCAGGGTCGGCTCCAGCTCCGGCTCCAGGCCCATGAGCCGGGCCGTCTCCCGGGCCCGTTGCAGGGGGCTGCAGACCCAGCGGTAGTCCGCGAAGGCCGCCGGCACCGTCCACCGCCGGGCCGCCGCCCGGCCGCGCTCGTTGAGGGGCACGTCGGTGCGCCCCTGGATGCGCCCTTCGTCGTTCCACGCGGTGGGGGCGTGGCGGACCAGCAGCAGGGGGGTCATGCCGCCAGCCTCTCCAGGGCGGCATCGAGCGTCCGCGATGCGGCGCCGATGTCGTGGTCGCGGGCGGCCCGTGCCCGTGCCGCGTTGCCCATGGCGCGCCGCCCCGGGAGGTCTTCCAGCAGCCCGGCCACCGCAGATGCCAGGGCGGACGCATTGCCGGCCGGGACCAGCCGGCCGGTGGTTCCGTCGGCGATCAGCTCGGCCACGCCCCCGCTGCGGCCGGCCACCACCGGCAACCCGGCCGCCTGCGCCTCCAGCAGGGCCATGCCGTAGGCTTCGTTGACCGCCGGCCACACGTAGAGGTCGGCCGAGGCGTAGAGCCCGGGCAGGGCGTCCGGCTGCTGGCGGCCGAGCCACGCCACCCGGTCGCCGAGGCCGCCGAGGGCGTCGGCCACCTCGCCGTGGGCGGGGCCGTCGCCGGCCACCAGGAGCTGCCACGGGTGGCCGAGGATGCGTTGCAGCGCGGGGCCGAGAACCCGGTAGGACGCCACCTTGTCGCCGCCCCGCATCATGGCCACGGCCAGCAGCCAGGGGCGGTCGGGATCGAGGCCATGGCGGCGCGCCCACCCGGCGCGGTCGCGGCGGGCCGATGCGTACGGCGCCGTGTCGAGGAAGGGCTTCAGGGGCACCAGGCGGGACGGATCGCGCATCAGGGCGCGCACGCACGGCGCATCGGCGGGGTTGATGCCGAAGACCACGTCGGCGCCGGCGATGGCGTCGGCGGCGGCGGCATATGCGGTGGCCCATGGCCCGTCCCGCTGCTTGGGCGCGTGGGAGGCCTCGGCCACCGCGTAGGGGATGCCGAGGGCGCGCGACACCGCCGGACCCAGCCAATCGGGCGCCTTGTGGTAGAGGTGGTAGGTGAACCACAATCGGGGCCGCTCGCAACCCGCGTCGTGGTAGTGGCGGATCAGCCGTTCGGCCAGGCGCTGGCCGACGGCGCCGAGGCGCCGCTGCCGGTCGCCGTTTCCGTCTCCGTCGTAGCTGCGGAAGCGGGACGCCAGGTCGACGGAATGGCCGGCCGCCCGCAACGCCGCCACCAGCAGGTTGGCCATGCGCCGGTCCCCCGACGGTTGCGGGTGGTCGGGCGGCTTCATGGGCGCGTAGAAGGCCAGCCGCATCACCCGCCATCCCCGCCCAGGGACTGGAACCGTGCGGCCAGGCGGTCGATGCCGGCCTCCATGGTGAAGACGCTGCGGGTGCGCTCCTGCCCGGCCCGGCCGAGGCGGTCGCGCAGCGGCGGGTCACCGATGAGCCGCCGCAACGCGGCGGCCAGGGCGGCCGGGTCGTCCGGCGGGACCAGGAGGCCGGTCTCACCGTCGTCGATGAGCTCCGGGATGGCCGAGACCCGCGTCGACAGGCAGGCGAGCCCCTGGCTCTGGGCCTCCATGAGCACGTTGGGCAGGCCGTCGCGGTCGCCGTCGGCGGCGACCCGGCAGGGCAGGACGAACAGGTCGGCCTCCCGGTAGCGGCTCAGCACCGCCTCCTGGGGCTGGGCGCCGGTCCAAACCACCCGGTCATCGATCCCTGCGGCCCTGGCCTGCTCGCGCAGGCGGCGCATCAGGGGGCCGCCACCCACGTGCACCAGCCGCCAATGCAGGTCGGCCGGCAACCGGGCCAGGGCGTCGATCAGCCCCGTGAACCCTTTCTTTTCCACCGCCCGTCCGACGGCAAGGAGCACGACCGGATCGTCGGGGTCGCGACCGTCCCGCGGCGGGCGGGACTCCGGCGGCGGCGGAAAGCGGGCCGCGTCGAGCCCGTGGTACAGCAGCTCCACCCGCTGGCCGTTGGGTGACAGCGAGGCCAGGTGCTCGGCGTTGGCCCGGGTGCAGGTGACCAGCCACCGGCAGGCGGCCAGCTTCTCCGCCTTCTCCCAGTCCGGCGTCGTCCATACGTCCTTGGCGTGGGCCGAACAGCTCCACGGGAGGTCGCGGATCATCGCCGCATAGCGCGCCACCGAGGCCGGCGTGTGCAGGAAATGGGCGTGGATCCAGCGGATTTCGGGGGGCATCTCGCGGGCCAGGACCAGGGCTTGGCCGAAGCGGCGGATGCGGTTGGGCGTGGGGTCGCGCCTGAGGTCGCGGAGCCAGGCGGCGCGGGCCGGCCGGTACCCCGGCCGCCGCCGCACCGCGCGCCAGCCGCGGACCACGCGCACCGGCTCCTGGTACAGGTATTCGGGCAGGTAGGTGACGGGGGCGCGGATCTCCCGGTGCACGGGATGGACGTGGCGGTCGGTCGGGTGGCGCAGCGAGAACAGGCGCAGGTCCAGCCCCCGCTGCTCCAGGGCGCGGATCTCCTGGGCGATGAAGGTCTCCGACAGGCGCGGATAGCCCTTGAGGACGACGGCGACGGCGGCGCTCACGTCACGGGGTCTGGCTCAACTGATGACCGACAGGCGCGTCGGCGTCTGCGGGATGGCGCTCAGCCACTGGTCCACCATGCCGTTGATCACCGACAGGCCGTCGAGCAGACCCGGGGCCTGCACCGACGACGGCCGTTGCTGATGGGGCAGCTCGTGCAGCACCGCGGCCATGTGGCGGGGGTCGCGCTCACCGTCGTCGGTCAGCATGCGGACCAGGCCAATGGTGCTGGCCCGCTCGGCGCGGATGAACTGCTCCAGCCGCGGCACCGTGCGGGGAACGATCAGGCTCGGCTTGTCGAACGACAGGATCTCGCAGAACGTGTTGTAGCCGCCCATGGCGACCACGCCGGCGGCGTTGGATTCGAGGTGCTCCACGTGGGCGTCGAAGGTGATCACGTGGACCCGTTCCAAGGCCGTGGCCCGTTGCCGGAACTCGGCCTGCAGGTCGCGGTGCATGAACGGCCCCAGCACCAGCAGCGCCGCCCATGGAATGGACGGGTCGTGCTCGTAGGCGCGCAGCACCCAATCGACCAGGCCGGCGCCGTCGCCGCCGCCGCCGGGGGTGACCAGGATGTAGGGCTCGCCGCCGAAGCGCTCGACCACGTCCACGGACTTGGCGGGGGTCGGTGACGTGCGGCGCAGATACCCGGTGAACCGGGTTTTGTCGCGGACCGCGTCGGGGACCGGCACGCCGGCCAGGGGATCGCAGATCTCTGGCAGGCCGTAGACCCAGATATGGTCGTAGAGGTCGTTCAGCGCCGGCAGGACGTTCTTGCGCTCCCATTCGGCGGCCAGGGTCTCGGCGTCGTCCATGACGTCGCGCAGGCCCAGGATCAGCACCGTGCCCGCGGACTTGAGCATGGTCAGGGTCTCGAGCACCTCGCCGCGCAGGCCCAGGGGCTCCTTGTCGACCAGGAACACGTCGGGCTCGAAGGCCTCGGCGGTGCGGCGCACCAGGGCCGCGCGGATGGCCACCAGGTCCTCGATTCCGATGTCCAGGCTCAGCGACGTGTAGTCGGCGTCGCGCCGCTTGATGGCGCCGGGCACGCGCACGAAGTCCACCCGCGCCCGGAAGTCGAAGCTGCCGATGATAGGCGAGCCCGAGATGATGAGGACCGACAGGTCCTTGCGGTGATCGACCAGGGAATGGGCAATGGTCCGGCACCGCCGCAGGTGGCCCAGGCCGAAGGAGTCGTGGCTGTAAATCAACAGCCTGGCGTGACCCCGCCGTCGCGACATTGTGAACTCCCACCAGACGCCGGTGCGGGCGGGCCGTATGGTATAATCCCGCCGCCATCGTTGAAACCCCGTAATTCATGGGTCGTAAGGGGCGGGGTCTATGGCCCCGGGGGCAGGGGACGTGGAGCCGTCGATCTTCAAATACATCCTGCGCTACAGCCTGCGCCAGCAGATCACCCTGCTGATCATGACCGGCGTGTCGTTCCCCTTCCTCTACTACTCCCTGGACCTGCCCAAGCGCATCATCAACCAGGCCATCGGCGGCCAGGATTTCCCGCAGATGGTATTCGGCATGCCCTTCGAGCAGGTGCCGTTCCTGATGCTGCTGTGCACCGTGTTCCTGGCCCTGGTGCTCATCAACGGCGGCTTCAAGTACTGGATCAACGTCTACAAGGGGCAGGTCGGCGAGCGCATGCTGCGGCGCCTGCGCTACCAGTTGTTCGCGCGGGTCCTGCGCTTCCCGCTGCCCCAGTTCCGCAAGATGTCCCAGGGCGAGATCATCGCCATGATCACCACCGAGGTGGAGCCCCTGGGCGGGTTCATCGGCGACGCCTTCGCCCAGCCGGCCTACCGGGGCGGCACCCTGATCACCATCCTCGCCTTCATGTTCGTCCAGGACTGGATTCTGGGGCTCGCCGCCATCGCCCTCTATCCGGTGCAGATGTACCTGATCCCCAAGCTCCAGAAGCGGGTCAACGACCTGGCCAAGCAGCGGGTGCGGACGGTGCGCAAGCTGTCGGAGCGCATCGGCGAGAGCGTCTCCAGCATCCACGAGATCCACGCCCACGACACCTCGGAGCTGGAGCGGGCCGACTTCGCCCACCGGGTCGGCGCCATCTTCGAGATCCGGTTCCGCATCTACAAGCTGAAGTTCTTCATCAAGTTCCTCAACAACTTCATCGCCATGGTGACGCCGTTCTTCTTCTTCTCGGTGGGCGGCTACCTGGTCATCGAGGGTGACCTCACCTTCGGCGCCCTGGTCGCGGTGCTGGCGGCCTACAAGGACCTGTCGGCGCCGTGGAAGGAACTGCTCATGTACTACCAGCAGATGGAGGACGCGCGGATCAAGTACGACCTGCTGACCGAGCAGTTCGAACCCGCCGACATGCTGGACGAGGCCTTGCAGCAGCCGGAACCGGGTCCGGTGCCGCCGCTGGACGGCACGGTGGTCGCCGTCAACGTCACCCTGGAGGAGGAGGCCGGCATCAAGGTCATCGACGGGGCCAGCTTCAGCTTCGCCGCCGACAGCCGGGTGGCCATCGTCGGCCCCAGCGGCTCCGGCCACGAGGGCGTGGCCAAGGTGCTGGCGCGGCTCCTGCGTCCCACCTCGGGCACGCTGCGCATCGGCGAGCACAACCTGGCCGCCCTGTCGGAGGCCGCCGCGGGACGGCGCATCGCCTACGCCGGCCCCACGGCCGCCCTGTTCTCCGGCTCCATCGCCGACAACCTGCTGTATGGCCTGAAGCACCGCCCCGTCGCCGAGGCGGAGCGCGACGCCGAGGCGGCCCGGGGGCGCGAACGCTTTGTGAGCGAGGCCGAGGCCGCGGGCAACACCACGGCCGACCTGGAGGCCGACTGGATCGACTACGAGGCGGCCGGGGTGTCCGGCCCCGAAGCCCTCGACGAGCGGGTGCAGGAGGTGCTGTCCATCACCGACCTGGAGGCCGACGTCTACGACTTCGGCCTGCAAGGCGCCATCGACCCGGCGGCGTTCCCCGAGCTGGCGGCGGGGATCCTGGAGGCGCGGTCGGTGCTGCGCGGGCGCCTCGCCGATCCGGCGCTCGCGGACCTGGTCGAGCCCTTCGACCGGGCGCGTTACAACAGCAACATGTCGGTGGCGGAGAACCTGCTGTTCGGCACTCCCATCGGCGACGCCTTCGACCTGGAGCACCTGGGCGAGAACCCCTACGTGCTGTCGGTGCTGGGCAAGGCCGGGCTGGCCGAGGACTTCCTGACCACCGGCCTCAAGGTGGCGACCATCACCGTCGAGATGTTCCAGGGACTGCCGCCGGAGCACGAGTTCTTCGACCGCTACAGCTTCATCAGCGCCGACGAGCTGCCCGACTACCAGCACTGCGTGCGGCGTTACGAGGCCGGCGGGCTGGACGCCCTCGAGGAGACGGACCGGGCGACCCTGACGTCGCTGCCGTTCAAGCTCATCCCGGCCCGGCACCGCCTCGGTGTCATCGACGAGCCCATGCAGGAGCGGCTCCTGGCGGCCCGTCGCTTGTTCGCCGAGGAGCTGCCGGAGAGCCTGAAGGGCTCGGTGGCCTTCTTCGACGACACCCAGTACAACGCCGCCGCCGCGGTCCAGGACAACATCCTGTTCGGCAAGATCGTGTACGGTCGCCAGACCGGCTTGCGCGAGGTGGGCCGCCTGATCGGCGACGTGGTCCGGGAGCTCGATCTGAGGCGCACCATCGTCGCGGCGGGGCTGGCCACGCAGGTGGGCGTCGGCGGCAGCCGCCTGTCGGTGGCCCAGCGCCAGAAGGTGGTGCTCGCCCGGTGCGTGCTGAAGCGGCCCGACATCCTGATCGTCGATCAGGCGACGGCGGCCATGGACCCCGTCACCCACAACAAGATCATGGAGAACCTGTTCGAGGAATGCCGGGGGCGGGGCCTGGTCTGGGTGCTCGGCGCCGCCGAACAGGCGCGGCGGTTCGACCGGGCGGTGGTCATGGAGGGCGGCAAGGTGGTGGAGCAGGGGCCGGTGGGCGAGCTGGACCAGCCGGGATCGCTGCTGCGCCGGCTGGCGGCGGAATAAGGGTAAGGAGGACTTCCCGTGGAATACGGCGACGCGGTCACGGTCTTGCGCAGGATGCCCCTGTTCTCCAGCCTCGATCCGGGGCAGCTCAAGCTGCTCGCCTTCACCTGCGACTACCTGTCCTTCGAGGACGGGGAGGCCTTGTTCCATGCCGGCGACCCGGCGGATTCGGCCTACGTGATCGACGAGGGCGAGGCGGTCATCCGTGCCGATACCGACAATGGCGAGGTCACCGTCGGCACCCTGGGCAAGCACGAGATGTTCGGCGAGCTGGCCATCTTCCGCAACGCGTCGCGCATCGCCACCATCCGCGCCCGCGGCCAGCTCAAGGTGCTGCGAATCGCCGGCGACATCTTCCTCAAGCTGGTGACCCAGAACCCCGACGCGGCCCTCGGCGTCATGCGGGCGCTCAGCGACAAGATCGCCCGTGCCCAGGACAGCTTCGAGGCCATGGAAGCCGAGCTGCGCCGTCTGCAGGCAGCCGCCGGCGGCGTTGCGGACGGCGCCGACAAATAACCTCCCACCCCCGGCGGGGTGACGGCGCCCCGTCGGCGGACCATAATGGGGCGTCCCGAGGGGGGGCTTGTCCGGTTTATCGCGCCGACTGCTTGGCCATGCCCGAGATCGCCATGTTCATCGATCCGGACCTGCAGATGTGGGTGACCTTCGCCCTCATCGTCGGCGCCTTGGTCCTGTTCGCCCTGGAGCTGGCGCCGATGGAGGTCATTTCCATCGGCATCGTCTGCGCGCTGCTCCTGTTCTTCCACCTCTACCCGGTGCCCGACGGCTTCGGCGGCAACCGCATGGACGCGGCGCATATCCTGAGGGGATTCGCCAATCCCGCCCTCATCACGGTGCTGTCCCTGCTGGTCATCGGACAGGGCCTGGTGCGCACGGGCATCCTCGACCGGGGCGCGCGCTTCGTGCTCAAGGCGGGCGGCGGCAGCCTGTTCCTGTCCACCACCCTGGTCCTGGTGGTGGTGATGGTTGTGAGCGCCTTTCTCAACAACATCCCGGTGGTGGTCATCTTCATCCCCATCATGCAGGCGCTGGCCACCCGCTTCGGCCGCTCGGCGAGCAAGGTGATGATCCCGCTGAGCTTCGCCGCCGTGCTCGGCGGCATGACCACCCTGGTGGGCTCGAGCACCAACCTCCTGGTCAACAGCGCCCTGATCGAGATGCGGCTCGAACCGTTCGGGTTCTTCGACTTCTCGGTGCCCGGCATGGTGATGGCCGCGGCCGGGCTGGTCTACCTGATGGTGGCGGCTCCCGCCCTGCTGCCGGATCGCGAGACCATCGCCGAGACCCTGCAGGGGGGAGGCCTGCAGTTCATCGCCCAGATCCCGGTGACCGAGGAGTCGCACCTGGTCGGGGCCACGGCCCCGGTCGGCGTGTTCACCCAGTTGATCGACATGACCGTGCGCATGGTGCAGCGGGGGGAGGAGGCGTTCATGCCCCCCTTCGAGGGCGTGGTCCTGCAGCCCGGCGACATGGTGGTGGTGGCGGCCACGCGATCGGTCCTCAAGAAGGCCCTGGAGACGTACCCCGGGCTGCTCTATCCGGACCTCCGCGACGGCCGCGTCACCCACGAGGACGGCGGTCAGCCCTGGCACGGGGACGAGCGGGTGCTGGCCGAGGTGCTGGTGGCGCCGGCATCGCGGCTGATCGGCCGCACGCTGCGGCAGATCGCCTTCCACTACAAGACCCGCTGCATCGTCCTCGGCATCCGCCGGCGGTCCCGCATGATCCGCAGCCGCATGACCGACATCCGGCTGGCCGACGGCGACGTGCTTCTGGTCCAGGGCCAGCCCGACGACGTGAACGCGCTGAAGCTGCACCGGGACGTGGTGCTGATCGAATCCTCGGCCGAGGAGCTGCCGGTGCTGGCCCGCGGCAGCGTGGCCGGTCTGATCTTCCTCGCCGTCATCCTGTTCGCCGCCACCGGGCTGGTGCCCATCGTCGTCGCCGCATTGGTTGGCGCCGCCGTCATGGTGGCCACCGGGGTGCTCAACGTCTCCCAGGCGGCGCGGGCCGTCGATCCCAAGATCGTCACTACCATCGGCGCCGCCCTGGCCATGGGGGCGGCACTCCAGGAGACCGGTGGCGCCGCCTTCATCGCAGCCGGCTTGGTCAGGACCCTGATGGATTTCGGCCCCGCGATTGTGTTGTCGGCCTTCTTCCTGGTGGTGGCGGGCCTGTCCAACGTGGTCAGCACCAAGGCCACCGCGGTGCTGTTCACGCCCATCGCCGTCGACATCGCCCGCCAGCTCGGGGTGTCGCCGGAGGCCTTCGCCGTTGCCGTGGTGTTTGCCGCCAACTGCTCCTTCGCGTCCCCCATCGGCTACCAGACCAATCTGCTGGTGCTGGGGCCGGGGGCCTACCGGTTCCTCGACTTCTCCCGCGTCGGCATTCCTTTGATGGTCTTCCTGTGGATCGTCTTCACGCTGTTCGCCCCGTGGTGGTACGGGTTTTAACGGCCCTGGATCAGTCGTCGAACCAGAAGGCGTAGAGGGCGGCCTCGCGCAGCCGGAACTCCAGGGCTACCGGGCGGTCTGCCGGCGGCGGCCGCCCGTCGCGCCACGGCACCTCCACGGCGACCGCGTCGGTCCCTTCGAGCGGCGCGCTTTCGGCCAGCCTGGCACCGCTGGCCGGGTCGAGGGCGTCGACGGTCAGGCGGCCGTGGCGGGCCGCCAGGTTGACCATCAGCCGGGGCCCGTTCGCGTGGACCGGCACCGTCAGCAGCTCGCCGGCGAAGTAGCTGGCCTCCATGGCGGCGAAACCGTCGAGGCGCAGCCGGGCCATGCCCACCGCCCGCTGCCAATAGCGGGTATCGTCGTGGCGCACGTTCATGGCGTCGTAGTAGAGCCAGATGCCTTCGGGGTCGGTGCGCGGCGCCACCACCGGCCGCGACGACATCATGATCCCGCCCGCATCCCAGGCGCCGCGTGGCCCGGTGCCGAGCAGGGTGCGCCGGTCGGCGGCGCGGTGCCAGTGGCGGTTGCGGTTCGTGCCGGTGGCGGCGGCGAGCTGGATGTCCATGCTCTTGTCGTCGGGGGCGTTGTGGTAGAGCCACAGGAGGCCGAGGCGGGTGCCGAAGTAGTCGAACGGACTCATGCCGTAGAACTCGGTGCCCGGCGGGTCCGACCAGTCGGGCTCCAGGACCACCCGGGGCTCGCTCCAGGAGACGAAGTCGGCGCTCTCGGATTCGGCCACGACGCGGAAATGGCGGTCCGCGCGCAGGCTGGTCTTGAACGCGGCCATGGCGTGGCCGTCCTCGCCCTGGTTCATGGCGGTGGCGTCGCAGGGGCCGCCGAGCACCGGCTGCGGCCCGTGGCGGCGCCAGGTCACGCCGTCGGCGGAAAAAGCGACGAACATCCCTTCACCCGCCACCGGCTGCCAGCCCGGCACGGCGGCGGTGGCGGGGAAGGGGGTGCCGACGCGCTCCAGGTCGTCGGCCGCCATGGCGTCCCAGAACAGCATCTTGTATCGCCGCTCGGGGTCGGGCTCGCCGTCGTCGCGGATCACCGCCGGGCTGAACAGGTAGGTGCGTCCGGAGCTCAGGAGCACCAGGTTGGTGGCGCCGTGGCGGGGATGCTCGGCGCCGACCGGGGGCTTGTGCCAGTGGACGCCGTCATCGCTTTCCGCATAGGCCACCGCCGTCTGGAAGCGCGGCTCCTCGTCGGCCCGCAGATTGAAGGCCTCGTACCACATGCGGTACCGCCCGCCGTCGTCTAGCACCGTGCCGTAGCAGCCGACGTGGGTCTCCCAGGGGCGGTCCGCCTTGACCACCGGGTTTTCCGGCCGCTTGTCGGGGCGTCCGATGCGCCGGTGCACCGCATGGGTGCGGGCGATCCAACGGTCGTCGACGAACAGGTGCTTGCGCGGCGCGGCGGTCATCGGGCGGGCCCGAGGGCGCAGGGGCTCAGGGGCGCAGGGTGTCGAGGCGGGCGTGGGACGAGCGGAAGTGGTCGAGGAACCAGGTCTTGAGGCGCGCCGCCAGCAGATCCTCCACCGAGTCGAAATCGCCGTCCTGGTGGCGCAGGCTGAGGGCACGGATCTCGTCGAGCAGGCGCTCGTGCTCGGCCTTGTGGTCCTCGTAGCCGCCGAACCCGTGATCGCGCATCAGCTTCTCCTCGAGGGAGAAGTGCGCCGCCACCATGTCGTGGAGGGCCTCGAAGCGGTCGGTCACCCGGGGCTCGGTGCCCTTGCGGCAGACGTCGTCGCACAGGTCGTTGAGGACCTCGATCAGACGTTCGTGTTCGTGGTCCAAATACTGGATGCCGGTCGAGAACGTGTCCGACCATTCGATCAGGGACATGATGGTCTACCCTTCCCCTGCGTCCAGTATGCCATGGCGGGGCGCGCGGTCAAAACACTCCTGGCCGCCCGGCGACCTTTGCGTGTAAAGTCCCCGCCCGGCAGCGGGGAGGGGCGGTCATGGCAGGCAGCGTCAACAAGGTGATCCTGGTCGGCAACCTGGGGCGGGACCCCGAGGTCCGCTATGCCCAGGACGGCAGCAAGATCGTCAACCTGTCGGTGGCCACGTCCGAGTCCTGGAAGGACCGTTCCTCCGGCGAGCGCCGGGAACGTACCGAATGGCACCGGGTCGTGATCTTCAACGACCGTCTCGGCGACGTGGCCGAGCGCTTCCTGCGCAAGGGCTCCAAGGTTTACCTGGAAGGCAGCCTGCAGACCCGCAAGTGGACCGGCCAGGACGGCCAGGACCGCTACACCACGGAGGTCGTTCTGGGCCGCTTTCGCGGCGAGCTGACCATGCTCGACAGCCGCGGCGAAGGCGCGGCCTTCGACGGGGGCGAGCCCGCGGGTGCCGGCCCGGCCGTCGGCGGCCCGCCGGGCGGTGGCCCCGGCGCCGACCTGGACGACGAAATCCCCTTCTGAGCCGCGCCCACAGGGCCGCTCGGCGGCTGTTGTTTGCAACTGCGAACCATGGTAGGTTCGCGGGTTCATCCGGGCATCGGCGGCAGGGTCCTGTCGGTCCCGTCGCATCCACGGATGATGGTGAGTGACAGCCGTTGACGACGCCGCCCACCCAGCAACCGCCCCTGGACATCACGCCGGTCACCATCGAGGAGGAGATGCAGCGCTCCTACCTCGATTACGCCATGAGCGTGATCGTCAGCCGCGCCCTGCCCGACGTGCGCGACGGACTGAAGCCGGTCCATCGCCGCATCATCCACTCCATGAACGAGAACGGCTACGACTACAACAGACCGTATCGGAAGTCGGCCCGCATCGTCGGCGACGTCATGGGCAAGTACCACCCCCACGGCGACAGCGCCATCTACGACGCCATGGTGCGCATGGTGCAGGACTTCTCCATGCGCCTGCCGCTGATCGACGGCCAGGGCAACTTCGGCTCCATGGACGGCGACCGGCCGGCGGCCATGCGCTACACCGAGGCGCGGCTGGCCCGCGCCGCGCACGCGCTGATCGACGACCTGGACAAGGACACGGTCGACTTCCAGCCCAACTACGACGACACCGCCGAGGAGCCCACGGTCATTCCCGCCCGGTTCCCGAATCTGCTGGTCAACGGCGCCGGCGGCATCGCCGTGGGCATGGCCACCAACATCCCGCCCCACAATCTGGGCGAGGTCATCGACGCTTGTTGCGCCCTCATCGACAATCCCGAGATCACCATCGGCGAGCTGATCGAGTCCCACATCGCCGGCCCCGACTTCCCCACCGGTGCGCTGATCGTCGGCCGCCAGGGCATCCTCGCGGCCTATCACAACGGGCGGGGTTCGGTGGTGATGCGCGGCCGTACCGACATCGAGGACACGGGCCGCGGCCGTCAGGCCATCGTCATCACCGAGGTCCCCTATCAGGTCAACAAGGCGCGCATGATCGAGATCATGGCCGAGGCGGTGCGCGACCGGCGCATCGAGGGCATCTCGGACCTGCGCGACGAGTCCGACCGCGACGGCGTGCGGGTGGTGGTCGAGGTCAAGCGGGACGCCGAGGCCGAGGTGGTGCTCAACCAGCTCTACCGGCACACGCCCCTGCAGACCAGCTTCGGCGTCGCCATGCTGGCCCTCAACGGCGGCCGGCCGGAGGTGCTGAACCTCAAGCAGATCCTGTCCGCCTTCGTCGCCTTCCGCGAGGAGGTCATCCGCCGGCGCACCATCTTCGAGCTGGGCAAGGCGCGGGAGCGCGCCCACGTGCTGGCCGGCCTCGCCGTGGCGGTGGCCAACATCGACGAGGTCATCGCGCTCATCCGCGCCGCCCCCGACGCCGCGACGGCGCGGGCCGGACTGACGGAGCGGGCCTGGCCGGCCGAGTCCGTGGCCCCCCTGATCGCACTTCTGGACGAGCCGGACCGGCCGGTGGTGGACGGCCGCTACCGGCTGTCGGAGGCCCAGGCGCGGGCCATCCTCGACCTCCGCCTGCACCGGCTCACCGGCCTCGAGCGCGACAAGATCGGCGACGACCTGAAGGAGCTGGGCCGCCAGATCGAGGAGCACCTGGCGGTGCTGGCGTCGCGGACCCGGTTGTTCGAGATCCTGCGCGCCGAGCTTGTGGCCATGCGCGAGCAGTTCGCCAATCCGCGCCGCACCGAGCTTGTGGAGGACGAGTTCGAGCACGATATCGAGGACCTGATCCAACGCGAGGACATGGTGGTCACCGTCACCAACACCGGTGCCATCAAGCGGGTGCCGCTGAGCACGTACCGGGCCCAGCGCCGCGGCGGCAAGGGGCGCGCCGGCATGGCCACGCGCGAGCAGGACTTCGTCAGCCAGGTGTTCGTGGCCAACACCCACACGCCGGTGCTGTTCTTCTCGTCCACCGGCATGGTCTACAAGATGAAGGTCTACCGCCTGCCACTGGGCACTCCGCAGGCGCGCGGCAAGGCGATGATCAACCTGCTGCCCCTGCAGACGGGCGAGACCATCACCGCGCTGATGCCGCTGCCCGAGGACGAGGACGTTTGGGGCGACCTGTTCGTCATGTTCGCCACCGCGTCGGGCAACGTGCGGCGCAACCGGCTGTCGGACTTCACCAACGTCATGGCCAACGGCAAGATCGCCATGAAGCTGGACGCCGGCGACCACCTGGTCAGGGTACGCACCTGCACCGAGGACGATGACGTGGTGCTGACCACCGGTGGCGGCAAGTGCGTGCGGTTTCCGGTCACCGACGTCCGCGTGTTCAGCGGCCGCACGTCCACCGGCGTGCGCGGCATCAAGCTGGCCGACGGTGACAGCGTGATCAACATGACGGGTCTGCGCCACGTGGAGACCGAGGTGACCGACCGCGAGGACTACCTGCAGGCGGTCAACGCCAACCGCCGCCTGGCCGGCGGCGACTACGCCGAGCGTCCCGACGACCGGGCGCGCGACGAGGAGCTGGCGCGGCGCCTCGGCGAGGCGCGCTTCGCCGCCATGGCGGCGGACGAGCAGTTCCTGCTGACCGTCACCGAGGACGGCTTCGGCAAGCGCACATCCGCCTACGAGTACCCCATCCACGGGCGCGGCGGCCAAGGGGTGGTGGGCATAGACCTGCGCCGCGGCAAGGCGGCGAACACCGTGGTGGCATCGTTCTCGGTGCTCGATTCCGACCAGATCGTGATGGTGACCGATGGCGGCCAGATCATCCGCTGCCCGGTCTCCGACATCAGCATCTTCGGACGGGCCACCCGCGGAGTCACTCTGTTCAAGGTCGCGGAGGGGGAACGGGTTGTGTCCGTCACCCGCATCCGCGACGTCGACGATCAAGCCGACGACGGCGAATCCGAACCCGCGGACGTCGGGAGGGAAGGAGAGACTGGATCATGAGCCAGGCGCGCACCGGTGTCTATCCGGGCACGTTCGATCCCGTGACCAACGGGCACGTGGACATCATCACGCGGGCGACGCGGGTTGTCGACCGGCTGATCGTCGGCGTGGCCATCAACGCCGGCAAGGAACCATTATTCTCTCTTGGAGAACGAGTGGACATGGTGTCCGAGGTGGTGGCCGACATCCCCAACGGCGACGGCAGCCGCATCGTGGTGGTGCCATTCGACAACCTGCTGATGGAGTTCGTCGACTCGATCGGCGGCAACGTCATCATCCGCGGCCTGCGCGTGGTCTCCGATTTCGAGTACGAGTTCCAGATGGCGGGCATGAACACCTGCCTCAACCCGGAAGTGGAGACGGTCTTCCTGATGGCGTCGGAACGCAACCAGTTCATTGCGTCACGCTTCGTCAAGGAGATCGGCCGGCTGGGCGGCGACATCAGCCACTTCGTGCCGCCGCGCGTGAAGGAGCGCCTGTGCCGCCGCTTCGAAGGGCTGCGCCAGGCAGAGCGGCTGACGCAGCCCGGACGGGCGGCGGCGGGTCCCTACCGCGTGTCCTAGGGGATTGACCGGCCGCGGTCCGATTCACTATTTTCCGGGCGCTCGTCTGGCGAGTCGGTCGACGTCGCAGGTGGGGCGCGTAGCTCAGTTGGCAGAGCATCTGACTTTCGTTTGGGAGCCCCGGCGGGAAACCGGCGGGTGAAAAGGTGTCAAACTCGGGGAACGCTTAGCGGGTCGCGCCGATGCCAATCCCGAGCCAAGCCGGCCACGCCGGCCGGAAGGTGTAGAGGCTTGACGGCACCCACCTAAGGGCGCACGCCTACGGTGAAGGGAAAGTCCAGACTCCAAACCGCTGCCGCGGGCGGCGAAAGCCGTAGCGAGTAGGTAATCAGAGGGTCCCAGGTTCGAGTCCTGGCGCGCCTACCACGTGATCGGAAGGACGGACTGCCGACATGTCGGGCCAATGAAGGAAGCCGGAGCGGGTCCCCCGTCGGGTCCGTCCGGTACGGTCGGGTTTTTTTGTGCGGGCCACCGAGTTGGACGTTAGATCGGCGCCCGCGGTCTTGAAATCGAAGGGGTGGAACTGATGAAAGAAGACTTGCAAGAGCGCATTCGCGAGCTGGCGTATCTGATGTGGGAGGCGGGAGGCCGTCAACTGGGCATGGCTACCGAGTACTGGCTGGCCGCCGAGCGCGAGGTGATGGCCACCATGCAGGCCGCCACCCAGACCATGGCCGCCAGCATGACCGCCGGCATGGCCGCGGCGACCAAGAAGGCCGCCGCCAAAGCGCCCGCCGCCAAAGCTCCCGCCACAAAGGCGCCCGCCGCCAAGGCGCCCGCCAAGAAGACCACCAGGGCCAAAAGCACCAAGTCCGCCAAGCCTGCTGCGAAGCCGGCCGCCTCCGCCGCCAAGCCTGCCGCACCGGCCGCTGCCGCGCCCGCCAAATCGGCGGCGCCGAGCCCCGCGGCCAAGCCGACTGCCGGGACGACGTCCAAAGGCAAGTAATCGCCGCGCGCCCTGGTCGTGGCGGCTCAATGACCGGGTGCGCCCGTCCTCGCGGCGGGTGCCTCTCGACGCTCGGTTTTCCGGTCTCCCGCGCTGGTATTAGCGGGTCTTGACGATCTCGGTCATGCTGACGCCGAGCCGATCCTCGACCACCACCACTTCGCCGCGGGCCACCAGGCGGTTGTTGGCCTGGATGTCGATGGGCTCGCCCACCGCCCGGTCCAGTTCGACCACGGCGCCGCGGCCGAGCTTGAGGATCTGGCTGATGGGCATGATCGCCCGGCCGAGCACGGCGATGACCTCGACCGGCACGTCGTAGACGGCTTCCACGCCCTCGTCCCGGGCGCGCGGTGCCGGTTGCGCAGTGTTTTCGGGGTCGGCCATGGGCAGCTCCTCGCGGTCGGTCCGTCAACCATGCCACCTTTGGCGGCCGAGGTAAACGCCGCACGTCCTACCAATCGTTGCAGCGGGCCTGTTCGCGGGCGTAGTTCTCCGGCGTATCCAGCTTGGCGTGGGCGGCGGAGAGGGCGCGGGTCATGTCCTCGAACAACGGCATCGCGGTGTCCTGGAGGGCGCTTTGCAGATGCCGGGCGCCGTCGTTGGGGGACAGCGAAATCACGGGTCCCAGGCGGGCGGCCGAATCCACCAGCAGGCGCCGCAGGCGCGGCGCGTACTGCTCCAGGGTGGTGCGGAAGATGGAGACGTGCCGGTTCTCGTGGTCGAGCACGTTGGCGTGGGCGCAACTGCCGGGACGGTAGCGCCGTGCCACGTAGACCCGCAGGTCGTCGTAGCCCAGCACCGCATCGACGGACTCCAGGTGGACGCAGTAGCGCCGGCGGTCGATGCTGCGGGCGATCACCTCGGCGCGCAGGCGGAACTGGGTATCGGCGGTGGTCAGGCCGACGGGCTCCCAGCCGTGCAGGACGCCGGCGGACGTTGCGCTTCCCTGGCCGCGGGACTGGGACAGGCGGCCGATCTGGGCACGGCTGTGGCCGTTGTCGTAGACCACGGTGCCGGGACGGATCTCGACCTGGACGGGAACCGCTTCGCCCGTAGCCACGCACGGCGCCGCCGCCGCGGCCGATGCCCAGGCCAGGACAACGATCGCCACCGGCCCCCACACTGGCCGCCGCCAGGTCCAGCACCGTCCGTCGGTAGGCATGGGCCGACTATACGCCGGTCGCCCCCCGGTCACCAACCGCCGCCGAAAAATGCGTTGCCGGCGGGCGGACGAGTGACCGCCGTCACTGCGGCGGTCCCGGGGCTGCGATAGCCTGTTGAAGACGGTCGGGGGCCTTTCCCCGCTCCCTCCCCTCCCTGCGGGCCCCCGACCCGTCCCCCTGTTGAACTTGCCGGGCCTTCGTGGCCCGGCTTTTTTCATGGTGTCCCTTGATCGGGGTCAAGGCGCTCGCGCGTAGAAAACGTCATCACACATGCAATCGGGGGTGTGACCCGGCATCCCCTAGACCTGATGCTTCCCTCAAGACCTCAGCCGGACCGTTCATGGGCTCCGGCTTTTTTTTCGCGGATTTGTAATCGCGGCGGCGCACTGGCGTCTTGCCTTGGTCGGGTCCCGGCCCCTATTTAGGGGCGGTCGATCCCGTGAACCCCCGTCGCCCCATGGGGCGCGGCACCGCGACGGAGTCCCCCCATGAGCCTGGAGTACGTGGTCGTCCCGGTCACCCCGTTCCTGCAGAACTGCACCGTGCTGTGGTGCGGAGCGACCCGCAAGGCGGCCATCGTCGACCCCGGCGGCGACCTGAGCAAGATCCTGCAGGCCGTATCCATGAAGGACGTGGAGCCGGAGAAGATCCTGCTCACCCACGGCCACCTGGACCACGCCGGCGGCACCGCGGACTTGGCCGACAAGCTCAACCTGCCCATCGAGGGGCCCCACATCGACGACAAGTTCTGGATCGACGGCCTCGAGCAGCAGGGCCGCATGTTCGGCGTGCCGCCGTGCCGCCCCTTCACCCCGGACCGTTGGCTGGTGGCCGGCGACACGGTCACCGTCGGCGACCTCAGTTTCCAGGTCCACCACTGCCCCGGGCACACGCCGGGCCACGTGGTGTTCTTCAGCGACGCGGCGCGCCTGGCCCTGGTCGGCGACGTCCTGTTCGCCGGCTCCATCGGCCGCACCGACTTCCCGGGCGGCGACTACGACACGTTGATCCGCTCCGTCCGCGAGACCCTGTGGCCCCTCGGCGACGACGTGGCGTTCATCTCCGGCCACGGCCCCATGTCCACCTTCGGAGCCGAGCGCCAGCACAACCCCTTCGTCGCCGACCGCGCCCTCGCCTGAGCCCGGGCTGGGTCAGTCGCCGGGTCCTTCCGCGATGATGAAGTCGGAGTCGGCAGTCGCCTGGCGGATGGCCGCGGCGGCCTGGTACTCGGGACTGCGGTAGCAGGCCAGCGCCGTGGCGTAGTCCTCGAACTCGACCACCACGTTGCGCTCGCGGGAGGTTCCTTCCATCGCCTCGTAGCGGCCGCCACGGACGAGGAACCGGGCCCCGAACTTCTCGAAAGCCGGTTTGGCCGCGGCCAGGTAGTCCGGATAGCGCTCCGAGTCCTTCACCGAGATGCGGACGATCCAATAGCCCTTTGCCATGGCACGTCTTCTCCCTATGGGTCGCGTTCGTGCGCGGCGGACGAAAGAGGCTCTTCAGGGGGTGCGGCTCAGCAGTTGCCGACCGGGATGCCGTTGACGAACGAGCACTGGCCGTCGCTCATGTAATCGCCGAACGGGCCGCGGTAATTGGTACCCGTGTACTGGTCGCCGGGACTGCCGTGGCCGGTGTTGGCCTGGGCCTGCCCCAGCACGCCACGGGGGGTGGGATCGCCGGCGTAGCCCCAGATGCCCGTGCTGGTGTCCAGCCAATACGCGCCGTCGGGCACGAAGCCGCCGGCCAGGGCATCGAGGACGCTCAGGGTCGCCGCGTCGACACGCTCGCCGTTGACGATCACCGTGCGCTCGAACGCCTGGGCCGCGGTGCCCAGGGCCAAGGCCAAACCCAGAACCAGCGCGAACACGAACCTGCGGTGCATGATGAAACCCTCCCCGGAAAAACCCGCCGGCCGAGTCCGACGGATCGGGGTTGACGTTACGGTATGCCGCCGCCCTCCGGCAGTGACAGCCGTCACAAGTCGGGTTCGGTGGGGCCGGGTCAGTGCCGTTCCAGGACCGTCCCGCTTTCCTCGACCGGGCGGCCGGCGGTCCGGGCCGCGGCCACCCGCAGCACGGTGTAGCCCAACAGGGCCGACAACAGGGAGCCGCTGAGCACGCCGATACGCACGTCGGCGGCGGCAGCCGGGTCGGTGAAGGCCAGCGTGCCGATGAACAGGCTCATGGTGAATCCGATGCCGGCCAGGCAGGCGACGCCATAGATCTGGACCCAGCCCACGCCCTCGGGCAGGCGCGCCCAGCCGGCTTTCACGACCAGCCACACGGCGCTGAAGATCCCGAACTGGTTGCCGAAAAACAGGCCCAAGGCGATGCCCAGGGGCAAGGGCCGCAGGAGCGTGTCGAGGCCGATACCGCTCAGCGACACGCCCGCATTGGCGAACGCGAACACCGGCATGATGCCGTAGGCGACCCAGTAGTGCAGCTTGGTTTCCATGATCTCGAGGGGCGACTGGCCGACCGCGTCCTCGCCCACGTCGATGGGGATGGCGAAGGCCAGCACCACCCCCGCCAGGGTGGCGTGGACGCCCGACTTGAGGACGAACACCCACAGCACGATGCCGATCAGCACGTAAGGCGCGATGGAGCGCACCTTGAAGCGGTTGAGCAGCAGCAGCGCCGCCACCGCGACGCCGGCGCCGGCCAGCATGGTTGTCGACAGGTCGGCCGTATAGAACAGGGCGATGATGACGATGGCGCCCACGTCGTCGATGATGGCCAGGGTGAGCAGAAAGACCTTGAGGGACAGGGGGACCCGTTTGCCCAGGAGCGCCAGGACCCCGAGCGCGAACGCGATGTCGGTGGCCGACGGGATCGCCCAGCCGCGGGACAGGCCGGGCTCGCCCCAGGTCACCACGGTGTAGATGAGCGCCGGCGTGGCCATGCCCGCGATGGCCCCCACGCCGGGCAGGATCACCTGGTCGAGCGACGACAGCTGGCCGCGCACCATCTCCCGCTTGATCTCCAGGCCGACCAGCAGGAAGAAGACCGCCATCAGCCCGTCGTTGATCCACAGCAGGAGCGGCTTGTCGAGCTTCAGGGCCCCGATCTGCACCACCATCGGCGTGGTCAGCAGGGAATCGTAGAGCCAGGCCAGCGGCGAATTGTCGAGCACCAGCGCCAGGATCGCGGCAATGCCGAGCACAATGCCGCTCGACGCCTCGTGGCTGATGAATTTCTCCAGGGCGCGGACGACCATGTCAGAGTCCTGTTGGCCCGCGACGGAACCCGGCGGCCGCACGGTGTGCCGCCGCCGGCCGGGTGCGTTGTTGCGGCGTCATGAAGAGCCGGACGCGATCAGTCGGGGAGGGGTGTTCACTTCGGCGATAACGGGACTGCCCAATGCTCGTCTCCTTTCTCCGCCACACAGATGGCGTCGGCAAACCGGATTCACAACCCGGCAGCTTTTCTTCGATAGGGAATGACGCGGCGCATATAGGCCGAAGGGGCCGGCCGGTGTCGGCCAGGCCCCTTCGTTCAATTGGCTCCGGAGGAGGGACTCGAACCCACGACCCGGCGGTTAACAGCCGCCTGCTCTACCAACTGAGCTACTCCGGATCAGATTGGAGGCGCGGACCGGAATCGAACCGGTGTAGACGGCTTTGCAGGCCGCTGCGTAGCCACTCCGCCACCGCGCCAACCCCACTCGACCGGGCCGGCGCTCCACGCAAGCGATATGCGATCCGGCGCCGAACGGCAGGCGACCTTAGACGTTGAGCCAGCCGGGGTCAAGGCGCGCCCGGCCGTTGTCCTCACCATCCCTCAGTTTTCTCTTGCGCTGAAGAATCCGTGTGTGATTCAAGGAGTCCGCCCTTTTGTCAGGCGGAGACCGAAGGATGGGTGGGATCG
>JANQFP010000190.1 GCA_028277795.1 Rhodospirillales bacterium
GACCCCGCACTCGAATCTGACAAGTCGTTCCAGCAAAACAACTTTCTCAGATTCCTGGGGCCGATGCACCTCCCTCGGTGAGAAATGCGGGCTAGGCCATCCTCGACGAGCGGCAGCCTGAGGGCGTGACCGTCGAGCGTCTGAAAAGCCTTTCTTCCCTGCCCGGCGACAGGGAAGGCCATGAGAAGCCGCTCGGCAATCTGCCCTGAATCTCCCCGATCGACCCCGCACGGTCTGGCGGTGGAAATGGGCCAGCAGAGACTTCTCGCCCTATCGGGCCGATCGGTCTCGGTTTCGCCGTCTCCGCCGGCACCGAATACCGCCGAAAGCGCCGGTTTCGCGGGGTTCCGGTGCGCTCAGGGTCTGGTGCTCGGTTCGCGGGAGACTGGATGGTGGAGGTGGCAGTCTGCTACGAACCCGTCTCCGGCGCGATTTCCCTGTTCGGCAGGGAAAATACAGGGTATTCGCGTGGAATGGGCCCGCGACGGCCTCGATCAGCCCCGGCAACTGTCTGATATCAAAAAACAACTCAAAATAGTCCCCTGCTTAATTGAGCAGCGCAATCTTCCGACTGAACAGGCAATTGGGATCACAAAACAGGGAGTGTTCGTCTGGGCAGGGAGCCCGCCCGCAATCCTCGTTGGGGCCAAGGTCCGATGACCTGGGTCAAAGGAGGCCAGCCTTGCCGGCCTGCCAGCGGGCGAACTCGGCCGACAGGATGTCGGCGTGCTCGCGCTCTTCCGCGGCCAGCTCGCGATAGAGCTGGTGGTGGGACGATCCGGGCGGCGCCTCCCCGCTCTTCTTGTCGAAGAAGGCCGCCGCCCGCTCTTCGCACGCGATTGCGATGCGGAACAGGTTGGCGGCGTCGTCCGGCCGGCGTTCGATGCCGGCGAAGACGGCCGCACGCTCCACCCCCGACCGTCCGGACGGCGTCGGCGCCTCGGCGTGATAGCGGCGGGCGAGCGTCTCCATGTGGTCGGCCTCCATGGCCGCCAGCCGTGCGAACAGGTCGCGCAGCGCGGGCTCCACCGCCTCGACCGCCGCTTGGCTATAGAACGCGTGGCCGCCGAGCTCGATCTCGAAGGCGATGCGGACCGCGGTCAGCGACTCGGCGTCATCGAGGTGCCGGCCGTCGAGGATCTCCAAGGGGCCGTCGCACAGGGGGCACATCCCGTAGGGGAACGCGAAGCCCTCGCTGACCTTGCCGCAGTCCCGGCAGCGCCACTGCAAGGTCGTGGTGCCGCAGCAGACGTACTCCTCGGGCCCCTCGACGGGCTGGCGGCATTTCGGGCACAGCATGGGTCGCTCTCCTGTCACGCGGGCTCGACGAGATCCGGGGTCCCGGCGGCCTCTACCGCCACCGGCCAGCGGCGGTCACCGTCGGCCAAATAGGCCGCGATGGCCCTGGCGGCGCGCCGGCCGGCCCCCATGGCCAGGATCACCGTGGCACCGCCGCTGACGATGTCGCCGCCGGCGAAGACCCCGGGGAGGTTGGTCGCCTGGGTGCTGTCGTCGGCGACGATGTTGCCCCATTCGTTCAGCGCCAGATCGGGGGTCGCCTGGCCGATGATGGGATTGGCCTGGGTGCCGAGGGCGTAGATGACCGTGTCGCAGTCCAGTTCGACCGTCCCGTCCAGCGCGACCGGGCGGCGCCGGCCCTTCTCGTCGGGCTCGCCGAGGGCCATCTTCTGCACCGTCATGCCGCGCACGTTGCCGTCGCCGTCGGTGTGGATCTCCACGGGCGCGTGCAGGAACAGGAAGTCGATGCCCTCCTCCTTGGCGTGGCGCAGCTCCTCGATGCGCGCCGGCGCCTCGGCCTCGGTGCGGCGATAGACGCAGCGGACGGTGGCGACGCCGAGGCGCCGGGCCACGCGCAGGCAGTCCATGGCCGTATTGCCGGCCCCGATCACCACGACGCTGTCGCCGATGCCGATGGGCGTGTCCCGGTACGGGAACCGGTCGCCGCCCATCAGGTTGACCCGGGTCAGGAACTCGTTGGCCGAGTAGACCTGCCCCGCGAACTCGCCGGGAATGCCGAGGAACGACGGCGCGCCGGCGCCGGCGCCGACGAACACCGCGTCGAAGCCCTTGCCGTTCATGAGCTGCGGGATGGTGAAGGTCTTGCCCACCACCTTGTTGGTCTCGAACCGGACGCCGAGGTCCCGCAGCCGCTCGACCTCGCGGTCGATGATGTCGCGGGGCAGCCGGAACGACGGGATTCCGTAGCGAAGCACGCCGCCCACCACATGCAGTGCCTCGAACACGGTGACCCGGACGCCGAGGCGGACGAGGTCGGCGGCGGCGGCGAGGCCGGCGGGTCCCGAGCCGACAATGGCCACGTTGCCCGACGTCTCGGCAAACGGAGGCGGCGCCGCCTTGGGTGGACGGGCGTGATCGCCGACGAACCGCTCCAGGCGGCCGATGGCGACCGGCTCCATCTTGCGGCCGATCACGCATTGGCTCTCGCACTGGGTCTCCTGTGGGCAGACGCGCCCGCAGATGGACGGAAACAGGTTGGACTCGTTGATGACACCGAGGGCGCCGTCCAGGTCGCGCACGATGAGGTGGCGGATGAAGCGGGGAATGTCGATGGCGACCGGGCAGCCGGCGATGCAGGTGGGCTTCTTGCACTGGATGCAGCGGTCGGCCTCCTCCAGGGCATCCTCGAGGCCGTAGCCCAGGTTGACCTCCTTGAAGTTGCGCGCCCGTTCGCCGGCGTCCCGCTCGGGCATGGCGATCTGGTTCGGCCGCAGCGCCGTCAGCTTCTTGTAGCTGCGCTTCTCCTCTTCGAAGAGGGTCTTCTCGAGGTTGCAGACGTGGGCGTACTCGGTGTTGGCCCTCGCCTCCTGGTCCTTGAACCGCTGCTGGCGTGCCATCAGCTCGCGGAAATCGACCTTGTGGCCGTCGAAGTCGGGGCCATCCACGCAGGCGAACCGGACCTCGCCGTCGACGGTGACCCGGCACGACCCGCACATGCCCGTGCCGTCGACCATGATGGCGTTGAGCGACACCAGGGTCCTGGAGCCGAAGGGGCGCGTCGTCTCGACGCAGGCGTGCATCATGGGCAGCGGCCCGATGGCGACCACCCGGTCGGGCGGGTCGGACTCCAGGACGTCCCGCAGCGCCTCGGTCACCAGCCCGCGGCGGCCGCTGGTGCCGTCGTCGGTGCAGACAATCAGTTGATCCGCATGGTCCCGAAAGCGATCCGCCCAGAACACCAGGTCCTGGGTGCGGAAGCCGATGACGGCGGTGGTGCGGTTGCCCGCTTCGCGGAACGCCCTGAGCTGCGGGAACACCGGTGCGACGCCGAGGCCGCCGCCCACCAGCACCACGTGGCCGACCCGCTCCACGTGCTGGGGCAGGCCGAGCGGGCCGACGAAGTCGAGGACCGTATCCCCGGCCCGGTAGCGGTCCCGCATCTCGCGGGTGGTCTTGCCAAGGGCCTGGACCACCAGGGTGACGGTGCCCCGGTCGCGGTCGAAGTCGGCGACGGTCAACGGGATCCGCTCGCCGCCGTCGCGCAGGCGAATCATCACGAAATGCCCCGGTTGGGCCGACGCGGCGACGTCCGGGGCCTCGACCTCCCACAGGAAGGTGGTGTCGGAGAAGGCTTCGCGGTGGACGATGGTGTACATGGACGATCTCTTCAAGGTCCGTCGGGCCGCGCAAGGCCGCGCACTTGGCCGAGCGGAATCACCGTCTTCCCGCCTGCGTCCGCCGGGCGTCCGGCCTGATTGAAGACCTTGAAGACTTTCTCGGCCCGCGCGTCGGAGACGACGAAGTCCTGGTAGGCACGGGCGAGGAAGGCCGAGAACGTCTCGTGCAGGCGGGCATCGTCCATGGCGTCGATGTCGGCCACAGCGAGGCGGTCGTGCAGCCGCCGGAGGATGTGGAGGCGGTTCACCTCCACCACCCGGGGCTCGTAGGGGATGGCGAAGTGTTCGAGGAAGTCCTCGGCGGTCTCGAACTCTTTGAGGATCTCCAGGAGCCCGGTCATGAGACCTCCCGCGTCTGGTCGTAGAAGGATTCCAGGACGGCGAGCGCCGGGGACTGCTTGGTGGCGACCGCGTGGTCGCGCACCCGCTCCAGCACGATCTCGGCCTGGGCGGGCGGCAGGGGCATGCCCAGGGCAGCGAACACGTGACTGACGGAAGCGGCGCCGGAGTGTTTGCCGAGCTGGACGTGGTGGCGGCGACCCAGGGCCTCCGGGTCCAGGGCCTGGTAGGTGCGGCGGTCGCGCAGGAGACCGTGCACGTGGATGCCCGCCTCATGGGTGAACACGGCGGCGCCGACGATGCTCTTGTCGGGCGGCACCGGCCGACCGGAGGCACCGGCGACCAGCGCGGAGATGCGGTGGAGCTGTCGGCGGTCGATGCCGGTGTCCAGGCCGTAGAGCTCGGAGAGCGCGACCACGGCCTCCTCCAGGGGGGCGTTGCCGGCCCGCTCGCCGAGGCCGTTCACCGTGGTGTTGACGTGGGTGGCGCCGGCCCGGACGGCAGCGAGCGAGTTGGCGGTGGCGAGGCCGAGGTCATCGTGGGCGTGGATCTCCAGCTCCATGGAGGTTCGGGCCTTGAGGAACGAGATCGCCTCGAACGTCGAGAACGGGTCGAGCACGCCGAGGGTGTCGGCGAAGCGGAACCGGCGCGCACCGAGCGCGGCGATGCGCTCGATGACCTTGAGGACGTGCCCGAGGTCGGCCTGTGAGGCGTCCTCGCCGCCGAACGCCACGTCAAGGCCGTGGTCGCGGGCGTAAGCCACCACCCGCGCCGTGTGATCGATGGCCCAGGCGCGGTCGCGGCCGAACTTGCCCGCGAGCATGCGATCGGAGACCGGGAGCGAGATGTTGACGGCCCCGAGGCCACACTCGAGGGCCGCGTCCACGTCCTCGACCCTCATGCGGCACCAGCCGACGAGCCGGCAGCGGAGGCCCGCCGCGACCACGGCGCGGATGCAGTCCCTTTCTTGGGGGCCCATGGCCGGAATGCCGACCTCCAGCTCGGGTACGCCGGCCTGGGCGAGGGCGGTGGCGATGGCGAGCTTCTCGGCAACGGTGAAGGCGACTCCGGCGGTCTGCTCGCCGTCGCGGAGCGTCGTGTCGTTGATGGTCGGGGCAACGGTCATGGCCCGTGCTCCATCAACCCGAGAACGACTTGCCGCAACTGCAGACGTCCTTGGCGTTCGGGTTGTCGAACGCGAAGCCCGAAGACTCGATGCCCTCGACGAAGTCCACCTCCAGGCCGTCCACCAGGGGCAGGCTGCGGGGATCGACGTAGACCTTGACGTCGCCGAACGTGAAGACTCGGTCGCCGTCGCAGGCCGACGTCTCGAGGCCGAGGGTGTATTGCAGTCCCGAGCAGCCACCGGCATCGACCATGATGCGAAGGCCGTCGATGCCCGCTTCCGCGTTGGCGATCAGACGCCGCAGGGTGTCCTGAGCCTTTTCGGTCAATGCCACCATTGTTGTCGCTCCTTTCGGCCAACGGGCTTCTTCACCGGATCAAGAGCAATCCGCGTGCCAAGTCCTAACCGGTTGATAAATCAGTGATCGGGGTGGGGCGGGGGTGACGTGCGTCAGCCGGTTCGTCCGGTTTGTCCGATGTCCGACACGCCCGGCTGCAAGACCGACAACGGCTCGCCCGCCTCGGGACCGAAGCACACGGCGACATCCCGGCAGACCTCGCAGTTGGGGGCCTTGCACAGCATGACGCCCTCGCGTTCGCAGAGCAGGCGGTAGAGGAACTTCTTCCACTTCATGTCGCCTTGGTTGCGGCGCACGAGGTCCCGGAAATGCCGTCCCATCAGGGCATTCAACTCGTCGCGATGGAGCAGCCCCAGGTCCTGCCACAGGTGGTTGGCGCCGAGAGACCGGCGGGCGATGATGGCGGCCAGCCACATCTCCTCGATGACGCCCCGGCTGCGGTGGTCGAGC
Organism: Rhodospirillales bacterium; assembly: GCA_028277795.1. Taxonomy (GTDB): domain Bacteria; phylum Pseudomonadota; class Alphaproteobacteria; order Rhodospirillales; family JANQFP01; genus JANQFP01. The sequence continues at coordinate 5,930 of JANQFP010000190.1, forward strand.
AGCAGCCGACGGAGGTCCGGCTCCTCGATCGCGTCGTCGCCGGCATCGTCGCCCCACGCGCGGGCGGGGAGATGCCGCCGGGCATCGGGGAAATACGTGCCCAGCAGGTCCGCGAGGGCGGCCGGGGCGAGACCCAGGGACACCGTGAGCGGGCGGTCGCCAGTGGCAGCGATGGCGCAGGCGAAGACGTGACGGTCGAACGGATCGCCGCGGCCTCCGGCCACCAGGCGTTCGACGAGGCTCGCCACGACGTGTCGACCCTCGGACGGGCTCTCAGGCCGCCAGGGCCTCGGCCGCCGGGATCAGCGTGATCGACTTGGAGCCGCAGACCTGGATACAGGCCTCGCAGCCGACGCACCGGCCCTTGTCGGCCAATGTCATCACCATGCGCTCAACCTCGTCGTCGTCGGGGGTGACGACCTCGTCGTCCTCGGTCATGCCCATCAACTGGAGGACACCGTGGGTGCAGACCTTGTAGCAGCGGCCGCAGCCGATGCAGGTCTCGCCGTTGATGGTTTCGATGTACATGGGCAGCCAGGGTGTGCCGTCGCGCCTGAGGGCATGGATGTCGGGCATGGTTCGCGTCCTTCCGATGGTTCTCACGGCGTCTCGGCGGCGACCTCGGGGCGGCGCGCGATGACCTCGATGGCCTCGGCGACCAGGGTCTCGCCGGCGGCCGTCAGGGCCTCGGTGGACTCGAAGCCGAAGCGGTGGATGTCTCTAACGGCGCGGCTGAGGACGAGGAGTCGGCCGACGGTGATCACCACGCGGCCGAATCCTTCGGCCGAGAGCTTGATGACGGGCGTCGCGTCGAGACCGGTGCGGCGGGTGATGGCGTAGCCGACGGCGGTGTAGAACACCTCGAGCCGCCACACCACCTTGGGGTCGGGATCGCCGATGACCGGTATGGCGCGGCGCTGCTCCCGGGTGAGGACGAAGCCTTGCAGGACCTCCTCATCCGGCTTTTTCTCCCAGACACCGAAGGTATCGTGGGCGCGCATCAACTTGACCAGCGAGTCCCGGTAGACCCGCTCGTTGCCGGGCGCCGCGGCTTCGCGGACCGCGTCTCCATCCATCACGCGCGCTCCTCCACCTCGTCGTCCAGGAAGTCGAGGGATTTGGCGCCGTTGTGGCCCATGGCCTTGCGCAGCCACGGGGGCGGCGCGGTCCTCAACATGGTTTGCACCCGCGCCAGCACCTGATCGATGGGCTCGGGCTGGGGCAGCTTCACCGGGTGGATACGGTGGTTCACCACCTTGGCGGCGGCCGGGCCGCCGATGGCGAGGACGAACAGCAGCGCGCAGCCTTCGAGGGCGTCCACCCGCGGCGTGATGCGGTCTTCGTCCGGGTCGGCGTGCACGCCGTCCTCGTTGCTCGCCTCGTCGAAGCGGACGGCTTCGAGGAAACGGGACTCGTCGGCCGTGACATCGTAGATGGCGAGATTGCGCGCGCCGGCGAAATGGGCGTCCATGGTCCTGAGGTCTTGGGTCGCAAACGCAATACGCATGGGTCCTCCTTCCGCCTCGCCGGCCTCCAGGGCCGGCCCGACCAGCCGCAGCCTACGCATTGACGGTTTCGGCATCGATGGAGACCTCCCTGTCCCGTCGCAGGTAGGGCCGATGGTCCGGTTGATGGTCGATCAACAGGTTGCCGATTTCGAACAGCAGCTCCCGGGTTCCCCGGTAGCCGACGCTGACCCGGTGCGCGGTGCCGAGGCGGTCGAACACCGGAAAACCCATCCTGTGCAGGGGCGCCCCGATGGCGGCGGCGGCGGCCTCCCCGTGGGCATTGGCGATCACCAGGTCGCACTCCCCCGGCGGCACCAGGCACGCCAGATCATCGAGGTCGCCGACGACCACGGATTCGCAGGGCACTGCGACCGCGGCCGGTGTCTTCATGGTCGTCACGGCGGCGACGGTGCGGCACCCCATCTCATCGAGAAAACGGCTCACCGCGACCAGCAGGTCCGGCTCTGCGGCAACGGCCGCGGTGCGGCCGGTGAAGAAGAAGTGCCCGTCGAGCATAGCGTCAACCAGGCGCGAGCGTTCGCGCCGCAGCCGTGCGGGGGCCGGACGGCCGCTGACCTCCATGAGCGTCTCGACGAAGCCGTCGAACGCCTCCAGGCCGGTCAGCCTGTCGAATACCTTGAACGGCACGCCGGACCGGCGCTCCAGGGCTTCCGCCGCCCCCCGCATGTGCTCGCCAATGGCCAGGGTCAGTTGCGACGCCCCCATGCGGGCCACCTGCTCGACGGGCGTGCCACCGAGGGTCGTCGGCACGTAGGTTTCGGGCACGTGACCGTCGAGAGAACGGGACAGGTCGGGAAGCACGATGGGGGAAAGCCCGAAGCTCTCGACGACGTCGCGGATCGCCTCCACATCGCCGGGCGTCATGTAGCTGGCGGGCAGCAGGTTGACCAGGCCCCGGACCGGCATCCGCCGGCCGTCCTCGACCAGCGCATCGATCATCGCCTGGACGGCGCTCGCCCAGCCGACCTCCAGGCTACCCGCGAAATCGGGCGTCGGCGCGTAGACGACCGACAGGTCCCGCCATTCCGGGTGGCGCACCATAAGGGCGCGGAGGTCGCCGCGGACGTCCTCGTCCCGGGTTTCCGTCAGCGCCGTCGAGCACAGCCCGATGAGGCGCGGCTTCGCGCGTTCGTAGATGTTGCCGATGGCCTGCTCGACGTTGTCGGCGCCGCCGAGGATGGTGCTGAGCTCGCTCATCGCCGTGGTCTGCAGGGGAATGGCCTCGCGGAAATGGCGGACCAGGAGGACCAGGGCGAAGGCGGTGCACCCCTGGCTCCCGTGCAGGAGCGGCAGGCTCCGCTCGATCCCGAGGAAGGCGAGGGCACCGCCGAGGGCGGGGCTCGTCTTCAGCGGGTTGACGGCGCAAGCCTTGGTGCCGACCTCGACGATGCTCATCGTCCGTCCCCGTCCCGGTCCCCGTCCCAGGGCGCCCGCCGGCGGACCTGGCGCCAAACCGAATGATGGATGGCGGCGTCGATCTGCCGGACGAGGGCCACCATGCCGTCGTATCCGGCGTAGGCGTGGTGGCGCTCCTGGTTGATGTCGAGCCAGGGCGTCTTGGTCTTGAGGGCGACGAATTGGGTGCGGCCGCCGGACATCAGGATGTCGGCCTCGCCGGCCGCCAGCATGCGGTAGAGGTCCTTGGCCGGGATCTGGCCGTACAGGGCGGCGTCCTCGCCCATCAGGCCCTTGATGCGTTCCTTGTCGTCCTCCGTGGACTTGCGGACCGATGTGCCGATGACGGTCATGCCCACGTCCTGCAGCGCCGAGACCACCGACCACGACTTGACGCCGCCGGTGTAGAGGAGGACGCGCTTGCCCCGGAGGCGCTCCCGGTAGGGCGCGATGCGCCGCCAGGCCACAGGTTCTTCCTCGGCGATCAACGCCTCCGTGTGGGGGATCAGGGTCGCCGGGGCGCCCCGCTCCACCAGCAGGCGCGCCATCTCCCGGAGCGCCGCCGAGGTATCGGAGATCCCGTAGAACGACCCTTCGAAATACGGGATGCCGTAGCGATCCTCCATGGCGCGGGCGAACGACACCATGGCCTGGGAGCACACCACCATGTTGACCCGCGCCCGGTGGGCGCAGGCGACCTCGTGGTAGCGGGCATCGCCGGTGATGGAGGCGAGGACGCGGAGTCCCAGCCGCTCGAGCAGGGGCAGGATCTGCCACATCTCGCCGGCGACGTTGTATTCGCCGATGATGTTGATGTCGAAGGGCGTCGTACGCGCGGGCTCGCGGGTGCCGACCACCCGGTCAAGAAGGACCTGGCCGGCCAGCTTGTTGCCCAGGTTCTTGGACCCGACGAAGCCGGGGGCATCGACCGGGATCACCGGCAGGCCGAAGCGCTCGGCCGCGGCATCGCAGACGGTTTCCACGTCGTCGCCGATCAACGACGGGACGCAGGTCACGTAGACGAAGATCGCCGCCGGCCGGTGGCGCCCGGCCACCTCGCGGATGGCCCGGTACAGGCGCTTCTCGCCGCCGTGGATGATGTCCAGCTCGGACATGTCGGTGGTGAGGCCGGTCCGGTAGAGCTCTGGGCCGCTGGTGGCGGCGTGCCGGCTGTCCCAGCCGTTGCCCTCGCAGGCAATGGGCCCATGCACCAGATGGGCGGCGTCGGTGATGGGCTGCAACGCGATCTTGGCACCGTCGAAGGCGCAGCCGCCCGCGGCGGCCCCAGGCACGAGCGAGCGGGGGGAACAGCCGCGCTTGCGGTCGACTTCGGACTTGGCCCGGTTGGCGGCGCAGCCGGGCTCGTCGAAGGCGTCGGCGATGCGCTGCTTCAGCATGGCGCCGATTCCTCAGCCCTCACCGGGTCAGATCGAAGCTGATGTCGGTGACGCCCGCCTCGCTGGTGTCGTCGTCCAGGCGGTCGAGGATGGTGTCGAGGATGCGCACCAGGACATGCAGTCCCCCCTGGTATCCCCAGGTCGGGAACCGGTGATGGTGATGACGGTCGAAAATGGGGAACGCGAGCCGGATCAGCGGAACGCCCGTGTCCCGCTCGAGGTACTTGCCGTAGCTGCTGCCGATCAGGAAGTCGGCCGGCGTCGTGTTGAGGAGCGAGCGCATGTGCCAGAGATCGCATCCCGGCCATACCTCGCAGTCGCGGCCGTAGGGCGACGAGTCCAGCAGCGCCGTCATCTTCTTCGCCCACGGCTTGGTACCGTTGGTGGCCAGCGCGTGCCGGGGCTCGGCCCCCATCTCCATGAGGAACCGGCACATGCCGTAGACGAAGTCGGGATCGCCGAACACGGCGAAGGACTTGCCGTGCACGATCGACATGGAATCCGCCAGGGCATCGACCAGGCGCCCCCGCTCGCGGACCAGCGCATCCGGGATCGGCTTGCCCGCGAGCTCGGAGACCGCCATGAGGACCTCGTCGGTCGCCTCCACCCCCATGGGGTAGTGGAAACTCGCCGTCTCGTGCTCCTTCTCCTTGGCGAACGCCATCACCTTCTTGGTGCAGAACTCCTGCATGGACAGGGTCGCCTTGGCGTCGAGAGCGGCCTTGGTGTCCGCGATGGTGGTTCCGCCGTCGTACATGCGGAAATCGCCGTCGCTGGGGGTGTCGTAGACGTCGGAGGGGTCCGAGAGGATCGTGTACTCGACGTCCATGAGATCGAGGACACGCTTGAGTTCGCGGTTGTTGCCGACGCAATAGCCGTCGAACCCGGGGATGATGTTGATGGCAGTGCCCGGTGTCCGCTCGCCGTCCTGCCAGAAGTGGGTGAGGATGCCCAGCAGCATGTTGTCGTAGCCGTTGACGTGGCTGCCGTGGAAGGCCGGCGTGTGGGCAAAGGGCACGTCGAAGTCCTGGGGCACGGAGCCCTTCTCCTTCGACGTGGTGATGAACGCGTGGAGGTCGTCGCCGATCACCTCGGCCATGCACGTGGTCGAGACGGCGATCATCTTCGGCTGATAGAGGGCACGGGCGTTGGCCAAGCCATCGATCATATTGTTGAGGCCGCCGAAGACGGCGGCGTCCTCGGTCATGGACGACGACACCGCCGACGCCGGCTCCTTGAAGTGCCGTGACAGGTGCGATCGGTAGTAGGCGACGCAGCCCTGGGAGCCGTGGACGAACGACAACGTCCCCTCGAAACCGCTGGCGCAGAAGACGGCGCCGAGGGGCTGGCAGGCCTTGGCCGGATTGACGACCAGAGACTTGCGGGCGAAGTTCTTCTCCCGGTAATCCTCGGTCCTGGTCCAGTCGCTGATTTCGCGGACCGTGTCGTCCGGGTGCGGGCACTCGAATGCGTCCCGCTTCTCGCGCAGCATTTCGGTGTATTCCGGCTCACGGAACAGGGTGACGTGGTCTTTGATCTTTTCCGCGCTCTGGGGCATTGCCGTGTCTCCTGACTGTGCCGGGATTGGGGGCGTGGCGGGGCTCAAGCCTCCGCCCAAGGCGCCTCGAATTTGCCCCACACCGGGTTGTTGATGGCCATGTCCATGTCGCGGGCGAACACCGCAAAACCGTCGTAGGCATGGTACGGGCCCGAGTAGTCCCAGGAATGCACCTGCCGGAACGGCACGCCCATCTTCTGGATCGGGTATTTCTCCTTGATGCCGGAGCCGACCAGGTCGGGGCGGATGCGCTCGATGAACTTCTCCATCTCGTAGGCGGTGACGTCGTCGAAGACGAGGGTGCCGTCCTTCACGTGGGACAGGGTCCGCTGGTAATCGTCCTTGTGGGCGAACTCGTAGCCGGCGGCGACGATCTCCATGCCCAGGTCCTCGTAGGCGCTGACCATGTGGCGGGGGCGGAGGCCGCCCACGTAGAGCATCACCTTCTTGCCTTCGAGCCGCGGCCGGTACTTCTCGATCACCGCATCGGCCAGAGGCCGGTAGCGGGCGATCACCTTTTCCACGTTCTCCTTGATGGTGTCGTCGAAGAACTCGGCGATGGCCCGGAGCGACCGCTCGATGCGGGACGGCCCGAAGAAATTGAACTCGAACCACGGGGTGCCGTACTTCTCCTCCATGTGCCGGGAGATGTAGTTCATGGACCGGTAGCAGTGGATGAGGTTGAGCTTGGCCTTGGGCGCGCGCTCCAACTCGGCCAGCGTGGTGTCGCCGGTCCACTGGGCAATGACACGGAGCCCCACCTCCTCCAGCAGCTTCCGCGACGACCAGCAGTCACCGCCGATGTTGTAGTCACCGATGACGACAACGTCGTAGGGCGACGGCTCGAAGCCCTTGTCTTCCGGGTCCGCGCGGTCGAAGACCCAGTCGCGGATGGTGTCGTTGGCGATGTGATGGCCGAGGGACTGGGAGACGCCGCGGAAGCCCTCGCAGCGGACCGGCACCACGGGCCGGCCCAGGTCCGTCGCCTTGTCCTTGGCGACCGCCTCGATGTCGTCGCCGATGAGGCCGACCGGGCATTCGGACTGCACCGTGATGCCCTTGGCCAGCGGAAAAAGCGTGCCGATCTCGTCGATCAGCTCGCGCAGCTTCTTGTCGCCGCCGAAGACGATGTCCCGCTCCTGGAAGTCGGACGTGAACTGCATGGTTCCGAAGGCGTTCACGCCGGTCTCGCCGACGTAGTAGTTGCGGCGCTGGGACCAGGAGTACTGGCCGCATCCCACCGGGCCGTGGGAGATGTGGACCATGTCCTTGATGGGCCCCCACACCACGCCCTTGGAGCCGGCGTAGGCGCAGCCGCGCACGGTCATGACGCCGGGCAGCGACTTGATGTTGGACTTCACGCCGCAGTCGGAGTCGCCCTCGCCGACCACGTTGAGGTGCTTGCCGCGCTTCTTGCGGGCCTTCTCCGGGTAAGCCGACAGCACCTCTTCGATGACCTGCTCGTGGAACGCCCGGTCGTTGCGGTAGTCGAGGCTCATGGTCTCCTCCTCGCTGCGGGAATGGCGGCGGCGAACGCCGGGGTCAGGCCACGGCCTTCTGCGCCGCCTCCTTGGCCTCCAGCTCGGCGATCATCTCCTCGTCCGACTTGAGGATGCCGAACTCCATCAGCATGTCTTCGAGCTCGTCCATGCTGATCGGCGTCGGGATCACCCCGTTGCCCTTGTTCTCGTGGATGTTCTTGGCCAGCGCGCGGTACTCGTCGGCCTGGGCCGACTCCGGCGCATACTCGATCACCGTCATGCGGCGCAGCTCGGCGTGCTGGACGATGTTGTCGCGGGGCACGAAGTGGATCAGCTTGGTGCTCAGCTTCTTGGCCATGGCTTCCGCCAGCTCCAGCTCCAGGTCGGTCTGGCGCGAGTTGCAGATCAGGCCGCCCAGGCGGACGCCGCCGGTGTTGGCGTACTTGAGGATGCCGCGCGAGATGTTGTTGGCGGCATAGAGCGCCATCATCTCGCCGGACATGACGATGTAGATCTCCTGGGCCTTGTTTTCGCGGATGGGCATGGCGAAGCCGCCGCACACCACGTCGCCCAGGACGTCGTAGACGATGTAGTCCTGGCCCTCGTAGGCACCGTTCTCCTCGAGGAAGTTGATCGACGTGATGACGCCGCGGCCGGCGCACCCCACCCCCGGCTCGGGCCCGCCGGACTCGACGCAGGAGACGCCGCCGTAGCCGGTGCGCAGCACGTCCTCCAGCTCCAGGTCCTCGACCGAGCCCGCCTCGGCGGCCAAATGGAGGACGGTCTGCTGGGCCTTGGCGTGGAGCATCAGGCGTGTCGAATCGGCCTTGGGGTCGCACCCGACGATGAGGACTTTCAGCCCCATCTCGGCCAGCGCCGCGATGGTGTTCTGGGACGTGGTCGATTTTCCGATTCCGCCTTTGCCGTAGAAGGCGATCTGACGAAGGTCGCTCATGGCGCACTCCTTTTCGAATTCCCGTATGAGCGCAGTCCGCTCTCGCCGGTCCGTTCTGCAATGGGTGTGCCAATCCCGAAACGGTCCTCTTAGACGACCGTATTCTTTCCTGTTTTCAATCGAGTAACGGCCCGGTCGCGCGGCGCTTTGGGGCCCTGGTCGATCCTGTTTGGAACCCGACAATCCGCGACACGTTGTCGCATCTGCCACAGAGCCCGGACGGCGGTAGACCGGGCGACGGCGTTGAATCACCCGCTCGCCCAGGTGGAACGGTTCTTGCGTCCTGTGCCCGTGATGACGGCGACACGACTGCAGGCGAGAGACGGGCGGGCGATGCCCGAGGTCGTCGCCCGGAAGGGGCACAGCACCAACCTAGTCGGCTTGCCCACCGCGTTGCTGGCGAGCGACGGGTTCAACCGCGCCGGCCTGCCGCTGCGACTGGCCGGGGTGCGCGAGACCAACCACGGCCTGTTCGACATGCTGGCAAAGGCCGAAACGGTGGAGCAGGCAGCCGGAATGTTCACCGACTACATGGCGGTCGTCTTCGGCCTCCATCCGGAACAGCGCGCACGCACGGGCCGTCTCGGCGACGGGCGGCGACGGTACCGCTCGAGCTATTCGCGGCTGCTGCGCGGCTGGGCCTACGACAGCAACGGCTTCGAGGGGGCGGTCATGAAAGGCTGGGTCGAGAGCCGCTTCGGCCTGTTCCCGACCTTCCACAAGGAACGCCTGCTCCGCTTCTCGTCACCGGCCTGGATCCGATACGTCGAAGAGAAGATGGGAAGCCGCTTCCACAACAACGCCATCTTCGGCCAACTCGACCTCCTCTACGAGTTCACCCAGTGGTGCCTGACGCGATTCCAGCCATGCCTCAAGGCGATGTGCCTGTTCCGGGGCGTCAACGATTTCGACGAACATCCGGTGGTCGAAACGCTCGACAAGAGAACGGTCGTCGTCCGCCTCAACAATCTCGTCTCGTTCACCAGCCAGCGCGACATCGCCGGATGGTTCGGCTCCTACATCCTCGAGGCCGAGGTCCCCACCTGCAAGATCGCGTTCTTCAACGCCCTCCTGCCGCAAACGCCTCTGGCCGGCGAGGGCGAGGTTTTGGTGATCGGCGGCGACTACAGAGTGAGGGCGACCTACGACTAGGTTGCCTTCGGATGCGGGTTCGAATGAGCACCGACCTGATGACCGATCGCGCGCTCGGGGCCTATCTGGGCTTTGCCGTCGGTGACGCCCTCGGCGCCACGGTGGAGTTCATGACGGCGGGCGAGATCGCGGCAAGGTACGGCAAGCACTGCCGGATGATCGGCGGCGGTTGGCTGCATCTGAGGCCCGGCCAGGTCACCGACGACACCGAAATGACATTGTGCGTCGGGCGCGCCATCGTGGACTCGGGCGGCTGGGACCTCCGCGCCGTATGCGAGGGGTTGTCCGCGTGGCTGCGCGGCGTGCCGGCCGATGTCGGCAACACGTGCCGGCGCGGCATCCGCCGCTACATCGTCGATGGCACCACGTCGACGCCGCCCAACGAGGGCGACGGCGGCAATGGCGCCTGCATGCGCAACCTCCCCGTCGCGTTGGCGACCCTCCACGATCCGGAGAGGTTCCGCGCCTGGACCCTCGAGCAGTGTCACGTCACCCACAATCATCCCCTGTCCGACGCCGCCGCGCTGGCGCTCGGCAACATGGTGCAGCGGCTGGTCAAAGGCGGGGGCATCAACGACTGCCGCCAGGAGGCGCAGGCGTTGACCCGGACCCATCCGGAGTTCCGCTTCGATCGCTACACCGGCCAGTGCTCGGCCTACATCGTCGATACCATCCGCACCGTCCTCCACTTCTACTTCCTGACCGACTCGGTGCGGATGTGCGTCATCGAGACGGTCAACGTGGGTGGCGACGCCGACACCGCGGGGGCGCTCGCCGGCATGCTCGCCGGCGCCACTTACGGCGCCAAGTCGATCCCCAAGGCGTGGCTACGCACCCTCGACAAGGCCGTGGTCAAGGAGATCGAGCGCCAGGTCCCGGCCCTGCTGCGCCTCGCAGGCCATCTCTCCCCGGCTGCGGAGTGACCGGGGCGCGTCAGACCGCGATCCGCTTGGGGCGCATCGGCAGGACGGTCAGATCTTCGGCGTCGGCCGCGGCGATCGGCTCGATGTGCATGGCGCCCACCGCCACCCGCACCATCGTCCCTGGCGGCTCCGTCCGCAATGGAACCAGCAGTCGCCCCAGCGGCGACTCGAGCACGGTCAAGCCGGAGTCCGCGTCGTGGCCCCTGATGACCGCGATCAATCGCGATCCGGCATCGGCGGCCGGACTCGGTGCGGCGAGGCGGCCGTTCTCCATGCGGATGGTGCGGTCGGCGATTTGGGCGATCTCGTCGGCGGCGTGGGAGACGTACACGATGGGCAGGGTGACGACGTCGCGCAGGCGCCGGATGAAGGGCAGGATCTCCGCCTTTCGCTCGGGATCGACCGACGCAAGCGGCTCGTCCATGAGCAGGATCCTGGCCCCGGACAGCAGGGCACGGCCGATGGCCACGCGCTGGGCCTCTCCACCCGACAGAGAGCGTGGCCGCCGCGCAAGCAGGGCACCGAGATCGAGCAGGGCGACCACCTGGTCGAAGTCGGCACCGCGCTCGCCCCGATGCCGCCCGTACCGCAGGTTCGACGCGACCGACATGTGGGGAAACAGGCGGCAGTCCTGGAACACGTAGCCGATGCCGCGCGCCTGGGGCTTCACGTCGATGCCGCTGGCCGAGTCGAACAGCACCCGGTCGCCGATGACGATGCGTCCGCTGTCCGGCCGCTCCAAACCGGCAAGCAGGTTGATGAGCGTCGTCTTGCCGGACCCCGAGGGACCGTGCACGGCCAGGATCCCGGCCGCCTCGACGGCGAAGCCGACGTCGAGGTCGAGTGCGCCGATACGGCGGCGGACCTGGACCTGCAGCATGATCAGCCCTCCAGGCGGCGGCGGACGCGGCGGGCGGCGACCTCGGAGCCGAGGAGCGCCGCCATGGCGAGGGCCACGGAAATGGCGACCAAGCGCATGGCGGCGGCCTCCCCGTCGGGCGTCTGGGCCATGGTGTAGAGGGCGAGCGGCAAGGTCCGGGTCTCGCCCGCGATGTTCGAGACGAAGGTGATGGTGGCGCCGAATTCTCCCAGGCTGCGCGCGAAGGCGAGGATGGCGCCGGTGAGGATGCCGGGCGCGATCAAGGGCAGGGTGACGGTCAGGAAGACGCGGGGCGGACCACTCCCGAGCGTCGCCGCCGCCGCCTCCAGACGCCGGTCCACGGCCTCCAGGGACAGCCGGATTGAGCGCACCATCAGCGGGAACGCCATCACCGCCGATGCGGCGACGGCCCCCTGCCACGTGAATGCGAGGCTGACGCCGAAGGCATCATTGAGCCACGCTCCGAAGGGGCCATTGCGACCCAGAGCCACCAGCATGAGATAACCGATGGCGACCGGCGGCAGCACCAGCGGGAGATGGAGAGCACCGTTCAGCAGCGCCTTGCCGTAGAAGTCCCGGCGCGCCAGCAGCCACGCCACGCCGATGCCGGGCAGCAGGGTGGCCGCGACACACCAGACGGCGACCCGCAGGCTGAGGGCGAGGGCCTCGGTTTCAGCGGCCGTCAGCAAGGCGGTCGCCTTCCGCTAGGGTGAACCCGTGGCGGTCCAGGATCGCGGCGGCTTCGGCGCCGCGCATGCAGGCGAAAAAGCGTCGGGCCGCCGGCGTGTCGCGGCCACGCACCAGCGCGGTCTCATAGACGATGGGGGGATGACTGCCGCGCGGGAAGGCGGCGGCGGCACGCACGCGGCGGCTGATGCCGGCGTCCGTCCGATACACGATTCCGAACGGCACGGCCCCCGTCTCGACCAGCGCCAGGGCGGCGCGCACGTTGGCGGTCCGCGCCGCCCGCCCGCGCACGTCGGCCCAGGCGCCCACGGCTTCCAGCGCGTCCTTGGCGTAGACGCCGGCCGGCACGTGGTCGGGGTCGCCCATGGCGACGCGGCCGTCGGGCCGCGCGGCCAACAGGTCCGCGGCCGACGCGCCCTCAAGCGCCGGCGAGGACACGGGCACGACCACGACCAGACCGTTCCCGGCCAGCCGGGCCCGCGTGTTCTCCACCAGCAAATCACGCTGTTCCAGGTAGTCCATCCACGCAATGTTGGCCGACACGAACACCGCCACCGGGGCGCCGTGATCGATCTGTTTGGCGAGCACCGAGCTGGCGGCGAACGAGGTCTTGACGGCGTCCCCATCGCCGCGGCATCGGACGGCGATCTCCTCGACCACGTTGGCCACGCTGGCCGCCGCGTAGACGAGGACCGCCTCGCCGGCCTGCACGGGCGCGGGAACGGCCGCCGCGAGGATGGTGAGCACCGCGGCGGCAAAGCGGGGACGCCCCTCGGTCATGCCGCCGCGCCGCTGATGCGTCGCGCCTCGACGGTGATCGGCAGACGCGTTCCGTCGGCCATCTCGGGAAGCCCCAGGCGCCAGCCGTTGGACAGCTCGACCCAGCCGCCCCACAGCTCCGGCCGCTCCACGGCGACGATGGTCTCTTCGAGGTCCTTCTTGGCGACGTAGGCCGAATAGGCGTCGCCGCGCCGGGCGATGGTCACCTTCATTTATGCCTCCGCGAGCTCGATCTCGCCGCCCCGCATGCCCACCAGGCGGCCACGGGCGACGAAGTCGACGGTGTAGACGTAATAGCGTTGCAGGAACTCGCCGATGCCGGTGACGTACCCGACGTCGCCGGTTGCGACGAGGAAGGCCCCCCGCGCCTGGCCCGGAACCGTTCCGTCGTTGCGGATCGGCACCAGCGCCCGCACCTTCTGTCCCGGAACGAAGCGCGGGGGGCCGTACACTTCCGGCAGGCGTGCGTCGGCCATCGGTCTCACGCCGCGACGATGGCGTCGGCGGGACACCCGCCGACGCAGTTCGGCGCGTCGTGCACGCCGGCACACTCGGTGCACTTGCCGGCGTCGATCACGTACATGTCGCCTTTCATGCCGATCGCCCCGCCCGGGCAATCGAACTCGCAGGTGCCGCAGACGGTGCAGTCGTCGGCCAGGATCTTCATCGCCATGGTCTGTCTCCCTGCTTGGCTGCCGCCCTGTGCTCGGCGGCCTCATGCCGTGCGCACGGCCTTCGCGGCGGTCTCGTGCTCGTCGACGAAGACGCGGGCGACGGCGGCCTCGATGTACTCGTGGGCATGGTCGTCGATGGCCCGGATACCGGCGGTCGCCAGGCGGTCGCGCGGGCAGCGCCCGATGCGGGCGCAAAGAACGGTCGTGACGCCTTCCAAGAGGGCGATCACAGACTCGAGGGCATCGTCCTCGCCATAGCCACCTTGGCAGTACCGGCCGGCGCGACGATGCCCCGCCAGGCGAACGCCCGATCGGTCGACCTCGTAGATCTGGAATTCGCGGGCATGGCCGAAGTGCTGGTTGATGCGACCGCTGCCCTTGGTGCAGACGGCGATCAGCCGGCGGTCTTCGGTGTTCACGTTGGCAAGCATGGCCTCGGCCTTCGCCGTGGCGGCCTCGCGGTGCCGGCGCTCCCGGTCAATGACGGCGCGATAGGCGCGGCGGCTCTCGTGGTCGACCTCCGGCGTCGCCGGCAGCCGGTCGAGGCCGAAGGACCCGCCGCGGTCTTCGCCCAGGAGGCCGACCGCGTCGGCCCGGCACTGGCGGCAGTGCTTCATCAGATTGGCGCCGCCGGCGAGGCCCTCGTGGAGGGACTGGAGCTCGGCCGGCGTCGGCCCGCGTTGGCCGGTAAGGCCGAAGTGGGTGCCGTGCGCCGGGTCCGAGATCAAGGGCATGATGTTGTGGAGGAAGACGCCGCGGGCCCTGAGCTCGGCATTGACCTCGCGCAGATGCGCGACGTTGATGCCGGGGATCATCACCGAGTTCACCTTCACCAGGACGCCGGCGGCGACCAGCATCTCCAGGCCCTGCAGCTGCCGCTCGATGAGGAGGCGGGCCGCGTCCCGGCCCTTGAGCCGCTTCCTGCTGCAAGCCACCCAGGCATAGATCCGTTCGGCGACGGCGGGATCGAGGGCATTGACGGTGACGGTGACGTGATCGATGGCGTGGGCCTTGATGGCATCGACGCACTCGGGAAGCGCCAGACCGTTGGTGGACAGGCACAGCTTGATGTCGGGCAGGACGTCGGCGATGCGCGCGCAGGTCTCGAAGGTCCTGGCCGGATCGGCCAGCGCATCGCCCGGGCCGGCGATGCCGACGACGGAGAGCTGCGGCACCTTCGCGGCGACCCACAGGGCCTTGCGCGTGGCCTGCGCCGGGGTCAGGCGCTCGCTGACGACGCCGGGCCGGCTTTCGTTGGCGCAATCGTATTTGCGATTGCAGTAGTGGCACTGGATGTTGCAGGCGGGGGCCACGGCGACGTGCATGCGGGCGAAGAAGTGGTGGGCCTCCTGGCTGTAGCAGGGATGGTCCTTGACCTTGTCCCAGACGTCGGGGGGCAACGCGCCGGCGCCCGACGAAGACCCGCATGACGTGGCGCCGCATCCGCTCCCACGGTCGGACGCCGGCCGGGAGCGCGCAACGGCGTCGAGGGGAATGATCTTGTGCACCGGCCTCGCCTTTCCCGATGGTCGGACAACGGCAACCGACCGGGGTTCAGCAAGGCCCGTGCCAGTTCCATAAGGCGTTGATCGCGTTGGAGTCCCGTGCGCACCGCCGGGAGATCGCGTGTCCGCAGTGCGACAGACTGTCGGACAATCGACAACGCCCGAGGGCTACAGGCGCTTGATCTCGACGTTGTGCTTGCGCAGCGCGTAGCCGATCTGGCGCGGCGTGATTCCGAGCATGCGGGCGGCCTTGGCCTGCACCCAGCCCGCCCTCTCCATGACGCGGATCAGGCGCTCGCGCTGCGGCAGGGCATCCAGCTCCTGCAAGTCGTCGACCCGGTTCCAGTCCGGGCTCGCGTCGTCGGCGGCCGGCGTCGGCGTCTCGGGCTCGACGGCGTTCGCGTACGCCGGTTCCGCAAACAGGGTCGCGCAGTGGCAGACGCCGCCCTGGCACGGCAGGTTGATGTTCTCGATGACCTCGCTGCGGGTCATGGTGGCGACCCGATAGACGCAGTTCTCCAGCTCGCGGACATTGCCTGGGTAGTTGCACGAGGTGATCACCCGCATGGCGTCTTCCGAAAAACGAAGATCCCGTTCGTTCTCCCCATTGAAGGACCCGAGGAAATGCTCGGCCAGCGCCGGGATGTCCTCGCGGCGCTCGCGCAGCGCAGGGATGAAGATGGGCACCACGTTGATCCGGTAATAGAGGTCGGCACGGAAGTCCCCCTTCGCCACCGCCTCCTCGAGGTTTCGATTGGTGGCGCAGACGATGCGGACGTCGACCCGGATGGTCGATGTCCCGCCGATGCGTTCGAACTCACGCTCCTGGAGAACCCGCAGCAGCTTGGCCTGGAACGCGGTCGAGATGTCACCGATCTCGTCGAGGAACAGGGTGCCGCGATCGGCCAGCTCGAAGCGGCCCTTGCGCTGCTGGGTGGCGCCGGTGAATGCGCCCTTCTCGTGACCGAACAGCTCGGATTCCAGCAGCGTGTCGGGAAGGGCCGCGCAGTTGACCTTGACGAAGGGGCCGCCGCCACGGTTGCTCAACGCGTGAACGGCACGGGCGATCACCTCCTTGCCGGTGCCGCTCTCGCCCCTGAGGACGACCGTGGACCTGGTCGGCGCCACCAGGTGGACCTGCGCGAACACCTGCTGCATGGGGCGGCTGGCGCCGATCACGTTATCGATGCGGTAGGCCGTATCGGGCTCGGCAGGCGGTCCGGCGTGACGGACGGTGTCCTGCACCGCCCGATCTTCGGACGCAGCCGCCGACATGCGTTCGTCGAGGCGCACCGTCTGGGCGATCAGGTTCGCCACCATGGTCAGGAACCGGATGTCGTCGCCGATATTGACCTGCGTCATGTGCCGCCACACCCGTGCGATGGCCAGGCAGCCGAACGGCTTGCCGAAGGTCTTGACAGGGACGGCGATGAACGACACCACCTCGTCGTCCAGCACGTTGGGCACCCGGACGTACTCGGCGAGCAGCGGATCGTCGGCCACGTTCTCGGTGACGAACGGCGCCTGCCCGGCGACGATGCGCGCAGCGATCTCCGCCGGCATGTCGGCGGCGCCATTGTTGACGGCCGACGAAGACAGGCCGGCCGCGGCAAGCACCCTGAGCGCTCCGTCGCCGTCGGTGATGGCGACGATGCCGCGACGCATCTCCATGTAGGATGCCAACAAATTGAGCACGGCACGAAGCCGCGCCTGCAGGTCCACAGGCGACGTCAGGATCTTGCTGATCTCGTACATGCTGACGAGGGACAGCGACGCCCTGCTCTCCGTCACGGGGTTCATGGCTCGCCCCCTTTCGACGGTGACGGGACCTGCCGTACGGTCCCCTTCAGGTTCAGGCTCGGGCTCGGGCTTAGCACCATGTTCAGGGCCCACATCCGGTTGCAGCCGTGAGAAGCCCTTGGGCGCGTCCTCCTGATTTCTTGCTTTCTGCCAAACAAGCAGCAATTTCCGTGCCACGATGGGCCTGCCTGCTTCTTCAATTAGTTCAAATACTTGATCGGTCTTTGCGGTCCAATGGGATTCGATTTGACGCCATTTTGGGCAGCGGCGGGGAATTTGCCTCTTCTGAAGGCCGACGGCGGACACCGGACCTGTCGTCTCTCCGACACCATGGCGACATTCGTGTCGCATTCATGCCGAAGCGTTGCGGCACCCCCGACAAATGTTTTTGAAAATCAACAGGTTAAGGAATTGGCGTGGTTCTTGCGCTGGTGGGGTTGTCATTCGCCGGGGGGCGGGGTCCGACCGGCCGGCGGTGCTGGACCGCCCACCGCAACAGGAGCAGAGCAATGGCCAATGTCACCTTTTCATCACCGGTCATGGCGAAGGACGTCACCGTCTACGCCATCGCCGGTCACCGCGGCACCCTACTGTCCATCGCCAAGGCCCACCGGATCCCGATCCCCTTCGATTGCGGCGATGGCGAATGCGGATCCTGTCTCGTCGAGGTCAAGCACCTCGACCCGTCCATCCGCTACGGCATCGGCCTGACCGAGAAGGAGAAAGAGGTTCTGAAGCAGCTCGGCAGGATCACCGCGGCCGAGATCGAGGACACCGAGGTCAACGACATGCCGCCTCGCTACCGTTTGGCCTGTCAGTGCTTCGTCCGCGACGAAGACGTTCTCGTCTCCTTCGAGGGCGACCAGACCTTGCCGGCCAAGACGCCCGCCATGTCGATCGCGGCGGCGGTGTTCGCGGGCGGAATTGAGATCGGATCGATCGACGAGTTCCTCGCCTACGCCATCAAGGTGGAAGCGGAGGCGGCCGACCATTTCGATGATCTGGCCCACGAGATGGAGCGCTGCGACAACCGGACGGTTGCCGACCTCTTCCATCAGCTCTCCGGCTATTCGCGCCTTCATCTGGAAGAGGCCAAGGCGCGCGCCGGGGATGCCGACGTAACGGACCACATGCCCGATCAGCACGTCTGGCCCGATCTCGTGACGCCAGAGCAGACGGCTCTTTGGGCCGGCGATCCCCACCTTTCCAAGCTCGACGCCCTCAAGGCGGCGCTGGAGGGAGAGCGGCTCGGCTTCGAGTTCTACCACCACGTGGCCGAGACCAACTCCGATGCCGAGATCCGCACCATGGCCAAGGAATTCGCCAAGGAGGAATCCGAACACGTCGCGCTCCTGGAACAGTGGATCGCGCGGGAACGCCACCGTTAATCGGCCCGTCGCACGGGCGGGGCATGATCGTCTCCGCCGCCCGCACCCCGCGCGCCGAGCTGGTCGCCGCGTGGGCCAAGGCTAATGGGCATCCGCCACCCAAAGGCGTCAGCACCCGGCTCCTCGCCTTGTCGGCGGACTACCAGGCGCAGGCGCGAAAGCTGGGTGGGTTGAAACCTGCGACCCGCCGGGCGCTGGCCGTGTACGCCTCGCCGTTGACACGCAAGGACCAAGCCCCCTGGCAGCGCCCAGTGAAACGCAAGCCGGTTGCCGGCACCAGATTCGTCTGTGAGTGGGGCGGGACGACCCACGTCGTCGACGTGCTGGAAGACGGCATCGCTACCGCGAAAGGTCCTACCGCTCCCTGTCCCAGGTCGCCCGGGCCATCACCGGCGCCCGCTGGTCGGGGGGGGGCCGCGGTTCTTCGGGGTGTGAACGCCATGCTGCGCTGTGCCGTCTACACACGGAAGTCCACCGAGGACGGCCTCGAGCAGGACTTCAACTCGCTCCACGCCCAGCGGGAGGCCTGCGAGGCCTTCATCAGGAGCCAGCGGCACGAGGGCTGGCGGTTGGTCCGCAAGGCCTTCGACGATGGCGGCTACTCGGGCGGGACCATGGAGCGGCCGGGGTTGCAGGCGCTCTTGGAGGCAGTGAAGCGCCACGAGGTGGGACGACGAGGTGCTGGCGATCGAGCTGCAGGCCCTCACGGAGATCGACATCGACTTCGCGGTCGAGGTCACCGGCTTCGGGACGGCCGAGATCGATACCCTGATCGGTGGCCTGGCGGACGCCGAGGCGAAAGACGAAGCGGATCGGCTGCCCGAGGTCGACGACACGATACCGCCCGTCAGCGAGCCTGGGGACTTGTGGTTGTTGGGCCGGCACCGGCTCATGTGCGCGGATGCGACACGGGCGGAGTCCTACGCCCGCCTGTTGGACGGCAGTCCGGCCCAGGTCGTGTTCACCGATCCGCCCTACAACGTTCCGATCGACGGCCACGTCTGCGGTCTCGGCGGGGTGAAGCACGCCGAGTTCGCCATGGCCTCGGGCGAGATGACGGAAGCCGAGTTCACGGCGTTCCTGCAGACTGTGCTGGGCCATATGGCGGTGCACAGCGCCGACGGCGCCATCCACTTCGTCTGCATGGACTGGCGGCATCTCTACGAGTTGCTCATCGCGGGCCGCGGGGTCTACGGCGAACTCAAGAACCTCTGCGTGTGGAACAAGACCAACGGCGGCATGGGCTCGCTCTACCGTTCGAAGCACGAGCTGGTAGCCGTTTTCAAGGCCGGCCGAGGGGCCCACATCAACAACGTCGAGCTCGGCGTCCACGGCCGCAATCGCACCAACGTCTGGGACTACGCTGGCGCAAACAGCTTCGGTGCCGACCGCGACGCCGCGCTCGCCATGCATCCCACGGTGAAGCCGGTGGGGCTGGTGGAGGACGCGATCAAGGACTGCTCGCGTCGCGACGGCGTGGTGCTCGACGCCTTCGCGGGCTCGGGCACGACGATCATCGCCGCCGAACGGTCGGGTCGGCGCGGCTTCGGCCTGGAGCTCGATCCGAGATACGTCGACGTGACGCTCAAGCGCTTCCGCGACCTCACCGGCGAGGAGCCGGTGCACGCGGACAGC
>JANQFP010000207.1 GCA_028277795.1 Rhodospirillales bacterium
AAGCTGCTTGGCAAGGGAACCCGCTGCGCGTTCCCGTTGCATCCCTCCGGCTTGTGGTGCGTCAAAGGCATTGAGCCAATGCCACCCCAGTAAAACGTATCGCCGTTTTAGATCACTCGCAGGGCTTGGAAATATCTATTTCCACCTGCACCGAACCTGAGACCAACCGTCCGCCGATTGGATACCGCCAGCGTTTCGCCGCTGAACCACGACCAAGGATCGTCCTTGGATGCGAATCACCCCTCCCGGCGTACTGCAATATTCCAATCGCGTCCGACCGCACGAAGACCTAACAGGAGCATGACACGAAAACCTAATCCGGCGTCACGGTCAGGGCACTATCTAGTCTCCCTATTCGCTCCCGCCGATCAAATCCCAAGCACCGCGGCTCGGGGACAACATTTAGTATTCGCATCCAGTGCTGCATCAAAGTATGGTATAAATATGTGATTCGTAAGCTTTCACAACCACGTAGGGGATATACTCTGCAATGGCCTCGACCCCAGCACCGCAATCGGTCACGATCATGAGATCTCAGCCCTCGCTTCCCGGTCTTTGCCCGATTGAGGACGCTGTCACGCAGTTGGCGGCAGCAGGTGTAGAGTCGCGGGGTGCCATATTCACGCGCCGAGAGGTCGTTGATTTCATCCTTGACCTCGCGGGCTACACGGCGGACCAACCCCTTCATACGATGCGTCTCCTTGAGCCGTCATTCGGCGATGGCGATTTCCTTCTTCCCGCCGTTGAGCGCCTGCTTTCCGCTTACGAGTCTCACGCCCCAAATGCCGAGAAAAACGCAGCCAATCATCTCGCTGACGCTGTCCGTGCGGTCGAACTGCACCGGTCCACCTTCGCCCGTACTCGGGAAAAGCTCCGCGACCTTCTTCATTCCAGAGGCATCTCCCACCGGCAAGCCGCTTTGCTCCTTGATCGCTGGATTTCCTGCGGAGACTACCTGCTTACATCCCTAACCGACGACTTCACACACGTGGTTGGCAACCCGCCCTACGTGCGCCAGGAGTTGATACCCGATCCTCTCATCGACGAGTACCGGCAGCGCTTTCAGACCGTTTTTGATCGGGCAGACCTCTACATCCCCTTTATCGAAAAATCGCTCTCACACTTGGCTGACGGCGGCAAACTGTCCTTCATCTGCGCCGACCGGTGGATGAAGAACCGCTACGGCGGCCCCCTGCGCCGTTTCGTTGCCGAGGGTTTTCACCTCAAGCTCTATGTGGACATGGTCGATACGCCCGCTTTCCACGACGACGTCATCGCCTATCCGGCCATCTTCGTCATTGCCCGTGAGCGGCGCGGAGCAACCCGGATTGCTCACCGCCCAGACATCGATGCACACGCACTGTCCAACCTTGCTTCTGACCTTCTGTCCGAAAGGCCTGTTGCCACTGGCGGACTCGTCAAGGAGCTCTCTAACGTCGCGCATGGCTCCGCGCCCTGGATACTTGAATCAAGCGACCAGATTGCGTTGGTACGCCGTCTAGAAGCGTCGTTTCCAGCTATCGAGGAAGCCGGATGTACCGTAGGGATCGGAGTCGCAACCGGGGCCGACAAGGCCTTTATCGGCCCCTATGACCAACTCGACGTTGAGCCTGATCGTAAGCTGCCCATCGTGATGACTCGCGATATCGTCTCTGGCGAAGTCCGATGGCGTGGGTTCGGTATCGTCAATCCCTTTGCCGCCGATAACGGGCTTGTCGATCTCAACGCCTACCCGAAGCTCAAGCGCTACCTCGAAGCCCGAATAGAACAGATCGCCAAGCGCCACATCGCACAGAAGTCCCCGGCGAACTGGTATCGCACGATTGATCGCATTCACCCCACCCTTGCCAAGAAACCCAAACTGCTCATTCCCGACATCAAGGGCGAGGCGCATATCGTCTACGAAGACGGGAGACTCTATCCCCATCACAACCTATACTTCATCACCTCCGATCAATGGGACTTGAAAGCCCTGCAAGCTGTCTTGATGTCGGGCATCGCCAGGTTGTTCGTGTCGGTCTATTCCACACAAATGCGCGGCGGCTACCTGCGCTTTCAAGCGCAATACCTGCGGCGTATCCGACTGCCCCGCTGGCAGGACGTGACTGAAGAGATCAAGAGCGCTCTCGTTGGTGCGGCAGAACGCAGGGACACCACCGCCTGCAATGAAGCCGCATTCCGCCTATACGGCCTTTCAAAGGATGAGCGTGCCGCGCTCGGCGGGAACGGACAAACGTAAGAACGAACACATGGCAATAGATCTGTCAGACTACGAACGAAAAGCACACGAGGCGGTGCAGGCCTTCTGGGGAAATCGCGAGCAGGCGCGGCAAAAACAGATTGAGTCCGGCAGTGTCGACCAGGGGGAACGCGCTGGCGTCACGGCGGGCAAGAACATGGACGGCTTCGTTGCCCTTGTGATGGATATCGTCCGCGCCAATGGTCTTGACCGTGCCGCCATCCACCGCCAGCGCCGCGTCGTCACATTACCGGGCTATTTCCGGCCTACCAAGCTATGGGATTTGCTGGTCATCAATGAGGGCCGCTTGGTCGCGGCGCTTGAGTTCAAGAGCCAGGTTGGTCCGTCATTCGGCAACAATTTCAACAACCGGACTGAAGAAGCAATCGGCACGGCCCACGATCTCTGGACAGCATATCGGGAAGGGGCCTTTGGCGAGCAATCCCGTCCGTTTGTGGGTTGGATGATGCTCCTAGAGGATGCCCCGAAATCGCGTTCGCCTGTCCGGGACGTGTCGCCTCATTTTCCGGTATTCGCCGAGTTTGAAGGTGCGTCTTATGCTGAACGGTACAACATCCTGTGCCGAAAGCTCGTGCAGGAACAGCTCTACACTGCGGCGTCAGTCATCGTGTCACCTCGCACAGCGGCTGTTGATGGGCGTTATGCCGAACTCAGCGACATGACCGGCCTGCGGACGTTCGTAAGCGGTCTGGCTGGGCATGTTGCGGCGGAGGCGGCGCGATCATGAAAGTGCTGGTAGCAACGCTGTGTCCGACATCAACTCTTTTGCTGAATGGCAAAATGGGGGGATGAGTGGCAGGCGATGGACCAGAGCCAGCTCTGAAAAGCTCGACCGGTGCAGAGGAGCCGCCGGATGAATTTGATCTGGACGAGGCTCTACGCGGCGCGCTGCGTCGCGGTGCCTCCCAAATCAGCACCCACCTAATCTGCCTCGAACGTGATATCGCGGTCGGGGAAACACGCACTCGACTTCACTGCTATTTCCTACCCCTCGACGCGCAGGGCCGTGTGCGGGTCAAGCCTCTCGCTGATTATCTTCTCGACCAGATCATCGACTATGCCATTCCACGGCCTACAATCGAGGAGGCCTACAAGAAAGCCGACGAAACCGGCTCTATGGCGGCCATCTCCCATCTCCATGAGCGGGCGCGCGGGCTCTTCACGGGACTCGCAAAAAGCGGTGAAGGTGGTGAGCTCCTGTTATTCGCTATGGCAGAAGCCGTATTCGGCATCACGCAGATCATCTGCAAAATGACGCTCAAGACATCAACCTCCATGCATTATCACGGAGCCGACGGGGTTTACGCAGAGGCTCGGGACGACGGCGGACTGAATCTATATTGGGGCGAATCCAAGATCTATGGCGATGCGTCCGCTGCGATCAGAAATTGCCTTGAATCGCTTGCACCCTTCCTCCGCGACCCCGAGGGTAGTGACGCGACACGCAGCCAAGATATTCTTCTTGTCAATGAGTTCGCCAATTTCACCGACGAGCGACTGATCGCGGCGCTTAAGCGCTTTCTCGATCCGAATGACCCCTCCTCTTTGGAGCTTCGACACTGTGGCTTCGCGCTATCGGCGTTCGACTCGGAAGCCTATCCGGCTGCCGACGTTGAAGGTAAGGCCACAGAAATCGCCGAAGCGATTACTGCCGAGCTTGCAACATGGGTGGGTGTTGCGAACCACCGCATCGGTCATGAAGAACTGGAGAATTTCGACATTCACTTCATTTGTGTGCCGCTCCCGTCTGCGCAGGAGTTCCGCGCTTATTTCCTGAAGATTCTGGGGGTGCGTGATGACGCTTGAAGAGCTCCAATCCTGGATCATGTCGTCCGACGGCTTGGCCGGCGAGCTTCGCATGCTTTCACGCCTGGTTGCGGCAAAGAGCATCGGAGGGCTTTCCGTTCAAGGCGGTGATCTCGTTGAGCATCGACCCGATTGGTCCCGCCTTCTGTTTGCCGGCAGCATCCTTTCAGCGTCTGAATCCCCGACAGCAAATGAAGCAGCACTGACCGTCGCCCAGGCCGGGCTGTTGCACTCGGCTGATCAGCGTATCTCCGAAGCCAGCGCCACCGTTCTGACACAACTCGCCAATCATCGCGCCGTCCGTCTCGCCATCGATCGTGAGCACCTTGCACCGGATTTCGATGAGCGGATTGGGGTCTCCGAACAGATGTTGTTGACGCGGCGAGAGCTTGAGCATTCCGTCTTCCCCATAACGGGGCATGCAATCACCGCGAATAGATTCCAGAAGCGGTTCTGGGATGAGCTTCGTTCGGCGGCTTGGGTGTCGGCATCGGCGCCTACCGCCTCTGGGAAAACCTATTTGGTGCTTCAGTGGCTTCTCAACGAATTTGCTGCAAATCATGCTACGTTGGCCGTTTTTCTTGCGCCGACGCGTGCGCTTGTTGGTGAGATCGAACGCCAGTTGCTTGAATTATGTGCGGACTACGAGATTGGCGGACTGCGCGTTGCGTCATTGCCCCTGTCTGCGCTTGGTGACCGTTCCCGGCCTACAATCCTGGTGTTCACGCAGGAACGGCTGCACGTTTTCCTCAACGCAATTGGGGATGCACTGCCCATCGATATTACTGTCGTCGACGAGGTCCATAAGATTGGCGACGGTCTGCGCGGTGTCATCCTTCAGGATGCGATCGAACGCATCGCTAGAGCGAATTCTGGCGGACGGCTCGTTTTCCTGAGCCCGATGACAGATAACCCCGAGGCATTGATTGAAGATGCCCCGGAGGGCTTGGCCGCTGCTGTCGTCCCCAATGAGATAGCTACAGTCACACAGAACCTCATTCTCGCCGAGCAGATGCCGCGCCACTCAGACAAATGGCAGTTGCGTCTCCGCCATAACGGGGAAAGCGAACCACTCGGTGTCCTTGCCCTCCACGCCAAGCCTGATACCCAGATTAAACGGCTTTCATTTGTCGCGCTTGCGATTGGTCGCGATCAGACCGGCACACTCATCTATGCAAACGGCGCAGCCGATGCCGAGAAAATCGCCTGGCAAATTCACGATGGCCTTGGCAAGCCAGTAGGCGATGTGGATCAGGAACTAAAGGACCTCTCCGAATTCGCCCGCGATACCGTCCATCCGGATTTTCAGCTTGTCGAGCTCGTTCGCCGTGGTGTTGCGTTTCACTATGGGAATATGCCGACATTGCTGCGCTCTGAAATCGAACGTTTGTTTACAGAGGGCAAGATCCGATTCCTCGTATGTACTTCAACACTCGTAGAGGGGGTCAATTTAGCGTGCCGCACTATCGTGGTAAGGGGGCCGAAAAAGGGCCAAAGGACACCAATGAACGCCCACGACTTTTGGAACCTGGCAGGACGGGCAGGACGATGGGGCCAAGACTTCAGTGGCAACATCGTCTGCGTTGATGTCAACAGGCCGTCGCTTTGGCCACACGGTGTTCCGGAACGCGCCCGCTACCCGATAAACCGTGAAACGGACGTTGTGCTCAGACGCCGCGAGCCGATGCTAGACTACCTTGATGCGCGAAGAGAGATGGAGCCGTCCGCGTTGGATCCGTCGCTCGAGCAGGTCGCTGCCTATTTGCTGGCATGGCGTGCTCGCGAAGGAACGTTCCTGAGTGCGCCGACCGCTAGCCGCCTCTCCGAAGAGTACGCTCGGGAGTTGGACGACCGGTTGGGAGCGCTTCTAGGCCATGTTGAGGTTCCCGCCGCGATAATCTCGCGTCACCCCGGTGTCAGCGCTACCGCCCTGCAATCATTGCTAACCTACTTTCGGCGTCGAACGGGGTCTGTTGAAGAACTGCTGCCATCAACGCCTGAAAGTGATGATGCCTACTCCCGTTTGATTGCCATTTTTCATCGCATCAACAGAAACCTGTATCCTGCTTTCTTTCCCAGCGGTGCAGTTCCGATCCACGCTCTAGTGACAATCGAATGGATGCGGGGCTTGCCGCTGGGCCAGATTATCCGCCGCCGCATAACTTATCTCGACGAACATGATCGTCACTACAATCTCGCCGCCGTTATCAGGGACACGATGCGGGATGTTGAAGAGGTTGCCCGTTTTCGCGCTCCCAAGTATTTGTCAGCCTATCTTGATATTCTCAAGCATCATCTCGATGAGATAGGTCAGCCTGAGCTGTTCCCCGAAGGACTGCGATTCGATCTTTTTCTTGAGTTCGGCGTAGCTACTGACACGCTCCTTTCTCTCATTGGCCTAGGCTTATCCAGGACTACATCTGTCGCGATCAATGAATTTCTCGCTGATGACGGAATGAGCGAAGACGCTGTTTTTCAGTGGCTTCAAACGCGGCGCTGGGAGCGATTGGACATTCCGAAAGTGGTTATTCGCGAACTCGACAGCCTGCTTGAGCGCCGTTCGCACTTGGTGGCTTGATTGAGGCGGAGCGTGACATAGTTGAGCAAACCGCACCCGGAAACCTTTGGCGCTCTGCCTGCGCCAAAGGCTCCGGCTGACCAAGCTCTCGTGAATCGAACCCCGTTAAGCTCGCGATTCGGCCATCCGGTCTCAATTCCTAGCGCGCATAGAAGGTGGGCCCGACGGCAGGACTTGAACCTGCGACCTCCCCGCCATACTCTCGTGTGTCCGCACGATTTCTATAGCCAACGGGGGCTCTGTCCAACTGAGCTACGTCGGGGCTATTCCCTCTCAATCGCCACCTGCCCACGAGGTGCTGCAGCCTCGGCGGCACCTGTATCATGAGTCGGCGTCCTCCACCCGTAGGGCCTCGTTGTATCGAATGTCCCGCCGGGCAAGTCGTTCGAGTTGCGTACGCAAGCTGGACAGGTCGTGATAATAGCGGACCGTCCCGTCGTTCTGCCGCTCGCGCACTTGTCGCAGTAACCCCCGCTTGCGCAGGCGGCTCAGGCACCGCTGAACCGATCGTTCTGAGACCCCCATCCGCTTCGCTATCGTTTGTGGTTGCAGGTAGGGCAGTCGATCTTCGTACCACCACGCCTGATTGAGGTTGGCGATGACCACGATGTCCGTGGGGCTGAGTTTCAGGAGGTGCTGCCACCTCAGTAGGACGTCGGGGAAGATCTGATAACCCGCCTTGACGGCGTCGCCCCATTTGGCATCGGGCTCGGATTCCGGCGCAGATTGAGCGTTCGATTCCAATTCGTGATCGCTAGCGTGCCGCATCATGTGTTGGTTCATAAGCTTTTTCGCAGAAGCGAGCAAGACTTCGTCTGCTTAGGGTGACATTTTTGTCGTCCTTTTTTGCCCATCAGGGCGCATCCGGCTCCGCCGGACCGGGCTCTACTCGCTCCGCTCCCCGAGCCCCTTCGGGTCTCGGCCCTCCGGTAACGATCCCTCGCGCGAAATGATATCGCCAGCCTTCGGCTGAAGTTTTCCATGTCTTTTCGGGACCCCTGACGGGTCCCCGCCGTCAAGGCCAAGCCCTTCGGGCGTCCCCGGCCGGTGTCCCCGGCCTTCCGCACTCCGTTTGTGCAGGCCGGGTGATCCGCCTCCGGCCTGGGCCGGCCTGTGACGGCTTCACCTCCGCTCATTGCCGCTCGGGCTAGCGGGGTTGCATGCGCAACCCCCTACCCAAAGGAGAAAGGCAATGAAAGCAGATGTTTACACCCGTATTACCTCCAAGATCGTCGCCGATCTTGAGCACGGCGTCCGGCCTTGGATGAAACCATGGAACGCCGAGCACGCCGCCGGACGCATCACCCGCCCGCTGCGCTTCAATGGCCAGCCCTATGCCGGCATCAACGTGCTGATGCTTTGGGCCGCCGCCGAAGAGCGGGGCTTTGCTGCGCCGATCTGGATCACGTACCGCCAAGCCAAGGAGCTTGGCGCGCACGTGCGCAAGGGCGAGAAAGGCGAACTTGTCGTTTAC
Source organism: Rhodospirillales bacterium (assembly GCA_028277795.1). GTDB lineage: Bacteria > Pseudomonadota > Alphaproteobacteria > Rhodospirillales > JANQFP01 > JANQFP01. The sequence continues at coordinate 8,119 of JANQFP010000207.1, forward strand.
GCCAATACTATCACCCGCACCGAAACCGACGCCGATACCGGCGAGGAGACCGAGCAGGCCATCCCCTTTATGAAGGGCTACACGGTGTTCAACGTCGAGCAGGTGGAAGGCTTGCCCGCCCACTATTACGCTGTCGCCGAGCCCCGCATCGATCCGGTGGAACGGATCGAGGGTGCCGAAACCTTCTTTGCCGCCGCCCCCGCCGATATCCGTCACGGTGGTAACCGGGCTTACTACGCCGCCGCCGCTGACCATGTGCAGATGCCGCCCTTCGTGGCCTTCCGCGACGCGGAGAGCTACTACGCGACGCTCGCGCACGAGATGACCCATTGGACGCGTCATCCGTCGCGTCTCGACCGGGATTTCGGACGCAAACGCTGGGGCGATGAAGGTTACGCGATGGAGGAGCTTGTCGCAGAACTCGGCGCGGCATTTCTCTCCGCCGACTTGCACCTGACGCCCGAGATCCGGGGCGATCATTCCGCCTACATCGCTTCATGGCTGGAGGTTCTGAAGAACGACAAGAGAGCGATCTTCTCGGCCGCCGCCCATGCCCAGAAGGCCGCGGATTTTCTGCACAGATTGCAGATTCCGCAGCGCGAGGCGGACGCGGCATGAGAACGCCCGACACCATCGTCATCGAGGGGCGCGCCTATAGCTGGCGCGCCATCCTCGCGATCCGGCGCGAACAGATTGAAGCATGGAAGGCGGCCCAACCCGGGCAGCCCGCTTTGTTCGAGGTCCGCCGCGACTCCCGCCCGCCGACACAGGCCAGAGCTGACGGGCGCTACCGTGCGCCCTCGCTTCTCGACTGGCTGGCCGAGGAGGACGGTTGAACCGATGCGGACGCAAAAAATGGCGGTGGGCCGTCACCGGCCTACCGCCGTTCGCTTACGGGCGCAGCGCCCGCGAAGCGATTTCCGCGTTGAGCGTTTCCAGCGAAGCCAAGCAGTTGCGCCGCTCTGCGCTGCCGGGCGCGGTCGCGGCCAGCGCGTTGAAGATTTCGCGGTGCAGCGCAAGCAGCTCGCTAAGGCTGCGGGACGCCAGCTCGAAACGTGTAACGAGTCTCATGATCGTTTCCTCCGTTTGTCTCGAAGGCCCCGACCACCGGAGCCTTTTCGGCTCCGACCCCCACATGGCCCAGAGAAAGGCCTCCGGTGGGCGGCGGGCTGACAAACCGGGAGGGAACAGATGAGACTCGTTGCCCTAAGTAATCGCCTGGTTTCCAGCGTCGAAGCGAATGCTTAGCTGTCCAGCGAAGGGCCGCGCTTCCGGCGCCGGCCGCGCCCACGCGTTTGGTTCTGGTGCCGGCTCAACTCGCGGAAATGCTCGCGGACGCTTGGCGGTTCTTGGGCGTTCATGCGCGTGTAGTGCGCAACGTCGCGGTGAAGTTGCGCCAGTTCCTTTGCGTGCGTCTGGCGCACCCGGACGATTTCCTTTTGCAGCGCCTGTCGCTCTCTTAACTGCGCTTCGATGAGCGTCTGTTTTTGCGCCTGGTCTCGCACGAAGGCGCGATAGGCCTCGCGCTCGTTGTCCCGCCGGATGCGCCCGTATTTGCCGGTCAGACGGTCCCAAGCGCCTCGGAAACCTTTTGACAGTCGTGCCGTGCGGCGTGCGGTTTCCTCTCGCCAGCGGGCTTCCTGGCGCTCTTTAAGGCGCTGGCGTTCATGTCTGTGATGCTGCGCGAGTTGGCTTTTCTTGAAGGCGAGAGAAGCGGATTGCGAGTTGAAAGCACCTAGGGCTTCCCGGACATAGCCTTTCAAGACGTTCGTCATCCGCGCCGCGATCAACGCCTTGGTCTCGGACACCGGGCGCAGGGCGTTTGGGTCGCCGAGCTTGGCTTTCACCTCCTTGGTCCTTAGGCCCGTGTACCGCGCCACGGAATAGATCTCGCCCCGGAAATCGGCGACAACGAAGCCGCCCCGGTCGCCGCGCGCCAGCCAGTAGCCCCGCTCTTCGAGCGCCTTGGCGAACGCCGCCCCCGAGTCCGAAATCGCCCAGCATTCCTGGAACATCGCCTTAAGCGCTTTCGGGTCGTGCCCGTTGCGCTTGGCCTGTCGCCACTCGGCACGCGTGAAGTTGGTTGGGTCGCGTTGCCGGCTATCGACCAGGCCGCACGGCATCTTCCAGCCGTGCTCCATGAACAGCTTCTTCGACACGTCGCGGAGCTTCAGCTTGAAGTGCGGCAAATTGATCGCGCGCATCCGCTCCGTATCAATTCGCGACCAGACGCAGTGTGCATGCCTGCGCCCTTCCTTCTCATGGAAGACGATAATGCGCGGCTGGTTTTCGAGCCCGAGCTTGGCTTCGACCGCCCGGATCGCGGCCTTGAACTCCCGATCCGACACCCGCGCCGTCTCAGGCGGGTTGAGGCTCAGGGAAAAAAGGAACTTCTTGCACTTCGTGCCCTTGCTGATCGCATAGGCCTCCCGCATTGCGCCCCGCAGGTCGTTTGAGAGAAAGCCCCGGACCTCGTAGACCTCGACGTGATCGTTGTCCTGGGTCTTCAGAAGGTGTGCGGCCAACTGCTTCGATCCACCGCGTTCACTGCCTTTGAGAATCACGGCCGCCGCTCCACCGGCAGGCCGAGCGCGCAAATCAGCGCGTCGCGCATTTCCCGCACGTCCCCGCAAGCTTCCCGCAGTGCCTTCTCGGTCTCGGGCGTTACGGGCAGGGAGCCCGTATTCGCGGCCCGCGCCAACTGATTCAGGTTATTGGCAAGCCGAGACTTGCCGAGTTCGCCCAGCACCTGCCCGAGGGCCCGCTGATCCTTCACGGGGCGCTTGCCGCGTGCACGCCGCAACGGCACCGCCCCATCGAAAAGCCGGGAGCGGACATAAGCCCCGATCGGCATGTTGCCTGCCGCGCGTTCGAGGATGGCGCGCTCTTCGAACGTTAGCCGCAGCGAAAAAGGCGGCGGATATTTCTTGCGGTCGTCTGCCATTCCAGCCTCGCCGGACAGACGCCGCAATCACCCCAACCCGAACTTGATCTTTAAATCAATAGGTTAATGTGGGTCAGGGCTTGCGACGATGTCCATAGCTTGGAACAGCAAGTTGCGCTGGTTGCGAGCCCCCGCAACCAAAATCACCGCAGAGAAGACCCGCCATTGGGCGGGTCTCGGCGTTTTTTGGGTGCTGAGGTCAGGCGTTCGTGGGGGCGGGCCAGAGAATTCCCGCTTTTCGCCAGCCCTCACAGAGTTTCTCGAGAATCTCTTCGCTGGTCGACCAGATCCGGCATTCGCTCTGCACCTTGGCGGGAAAATCGGGAAAGACGGCCAGCAGCTCGCGAACCTCGCTCGCCGCCTCGATATCACGCCCGGCGCAGGCGCAGGCGCAAGCCATCAGGGCATGGTACCAATAGAAACCCGGCATCGGGACCTTCTTCAGCTCCCGGATGGCCGCATCCGGATCGCCGTCGAGCAGCTTTCGGAGGGCCTTCGGCATGTGGTGCCAGCCCGGATGCACGGGGCTGATCTCCTGTGCCCGCTCGAGGAGCGCAAGCCCGCGATCCCATTGGCCCGAATAGGCGTAGCAGAAGCCGATGTCGGCGAGCACATCGGCATGGCCCGGGTTGAGTTCGACGGCTCTGTGTGCGGCGATGTCGAAATCGGAGAACTCCCCACGGTGATAGTGGGTGACGGCCAGGAACTGATAGGCCATGGCATTGTCGGGATCATAGGTAACGCTCCGAAGTGCCGCCTCCAGAGCCCGATCAAGAGCCGGGAAGTCCGCACGTTCGTTGAGGTGCAGTCGGTACTCGTCCAGGTAGACCGCCGCCAGGGCAGCCCAGGCATCGGAGGATTCGGCGTCCGACTTGAGGGCCGCCTCCAGCCCAGCACGCACATCCAGGTGCAGGTCCGGCAGATGCTTGGAATAGTTCTCGTAGAAGCGGACGATCCACCGATAGGTTTCCCACCGTTTGGCAAGACCGGAGCGCGCCGCGCGTGCGACGTAGCGTCCGAGCGGCCCGTATCTGTCGGCAACCCGGCCGGCAACCAGGCGGGCAATCTCGTCCTGTATCTCGAAAACACCTTCCGGCGTGCAGGGACGCTCGAAGTGCTCCGAGAAGAGGTGACCGTCGGTTGTCGCATCGACGAGCCGCACGTTGACACGCACCCTGTCGCTCGACTTGCGCAGACTGCCCTCCGGCACGAAGTCCACGCCGAGCTCCTGGTGGAGTTGGCGGATGTCGACGCCGTCGCGCGCCAGTTTCGTCGTCGTGGAGCGCGAGAAGACGAAGAGGTCCTTGAAACGTGCCAGATTGGCGATGGTCTCCTCCGTAAGGCCGTCTGCGAAATACTGGTCACCCGGATCGGCGCCGTAGTTTTGGAAGGGCAGGACCGCGATCGAAGGGCCGCGCGCCATCGGCCTCTTTAGCGGCGTGTGCCTTGGGTCGCGTTCGGCTCGCAGCTTGAATACGGGCACGTAACTGCCCTTCGGCAGTGAGATCTCCAGCGGGTCCTCGGCCCCCGCCTCTCGGTAGTACTCCGAGAGTCGCCGCCGCAGGCGGCCGGCCTCCACCCGCACAATCGTGTCGATGGCCGGGTCGAAAGTTTCCGGCTTCCCGAAAACATCGACCCCGATCGCGTAGCCACTGATCGTCTCCGCCTGGCCGGCCAGAGCCTTATCGACGATGTAACGCAGGAAGCCTGACAGACGTTTGGACCGGGTTAAGGGGGGCAGGCCACTTCATCCCGCCTGGTCGGGCAGCGTGCTGGACGAGGCCTCCGGAGTCGTTCTCGCGCTATGTACGCTCTACATGGCGGTCGTGGTGTTGCGCAGTGTGGTCAAGGCCGAGACCGTGACCCGCGATGTGATCAGTGGCGCGGTCGCGGTGTACGTGCTCCTGGGCGTGGCCTGGGCGGTGATCTACGTCCTGATCGAGGGGCTGGTTCCGGGCTCCTTTGCCGTAGAAGAGGTCGGCAAGGGAACCATTTGGGACCAACTGCTCTATTTCAGCTTTGCCACGTTGACGACACTTGGATACGGCGACATCTCTCCGCTCAGCCCGGTTGCCCGGATCTGGGCCGTCTTCGAGGCGATCTGCGGCACCTTTTTCTTGGCGGTGCTGGTCTCGCGGCTCGTCGGACTATACAGATCCTAGTGCTGCCTAACTGGGGCGTGACCTTTCCTGTTCATGCCGTCCGTTCTGAAGCGCGCGCAGGGACGGTGTGGCACGACGGGTGTTCCCGGAGGCCACGCCACTCGGGTTCGGCGCATGTGGAGATCGGATCGCGAGTGGCTGTTCCGGACGGTGCCGGTCAGCCGCCCAGGGCGGTCCAGACCAGCTCGGCCGACTTGTAGGGCAGCCACAGAAGCAGGACGTCGCCGGTGTCCCCGGGCACCGGGAGCCCCAGCGCGTGCAGCCACGACAGCGGCACGAAGAACCGCAGGAACATCAGCCCGGCGACGCCCCAGACGACCGCGGGCACGAGCCACTGGACGGTCCTGACGGCGCCGAGGCGCAGCCGCTCGCCCGCCTCCGGCGGCCCGTCGGCGAGGGCGCGCAGCACGGCGTCGCGGCCGAGATGGGGCAGGCGGACCAGCGCCGCGGTGCCGGCCCCCAGGTGGACCAGGGTCGGCAGCAGGGTCGAGAACAGCATCAGGGTCACCATCAGCCCGGCCCCGAAGGGATGGTCCCGGAAATCGCGCATCTGGGCCATCCAGTCGACCACCTGCGGGTCGGCCCCCTCCACCCGCCACGCGACCACCGCGTTCAGCCCCGCCACGCCGGCGCTGAACAGGGCCGACAAGGCACATACGCAGACGACCGCGATCACCAGGTCGACGAGGACGCCGACGCCGTAGCGCGCGAACGTAGCCGCCGCCGCTCCGTCCACCGCCACCCACCACCGCATCATCCGCCGCGTCACCGTCAGCGACCCCCAGTCCAACAGACTGTTGGCAAAGGGAAAAACCACGAAAAACATGACCCAAGTCAATGACACGGGGTTTAATTCCCCTAAGCTTAATAAGAGCAAAGCGACAGCGCCAGCGACAGCGAAAGCGCCAGCGAAAGCGCCAGCGAAAGCGAAAGCGCCAGCGAAAGCGAAAGCGCCAGCGCCAGCGCCAGCGCCAGCGCCAGCGCCAGCGCCAGCGCCAGCGACAGCGACAGCGACAGCGACAGCGAAAGCGAGCCACTCGACCGCGCCTCCGATCAGTCCGCCGAGGCCACCGCTCCCCGGGAGCGCTTTGCGGACCGGACGGGCCACCGCGGCGCCGGCCTTTTCGAACCAGTCGCGCCTGAACGCCGTGAAGAAGAACGCGGCGACCACGACGACCCACACGAGCAACCCCAGACGCGCCGGGATGCCGGCATCCGGATCCGCCAGCTCCACCCCGCCCACCCGTCCCTGGGCCGCGAGCAGGTAGCCGACGAGAAAGAAGAGGATCGGGTACAGGAAAGCCAGGCTCAGGCAGCGCGCCCATGGCCGCGCGAAAGCGCTGCGCGACCCGTCGACCGCCAGGTAGCCGAACCAGCGGTCGATGTGCCCGAGCAGACGGTCCAGAGCCGCCCGCATGCGCGCCCAGCGGCCGGGGTCGAGGCGGGCTTCGTACCTCTCCCTGAGCCGCCGGCGGTCTTCGGGATCACGCAGTGCGTTGGCGAAGTAGAGGGTGAACGGCACCCATAGGGCCAGGGCCGCGGCCGTAACGATGCCGATGACGGTGATCAGATCACCGAGCCCGAAGGCCCAAGGGTCGTCCATCCGTCCCCCCTGACAGAACCGGCGGACCGCATTGCGACGGCACGCGCAATCGTAAGGCGGAGGGTGGTCGGGTCAAGGTATTGGTGCATACCCGCGCACGCCGTCGGACGGTGCGCACGGAAGCACGGCCAGGGTCTCGACCGCCCACCATGAGCCCTTGCAGCGGCTCGGCGACAGGGCTCGTCGGACTATACAGATCCTAGTGCTGCCGAACTGGGCACGGAGATCCATCGAACCATAGCCGGCTTGCCTGGTCTTCTGTTCGCCGTGAGCACGCTTGTGCTGGCGCAGGTTCCGCGGCCGGCGCAGCGGTCAAAGCCAACACATGGCAGCACCGAAAACCCCTGCATCCCCGTTCAACAAACCCCTTGCCAACAGGGAGCCGTCCACATGGGGCTATGAAGCGAAGAACTGGCCCGCGCGCATGAGGTCCTCGCGCCATTGAGGCGGTTTCGACCCGGCAGGGCGGCCATGCCCCACCCGCCACCACCCTCAAGCGGGGCACCTTCACCCAAGCGCGCTCAATGCTCACACGTAACGGCTTGAAAACGCGGCGATCGTGAAGCCGCGCCGGCCTGGCACGCCGCTTGCTCCTACAGCCGGCACATGACGAGACCGAGCGCGGCGCCATGACACCGGATCGCGTCCAGCACATCAAACTGGAGCTGACGGACTACGTCCGGGAACGCCCGAACGCGGGCGACACCTTGGACGGCATCGTGCGGTGGTGGCTGAGTGACGGGCTGCGGAACTCCACCCGATCGGACGTCGAAATGGCGCTCCGCCAGATGTGCAGGGAGGGCACCATGGAACGGGTCGGCCGGATCTATCGGTCGACGGCTCCGGAGGGGACGGTCTGATGGCGTCCTACGCCGCCGTCACCGGAGTGATGGAGGCGCTGCAGCGCTTCTTCGAGGCGCGCCTGGACAGTTTCGCCTCGGACGGAGACGGGGCGCCGACCATCCGAGTCATGGGGAGCGCCAATTTCCGCGAGCAGATCGCCGGCAACATGTTGGGCATCTATCTGCATCGCATCACCATCGACCCGCACGGGCGCCAGCGCGCGTTCGCCGCCATCGGGCCCGAGGCGGCCGGTCCACGGCCGGAACTGCCGGTCAACCTCCATTTCCTGCTGATCTCGACGGGCAGCCCCTTCGTCGAGACCAGCCTGATGGCCTGGGCGCTGATCCAGCTCACCCAACAGGCCACCCTCGACAGCGCCGAGCTCGGCGAGGCCGAAGGCGCCGACGTCACGCCCGCGGAGGTCCTCACGGTGACCCCGGAAGAGATGACGACGGAGGACCTGATGCGCATCTGGGACACCCTCGACGCGCCCTATACGACCAGCGTGCCGATCATCGTCCGCACCGTGCGGCTCGCCCTCGACGCGGACCGCTCGGCCGGCCGCCCGGTGCGGACGCGCGTCTTCGAGGTTCATCCGCAGCGGGCCCGCGCCAATGGCTGAGACCCTCATCCTCCAGGGAGGCAGCCGCGTCAGGTGGCTGGACGGCAGCACCGCCGACCTGCCGGACGACGGCGAAGCGCGCCAGTCCATGCTGCCGGCCAATGCTCGCCTCCGCTTCGTTCGCGATCCCGCGCAGGTGGACGACCTGCCGCCGGCCGATCTGTCGTACGCGCACAAGACGGGCGAGATGACGCTGGTGGAAGGCTCGATCGGCCTCGTCGTCCCGCGGCCGCCCGCCGAGGTCGACTTCGACCCGATCGCCGGCACCCCGTTCACGCTGCGGGGCGTCGTGGTCGACGACGACGCCCGATATCTGCCTCGGGTCGTCTCGCTCGATTTCCCCGCTGCGGGCGCGGAGCACGACGTGACGCTGTTTCCCGCGGCCGGCGGCATGACCGCGCCCAACGGCGGACTGCTGCGCGGAACGCTGCTGTACGAGGACGACAAGCGGGCGGCCGGCTTCGCCTCCGTCACCCTGATGGTCCAGGTCGGCCTGCGCGCCCTGCGCTTTCGCGCCCAAGCGGATGCGGCCGGCGAGTTCGCGTTGCGGCTGGTGACGGTCCCGCCGCTGCGCGAGGGCATCGACCCCTATCCGGCGACGCTGACCGTCGCCGCGGAGGGCGGCGGCGACCCGATCGAGGTCACCGACCCGGCCACGCGGGCAAGGGTGCCCGTCGTCGACCCCGAAGCGCTGACCGCGTCGCACCTGGGCGAGGTTGCCGTCCACTATCCCGGCGACCCGGTCTCGGATGGCGGCGCCGCGGCGCTGGCCTTCACGGCCGCGGCCCATTTCGTCCTGCGGCCGGGGCTCACCGGAATCTTCAGATCGAGGGGGCGCAGCTACGTCGCGCTCGCCACGCCGTGATGCCGACAATCAGGAGGACACCACATGGCTAGCTACCTAGCGCCCGGCGTTTATGTCGAGGAGACCAGCTTCAGATCCAAGAGCATCGCCGGCGTCGGTACCAGCGTCGCGGGGATGGTCGGCCCGACCCGGACCGGACCCGTGCGCGGGCGGCCGGAGCCCCTGACCAGCTTCGAGGAGTATTCGCGGATCTACGGCGACCTCGAGGACCTGGCCCTGACCGACCCGGATCGACGGGCGCTCAACCTCACCGCCTTGGCGGCCTTGGCGTTCTTCGAGAACGGCGGACGGCAACTTTTCGTTGTACGAACCTTCGCAGGAGTCAACCAGGCGAATACCGACGAGAACGGGGAATTCATCGCCGGTCAGGGCGCGCCCGAGCAGGCCCTGGCGAGGGACGGCGACGACGGAGCCCTGATCTTCCGCAGCCGCTTTCCCGGCGCCATGGGGAACTACATCCTCGAGTTCACCTTCCGGCCGACCGGCCGCGTGATCGAGGCGCCCGAGGCATGGGGCGGTGACGAGCCCACCGAGGACGGGCAGCTCTACCTCCTGGAGGCCACCGGTCTGACCGCCGACATCCGACCACAGAACACGGCCGGCAACCTGCCGGATGGTGCGAACAACTCGGTCTTCCCGATGGGCATCCGGGCGATGGTTCGGCGCGACCAGGCGAACAACCGCTTCACCCTGTTCGCCGGCGCCCGCTTCCGCCCGGCCCGCACGCAACCGGCGATCACCGCGGCCAGCTTCGCGGCCGACGGCAACCCCCCCGCCCTGATGCAGGCCGGCCTCGTCGCCGCCGAGGGGGTGACGGTGCGGCTTCGCCCGGTGGAGATCGACATCGACGTCCGCATCCGCAACGACCTTAGGCCGGGCTTGCCCGACAACCTGATCTCCCGCGTGGGCGAGGTGTTCCATTCCTACGCCCGAATCACCACCGATACGGACGGAGAGTCGTCGCTGTTCGCGCGCCTGCCGGTGACGCCGGAGTCCCACTACGATGAGCTGACGAGCCCGATCGCGTGTACGGCGCCGGATGATATGGGAACCCGGGGGGAGTTGGTGGACGCGATCTTCGCGTTGTTCGACGCCGACGCCATGGACCCACCGGGACGGGGCTTCGAGGAGCCGCGTTTCCTCATCGAACTGGGGGGCGGCAGCGACGGCACCATCCTGCCGGGCGCCGCCGACTACCGGGGCGAGGGCGACGAGCGCAACGGCAGTACGGGCTTCGTCGCCCTGGAGGACATCGACGACGTCGCCATCGTCATGACGCCGGCCGCGGTTTCGCCCGCGTACCCCGGCGACACCCACGACGATACCCACCTCGGCATCGTGGGGGCGCTGCGGACCCACTGCCTGCGCATGCGCTATCGGGTGGGCATCGTGGACTCGCGTGCGGGAATGACCATCGGCGAGGTGCGCGCGTTCCGCGACGAGCTGGGCAGCGAGGACAGGCTGGCCCTCTACTACCCGTGGGTGACCACCCCCGATCCGCGCCGCCGCCGCCGCATCCCCGATGTGCCGATCGACGTGCCGGCCTCGGGTTTCATGGCGGGCGTCTATGCCAGCACCGACGTGACCAGGGGGGTGCATAAGAGCCCCGCCAATGCCCCGGTGATCGGGGCGTTGAGATTCGCCCAGAATATCAACCACTTCCAGCAGGAGCTGCTCAATCCGAACGGCGTCAACGTGCTCAGGTTCGTACTGCGGCGGGGCTACGTGGTGTGGGGCGGACGGACGCTGTCGACCGATGTCGAATGGCAGTACGTCAACGTCCGCCGCTACTTCCTCTATCTGGAGCGGAGCATAGACACCTCGACCCAGTGGGCGGTCTTCGAGCCTAATGGACCGCGACTTTGGGATAACATACGCGGTGCGGTGGAAGATTTCCTATACAACGAGTGGTTCAACAACCGGCTCCTCGGCGGGTCGCCGAAGGAAGCGTACTTCGTGCGCTGCGATCGCAGCACCATGACCCAGAACGACATCGATAGCGGCCGGATGGTCTGCCTGGTGGGCGTATCCCCCCTGCGGCCGGCCGAGTACGTGGTCTTCCGCATCGGTCAAAAGACCGCCGACGCCAAGTCCTAGGAGATGGGAGAGCTGAGCCATGCCGACACCGAGAGACACGCCCTATTCGGCGTTCAACTACCTGGTCAACCTGGGCGACGGCACCGAGGGAGACGTGCAGGGAGGCTTTTCCGAGGTCTCCGGGCTGAACGCCGAAGTGACGGTCGCCGAGTACCGCAACGGCAACGCCACCACCAACTACGTCAGCAAGCTGCCGGCCATCCACAAGTCGGGCGATGTAACTCTAAAGAGAGGAGTTATAGGACATAACAATCTTTACATTTGGCTCGACGGCGTTCGGACCGGCAACCTCGAGGAGGCCAAGCGCAGTGTCTTCGTGAAGCTGAAGGCCGAGAACCCGGCGAACGAGGAAGCGGTCGTCACCTGGAAGCTGGTCAACGCCATGCCGATCAAGTGGACCGGCCCGACCCTGACCGCCAAGGGCGGCAGCGACGTGGCCATGGAGGAACTCGTCCTCTCCGTGGAGCATATCGAGCAGTTCTGACGCCATGGAGTTCCTGGACAACCGGATCCGCATCGACGAGGTGCGCCGGGCGGCGGTGCCGGCGCCGCTCGTGTCCGGCCTCGTCGGGCATTGCCCGGGCCGGATCAACGTCCAGGTCCTGCAACGCAACCGGGTCCTGCTGGGCGAGCTGGAACGGGCCGGGTTCTCGCGCACGGCCGACCGGTTGGAGCGGGGCGCGGCCCTGCGGCCCGAAGAGCTCTATTTCCTCCCCATTCCGATCTCCTCCGGCGACGAGCTCGACAGCGTCTTTCCGAATGCGCGCACCGGCCTCGCCCAACTGGCGGAGACGGCGGACGCCCTGCGCGCGGAGGCGGGGGCGGGCGCGGCGGAGGCCTTCTTCCCGGCGCCTCTCGCGGACGGGGACGATGTCCGGCCGCTCCGGTCCGACGCCGCCGGCGGCACGCGGGCCTGGCTGCCCTGGGCGGCGGACGACTTTTTCGCCGGAGGCGGCGAGCGGCTGTGGATCGTCCGCGTGCCGGAGCCGCGCTCCGAGCCTCTGGGCCCGCATGATCCGCGGGACCTGGAGGACGCGCTCGACCTGAGGCAGGCCATACGCCACGGCGGCGGCAAGACGCTGCGCCGGGACCTTTCGCCGGGGCTTCTCGTCCATCGGCTGGGTCTGCTGGCGCTGCTCCGCATCCCGCAGATCGGGGTGGTCGCCCTGCCGGACCTGGAACGCCTCCTGCTGCCCGACGGCGCCGAGCCGGAGCCCCTCGAGCCGGTGCGCCCGGTCCCCGTCTTCATGCCCTGCGGCAGTGGGCAGCGCGGCCAGGTGCCGGCCGCCGATGGCGGCCACCCGGGTGCCGGGGCCGGCGCACTCGATTTCCCCGAGGCGATGCAAATGCTGGCCGGCACGCTCGAGGCGGTGCGGCCCGACGTGCAGTGCCTGCTGACCCTTCCCATGGAGCGTGCCCCGGGCGGACGGGTCTCGGCCGCGGGTCCCGGCCCCGCCATCGACCCCAGGGCGCTGGCGGCGGTCGCCGACATGGCCGGCGACACCACGGCGGGAACGCTCAGGCGGCTGCAGCTCCTCTGGCCTTATCTTCGCAACGAAAGCCGCGGCATCCACAGCCCGACCGGCCCCGTCGCGGCGGGCCAGGTCCGGCAGGCGAAAGCACTGGGCGTCTGGCGGTCCATCGCCGGGACGCCGCTCGGATCGCGGGCCGTCACCTATCCTCGCCTCAGCCGTGCCCAACTACGCACGTTGCGCGAGGAGCCGGGCATCGGCCTGCTGACCGACCGTCGGGGCCAGCTCGTTCTCGACGACGAGCGTCTCGCGGTGCCGGCCCTCCATCCCGGTGCCTACGACATCGCCGACATCAAGCGTTGGAGCGGATACCGCTCGGGCGAGGTCCGGCGCTTCATCGGCTTCCTGCTGCGCGAGCTCGCGGCGCTCGGCGACACGCTGGTCTTCACCGCGGACGACCGCGACCCCCGCCCCCGCATCCTGTTGGAAGCGTTCTTCAACGGGCTCCATGGGCGCGGCGCGTTGCGCGGGCGGCAACCGCGCGACGCCTTCACGATCCGCAAGTCGGACCGGCGCGAGGGGGTCATCGCCTACGACATCGATGTCGCGCCCGCCGTGCCCATCGACAAGCTGATCCTCAGCTTCGTCAATCGCGCCGGCCGATGGCAGGCGGGAGTGGCCGATGGCTAGCCAGCTCTTCGTCCCGTTCCGCTTCAACGTGGCGCTGTACGCGCAGGACCGCGACGAGATCGTCTGCCAAGGCGCGTTCAGCGAGGTCTCCGGGTTGGAGCTGACCATGGAGCCGAAGGTGATCAAGGAGGGCGGGCGCAACTGGGGCGACGTCCAGCGCAGCGGGCCGACGACGTTCGCGCCGATCGTTCTGCGGCGCGGCGTGACGACGTCGGGCGACCTGTGGTCGTGGTTCGACGTCACCACGCGCGGAGCCAACTACGGCTATCGCATGAACGGCGAGATCGAGGTCTTCGGCAACCCGTCCACCGCCGAGCCGGGCGGCGCGGCGCAGCCCAACCCGACCATGACGTGGAAGCTGACCGATGTGCTGCCGACCAAGTTCAAGGGGCCCGACCTGTCCTCCACCGCCACGCAGGTGGCGATCGAGGAGGTGACTCTGGTCGTCGAGGGGCTGGAGCTGGTGCGGCCCCAAGGGGCGGCGGGGGCGGGACCATGATCGCGCTCGAGCACGCCAGCCTGATCCCCGTCACGGGTCCCAACGATCGGCCGCAGACCGGCGAGGCCATCCCGGTCCAGTTCAATCCGGCGAGCCTGAAGGTCGCGCTGGCCAATACGATCAAGGCGAACCCGCGCGACGGCAGCACGCGCGCCACCCAGTTCGTGGACAGGAGCTCGTCCAACCTAGCCGTCGAGCTGGTGTTCGACAGCACCGACGACGGCAGCGACGTGCGCCAGCGCACCAAGGTCATCGCCGAGACGTTCCTCAAGCCGGTCGGCTCCGGCGAACGGATGCGCGCACCGCGGCGCTGCCTGTTCCAGTGGGGTGCGTTCGAGTTCCTCGGCCTCCTTCACGGCTTCGACGAGACGCTCGACTTCTTCTCGCCCGAGGGCCGGCCGCTGCGCGCCTCGGTCTCGCTGAAGATCGCCGAGGACAGGTTCCAGTTCCGGACCCGCGAAGTCGAGCAGGCCGAACGTGCGACGCCGACCATCGTGCCGACAGGCGCCGACCCCGCCGCCGGGCCGCAGGCGCAGGACGGCGAGCCGGTGACCCAGGCCAATGCCCGGGCGGGCCAGCCGCAACGCGACTGGCGCCGGACCGCCCTCGCCAACGGCGTCGAATCGCCGCGGCTGCCGTCGCAGGAGAGCATCGCCGTCCCGGTTCCGGGCGCGGCCGGCGGCGTGGCCGCGCCGCCGTCGCCGGCCCTGGACTCCCCCTTCTCGGGAGCCTTCTCGGGCGCGCTGGAGGACGTCGGACGTCTTGCGCGGCGAACGCGCCCGCCCCTCACGCCGCGCGATCCGGACAGCATCGGGTTCGACTGAGCGAGGACAGTGACATGCCGGTCTTGATCAACGAAGTGGTCGCGGAGATGGAGACGCCCGTGCCGCAGAGCCAGGCACCGACGCCGGAGGAGCGCATGCCCATGGAGCAGACGGCGTTCGAGCTGACCTATCTGCTCGGCGTCATGGAACAGCGCCGGCAGCGGCTGATGGTCGACTAGCATGCCCCCACCCGATTCCGCCTTCGCCAGCGCACGGCCCGTCGTCCACGTCGACGGCGAGGCGCGCGACGACCTGCAGGACGCGCTGACCGGGCTGGTGGTCAACCAGCCGCTTTCCGGTTTCAGCCATGCCGAATTCAAGCTCACCAACTGGGGGCTGACCGACTCCGGCGAGGCGCCCGGCTTCGTGCTGCAGGACCTCGCGCTGGGCGCGCGGATCGAGGTGTTCATGGGCGAGGGGGCCACCGTGAAGGTGTTCGACGGCGAGATCACCGGCCTCGAGGAGCGGTACGGTGAAGGGGCGCCGCAGCTCTACGTCCTGGCGCAGGACAAGCTGCACCGTCTGGCGCGGGCCCGGCAAAACCGGGTCTTCGAGGGCCGCTCCCCGGACGACATCGTCTCGAGCGTAGCCCGCGAGTCCGGGCTCGACGCCGACGCGGGCATCTCGTCCAACGCCGCGACCTATCACCAGGTCAATGAGAGCGACCTGGCGTTTCTCATGCGCCTCGCCGGGCATTTCGACACGGCCATACGTCTGGTCGACCGCCAGATCCGGGCGCGGCCCGAGGAGGCCGATCCGGAGCCGATCGTCCTCAGCGCCCAGGACAGCGCCCTGCGCGTCCGTCTGCTCGCCGACCTGAACCATCAGCCCAGCGGGTCGCGCGTGCTCGGCTTCAACGCCGGGGCCGACGAGGCCGTCGCCGGCGGGACGGGGCGGCATTCCGCCACCCCGTCGGGGACCACGGCCGCCGACCTGCTGGGCCGGCTCGGCTGGACGACGGAGGAGATCGTGCCGCAACCGTTCGCGCGGTCCCAAGGCGAGGCCGACGCCTACGCCCAGGCGCACTTCGACCGGATCGCCAAGCGGTTCGTTTCCGGTGACATCCATTGCGTGGGCGAGCCCGCCATGCGCGTCGGCCGCCAGGTCGAGCTCGAAGGCGTCTCCGACCGGCTGCGAGGCGCCTATCACGTCGTGCACTGCGTGCACCGCTTCGATTCCGCCGAGGGATACGAGACGCACCTCAAAGTCAACCGACCGGACTGGGACGGCTGAGCATGGACGCGATGACTCCGCACGCCCTCGGCACGTTGCACAGCCTTCAGCTCGCGCAGGTGACCGACAACGCCGACGCCGACAACCGCGGCCGCATCAGGGTGCGCCTGCTGACGACGGAGATGGCGGTGTGGGCGAGCGTCGTCACCCCGTCGGCGGGCCAGGGGTATGGAGTCGCCTTCCTGCCGCGCGTCGGCGAGATCGTCGTCGTCGCCTTCGTTTCGCCCGAGCTGCCGCTGGTGCTCGGCAGCCTGTGGAGCGGCGGCGGCAGCGCGCCGCCGGAGGCCGACACGGCGGAGGACCACTACGTGCTGCGCACGCCGTCCGGCACGGTGTTGGAGTTCGACGACGGCGACGGGCCGGCCGTCTCTCTCACCACGCCGCAAGGCCATACGGTGAAGGTCACCGACGGCAACGGAGGCGAGGTCGTGGTCAGCCGCGGGGACCAGGAGGTCAAGCTGACGTCGTCCGAGGTCAGCGTGCGGGCCTCCGGCACGATCAACATCCAGGGCGGGACGGTCAGCGTCAGCGCGTCGTCGGTGACCGTCGACTCCGGGATGTCGCGGTTCAGCGGTGTCATTCAGGCCGACACGGTCGTCACCAATTCCGTGGTCAGCGCATCCTACACGCCGGGCGCAGGCAACATCTGGTAGGACCATGACCAGCCCGCATCCCATACGGTTCCAACCACCCTACTATCGGCGCCCGGCGCCGGGCGCCAGCCTGCAGCGCTACGGCGACGCCGAATTCATCAGCCGGTTCCAGCAGGATGTGCGGCGCGGCGTGCTCGAAGACCCGCAGGCGCACGAGTGGCGGGACGGCGAGCGCCGCAGCGACCACGACGACGCGCTCGTGCTGCGCCTGCCGCTCCACCGGACATTCTACGTGGTCAGCGCCGAGCTGGCGTGCGACCAGCTCGGCAGCCCGCCGGTCGATCCCGCCCGTATCGCGTCCGCCGGCTTTGTCATCCGGCGCATCGGCGGGCAGACCGAGCAGGGCTGGATGCTGGCCCAGGGCGACGCCATCGGCTGGCAACAGGTCTCGCTCGAGCGCCGAGACCCCGACGTGAACCGCCGGCTGTGCCGCAACGGCATGATCCGACGCGTGTCGGAACCCGCCTATAGCGGCGAGCAGACCCATCCGCTGCACGTGCTCCACACCGCCGACTCGCAGGGCAGGAAGCACACGCTGTTGTTCGGCTACGTGGCCCTCGGCGGATTCTACTACCACCGCGACACCCGCGGACTGATCGACCAGGCGACCCGCGACGATATCAGGGCGGACAGCAGCCAACTGGTTTCCTGGCCCTTCGCGGTGCTGTCGCCGCAGCCCGGCTGGAGCAACGAGCACGCGACCCAGGTCCACTTCGGGCGGCCCACCCTCGCCTTCTACCAGCTTATGCGTCTGCTGGTGATGCGCGAGCGCTTGGGTGCGGCCGACTCGCCGCAGAACGCGGAGCTGGCGGACATCGCCGGCCGTGTCCATTTCTACCGGACGCCGGTCGACTACCTGCCGAGCGACGGGTTCAGCATGAAGGAGCGCGAAACCGTTCGCACGGCGCGCGACTTCTCCCTGCTCGACTACCTGACCGACTGCGCCGCCGCCCCGGCCGGTGATCCGCTGTTCGACTGGATACGCCGGCAGGAGCCCATCGTCCGCGCCCATCCGGGCAATCCCAGGCCGCCGCTGGAGCGATTGCCGGCCAAACCGCCCGCCGACGGAACGCTCTACCACTCGCTGTTTCTCAGCGCGGCCGATGCGGAGGAGATGCGGACCGCGCTGGATATGCGCACGCTCGACCGGATTGCGGATCAGGCCCGCGAGCTGCCGATCCCGAAGTTCCAGCAGCGCCCGGTCGACCTGTTCGCGATCGTCCCTTTCGCCCGCATCCGCGACGACGCCGGCGAGGAGCAGCTCATCTGGGCCGACGCGGACCGGCGCAGCGAGCCCTTCCGGGTCGCCGGCCCGCTGGACGCCGAAGCGGCCCGGCCGTCCCTCATTCAGATGCCCAGCCTGAAGGACGCCAAGAAGGGCCTCGCCCAGGGCATGGCGCTCGCGACGCCGCCCGACACCATGAACCTGATGAACGCCATCGACACCAGCGAAGGCGTCAGCGCCGACATGGTCCCGGACACGGTCCCCTCCCAGCTCGGCATGCAGTGGCTGTGCAGCTTCAGCATCCCGATCGTCACCATCTGCGCCATCATCCTGCTGCTGATCATCGTCTCGCTGCTCGATTACGTCCTGCGGTGGATGCCGTTCTTTCACGTCTGCGCGCCCATGCCCGACATCGGCGGCGGCAACTCCGCCGCGGAGAACGAGTGATGCCGGCCCTGGGTCCCCCGGTCATGAGCTGGCCGCTCGGCGGGATCGCGGACGACCGCCTGGCCTATGCCAGCGACGAGGCGAGCGTGCGCGACGTCCTGCGCAACATCCTGCTGACCAGACCCGGAGAGCGGTTGCTGCGCGACAGCTTCGGCGCCGGCATCGCCGACTACATCCATCAGCCCAACAACGAAACCACCCGCCGGCTGCTGGCCGACCTGGCGCGCAAGAGCATCCAGCAGTGGGAGCCGCGCATCGTGCTCGACTCGGTCGAGGCCCATCCGGACCCCATCGACCCGGCCCAGGTGGCGCTGATCGTGAACTACCACATGCGGCACGATCCGACCCCGCTGGCGGTCCGCCTGGCCGTGCAACTGGGCGGCGGCTGACGCAGGCGGGTACGGACGGAAAGGACAGCGAAGGTGCCTCTCCCGGTTCCCAATCTCGACGATCGTCGCTTCGACGATCTCGTCGCGGAGGCGGAAGCCCGGCTGCGGGCCCATCTGCCGGAGCTGACTCAGATCGCGCCCGGCGACCCGGCGCACGTCTTCATAGATCTGTTCGCCTGGCTGACCGAGACGATCCTCTATCGCGCGAACCTGATCCCGGAACGCCAGCGCCGGGTGTTCCTCAACCTGCTGCAGATCCCGCTGCGCCCGGCGCGGCCGAGCCACGGGGTGGTCTGCATCGACGGGCCACTGCAGGACGGAGCGCTGCCGCCGCCGACGTATCCGGGCGCGGTGCTGCGCAACGGCGACGTCACGTTCACCGTGCTGGACGAGGTCCAGCCGACGCCGCTCCAGCTTTTCGTGGCGATCAAGGAGCGGATCGGCGTGGAGGAGCTGGCCGCGCTCGAGCTCAGCCTCGATGACCTGCGAGAGCAGTACGCGCTGCCGCCCGATGCGATCCCGGAGCCCTTTCAGCCGCGGAGCTTCACGCCCGGCCGCGACACGCTGTCCCTGGAGCGCAGCATCGACAAGGTCTACTACCTCGCCTGCGCGGCCCCCACGCCGACCGCGGCGCAGCGCGCCGACCTTCCCGGATACCGCGCCATGCACCGGCGCAGCCTTGCCGGCGTCCTGATCAACATCGCGCTCGCTCCGGCGGACGAGCAGACCGGCGACGTGGTCGACGATCTCGACCCCCGCGCCCTGCGCTGGGATCTCATCAGCGAGCGGCGGGTCGCCGACCCGACGCAGCCGGACGCCACATTGACCGTGCGACGCCGGCTTCAGCTCGAAGAGGTCTCCGACACCTCCCTCGGCGGCCGGCGTGCCGGGATCGTGCGGCTCCGCCTGCCGTCCAACGTGGAGCTGTTCGACGACCTCACGGCCGAGGATCCGATGGCGATCGGACTCGGCGACATGCCGCCCGAGATCGCCGCGCTGGAGGGGCAGGACCGTATCCTCTTCTGGCTCGCGCTCAGCACGGTCGACGACGAGCCCTTCGATCTCGGCTACCTCGGCATCAACGGGACGGGCGTGGTCGGCCAAGGGACGGTGCGTGATCGCATGGTCGGCGTCGGAAACGGCCAGCCCGACCAGGTGATCGACCTCGGCGCGCGCGACATCGACCCGGACACGCTGGTGCTGGTCGTCGAGGGCGACACCGAGGCCGAGACCTGGACGCGGGTCGAGACCAGCCTGGGACGCGGCGATGCGCCGGTGTTCCGGCTCGACGCCGCCGCCGGCCACTGCGTTTTCGGCAACGGGCTGGAGACCGGCGCCAGGCTGCCCGCTCGGCACGCCGTGCGC
This sequence comes from Rhodospirillales bacterium, assembly GCA_028277795.1. Classification (GTDB taxonomy): domain Bacteria; phylum Pseudomonadota; class Alphaproteobacteria; order Rhodospirillales; family JANQFP01; genus JANQFP01. The sequence continues at coordinate 28,052 of JANQFP010000207.1, forward strand.
GCCAGCTTCCGCCATGGCGGGGGCGCGGCCACCAACGTCGCCGCCGGGGCGATCAAGGAGGTCTCGGAAGGGGGTGGCGCGTATGCGGTCCGCCACGAATGGCCGTGCCGCGGCGGCAGGGAGGCCGAGACGGTCGAGGAGGCGGAGCGCCGCATCCCGCAGTTCCTGACCCACCGCAACCGGGCGGTGACGCGGGCCGACTTCATCGCGCTGACCGAGACCAATCCGGTCAATCCGGTGGCCCGCGCGGAAGTGCTCGAAGGCTTCCTGCCCGGCAACACGGTGCAGGCGGCGCGCGAGGACGTGCCCGGTGTCGTCAGCGTCTTCGTCATCCCGCCAGGCGATGTCGGCCGCGGCCAGACACCGAAGCCGACCCGCCGGCTTCTCAAGGACGTGTTCGGCTACCTTCTCGACCGCGTGCTGATCGGCACCGAGCTCTACGTCCTCAGTCCGGAGTTCATCCCCCTCGCCGTCGGCGTGAATGTCAGGCTGCGTGATCCCGCGACCGAGGCGGCGACGCTCAACAGGGTGCGGGCGGCGCTGACCGGCTTCCTGTGGCCATTGCAGCCCGGGGGAATCGAGCAAAGGGGCTGGCCCATGGGCGAGGATGTCCGCGCCAACGAGCTGGTGACCCAGGTGGCCCGCGTCGAGGGCGTGCGCGCGGTCAACCGGCTGTCGCTGTTCCGGCAGGAGGGCGGCGCTTGGGTGCGCATGGCGGCGGATGCGGCGCTCGCGCTCGCGCCCTACCAGTTGCCGGAGCTGATGGCGCTGGAGGTCGGCACGGGCAGCGGTGAAGCGCCGCTCCCGGACTCGGGCGGCCGCCCGCCGCCCGATCGGCCCGTGGTGCCGGCGCCGGTCATCCCGGAGCGGTGCTGACATGGACGTGAACAACACACCCTATTTCCTGTTCTACGGGCGCGACGACCTTGCCGCCGCCGCGCCTGCCACGGTCGAGTGGGACGAGCGGCACGACGGCCTGCGGTTACGCCAGGACCAGGCACTGACCTTCCCGCAACGCTCCCGCGCCGAGGCACTGCAGCGCTGGCGGCACGGCACGGCGCTGGCGCTCGACGAGCACGGTCAACTCGCCCGGATCGTGGACGGCGGCATCGAGGTCGAATCGGGGCGCGGGCCGATCCCGCTGCGCGACGGGTCGCTCGAGCCGGTCGTCCCGCCGGTCGGCGGTTTCGTCGACCTCGATCTCAACGGCCAGGGCAGGCTGGCGGCGCCGTTCACCGACGGGGACGCGGATCACGGCGTGCTGCTGTTCCATCTCGGGCGCCGCTGGCAGACGTCGCAGCGCATCGACGCGGCGCCGCTGCGGGTCGCCGTCGACCGGGAGAACCAGGTCTGGTGCCTCACCGGCGGCACGGTCATTCTGCTAGCCGGAGAGCCGTTGCCGCAGCCCTACACGCCGAAGCCGGAACGGTTCGACGCCTGCGTGATCAATCCGAGCCCCTTCGGCCCCGTCTACAGCGTCGCGATTCCCGGACCGTGGCGGCCACTGGGCATCGCGGTGGACGACGACCATGTGTACGTGCTCGTCCGTTTCGGTGACCGACAGGCGGTCCTCGTGCGGCCGCGCAGCCGCGATCCCGGGACGCCGTTCCGCATCTACCGCATACTCGGCGAAGGGGTCCGCCTGACCGCGGGCGATGCCCTGCCGTTCTGCATCGACATCGCCCCGGCCGACCAGGGGCGCCTCGCGCTGCTGGTGCCGGGCCGGCCGGCGCCGCCGTCCGACTGCCTGGCCATCACGATCGACCCGGAGGCGCGGGAGGCCGAACCGGTGGCGCGGGTGATCCGCGAACGCTACCCGATGTGGGCGGAGATCGGCGGCCGATTCGTGGCCAGCGCGGACGGCAAGCTGCGCTATCAGGGGACCGGCACGTCCGGCCGGCCATTCCCGCGCCGGCTGGTCCCACTGCAGCGGCCGGAATACGAGGCCGAGGCCCGGGTCAGGCTGCAAGAGATCGCGGACTCGCAGCGCCACGACACGGTGTGGCACCGCATCTATGTGGAAGGCTGCGTGCCCGCCGGCTGCGATATCGCGCTTGCCGTCGCGCCGGTGGACGACGAGGCGGTGGGAAACGGTTCCGACCTGCCGGAGGCGGCCTTTCTCGATCTGCCGGCCCTGCAGCGATGCCCCTTCCCCTCGGAGCTGCCCTTCCATCGCGGCGTCGCGGCCGACCGGGAGGACGCCGGGCTGTTCGAGGTGCTCGTGCAGCGTCCGGCCGGCGCGGACCGCCGGATCATCGCCCGCCGGCTGGCCGTCCGGGCAACCCTGACCGGCACCCGCCGGCACACCCCGACGCTCCACGCGCTGCGCGTGTACCACCCGCGGTTCTCCTACCAGGAAGCCTATCTGCCCCAGCATTTCCGCCAGCAGCGCCTCGTGCCCGCCGGCGACGCGGCGGCGGGCAGCGGCCCGGCCAACGGCGCCGACGTGCGCGAGCGGCTTCTGGCCGCGTTCGAAGGCATGCTGACGCCCATCGAAGGCCGCGTCGCCGCGGGCGAGGCGCTGCTTCATCCACGCTCGGCTCCGCCCGGCCACCTGCCGTGGATGGCCGAGATCCTGGCCGCGCCGATGCCCGGCCACTGGCCGGAAGACCGCCAGCGCCGACTGATCGAGGAGACCGGGCTGCTGCAGCAGGAGCGCGGCACCTATGCCGGCGTCCGCCGCGCGCTCGATATCGCCACCGACGGCGGGGTGCAGCGCGGCCAGGTGGTGGTCGTGGAGAACTTCCGCCTGCGGCGGACCATGGCGACGGTGCTCGGCATCGACATGGACGACCGCGACCACCCGCTCACCCTTGGCACCGGCATGAGCGGCAACAGCATCGTCGGCGACACGCTGGTCCTGTCGGAGGAGGACGCCCGGGAGTTCCTCGCTCTGTTCGCGCCGGCGGAGGGCGGCGAGACCGACGAGGCGATCGTCGCCGCGTTCTTCGAGAGGTACGGCCATCAGCTCAGCATCCTGCTGCACGGCGCCGCCCGCGCGCAGCGGGACGTGGTCGAGGAGGCGCTGGACGACCATCTGCCGGCCCACCTGGAATGGCGGGTGATCGAGACCGACCATCCCTTCGTGCTCGGGCTGGCGCCGTTGCTCGCCGTCGACACCTTCGTCGAGACCGCCGTGGCGCCGCGGGTCGTCGTGCTGGACGACACGTATCTGGGCCGCGAAGGCGTGATCGAGAACCCGCACGCCTTCTCGCCGGAGGACGCCAACGCCCGCACCGGGGGAGACCGAGAATGACCATCGAGGACGACGGAACCCGGACGCTCGCCCAGGATGCCGCGCTGAACGAACCCTTGGAGCGCGTGTCCTACGAGGCCGGCATGCTGCTGGGGCTGGAGGCGACGCGCGACGAGCAGGCGTACCACCGCCGCCGCTTGACCCGACACCAATACTGGATCAACGGATTCGGCACCATCGCCGGAATGCGGGTGCGTCTCGGCGACCGGGCCGATCGCACGGATATCCTCGTCACGCCCGGGCTCGGCGTCGACATGCTGGGCCGCGAGGTGCTGATCGACGAGACCTACTGCATCGACCTTGCCGAGTGGCTGCAGCACGCCCCCGCCGTGTTGATCGCGGACGGGCTGGTGGACGTGGCGGCGGGCGGTCAGGACCTCGTGCTGATCGTCTCGGTGCGCCACAGCGACTGCGCGGTCCAGCCACAGCAGACGCTGGCCCGGCGGCTCAACTTCGGCACCGATGCCGTGCGCTTCGGCCGCGCGCGCGACGCCATCGCGCTGGAGTTCAGCACCGGCGAGCCGGCGGAGATCGGAGACGGTTTCCGCCCCTGGGGCAACCATCGGGACCTGGCGGCAATCCCCGCCGCCGACCTCGCGCTCAGCGCCGTCGAGCAGGCCCGGATCGCGGCGGCGGTGGACGCCGAGGCGCGGGAGCTGGATCTCAAGGCGCGGCTGCTCAACGCCTTCGAGGACGGCGGCGATCCCGATCCGCGCATCATCGCGGCGGAGCGGGAGCGCCGGGCGCGGCTGCTGCTCGCCCATGTGATCCTGCGCAACTTCAATGCCGAGACGAAGGCGTTCGACGCCGTAGACATCGACAACCTGGTTCGACCGTTCCTGTTCACCGCCCGAGGCTACGCGCACCTTCGCGCCTGAGGAGACCCGCCATGAGTGACGTGAATTTCCAGCCGCTCGGCCGCGACGTGAACGCCGCCTCCGGGTTCGACGGCCACGCCGATATCGATCCGCGGCTGACCCGCACCCATTACTTCGACGGCCGGCTGCTCAAGGCGCGCGATCTGGTGCGCGACCAGGCCTATCTCGACCGGCGCCTGCGGGAGGTGGGCCAGACCCTGGGCTATGGCGTCATCGAGGGGCTGGGCACCCGCTTCGTCCTCGAAGGCGGTCCGCACTTCGTGGTGGCGCCGGGCACCGCCGTCAGTGCCGCCGGCCGGGTGCTGCAGGTCGCGACCCCCATGACCGTCCCGCTGGACGCGGCGGCGGCCGCCGCGCTGAACGAGCGCACGCAGCTTCACTTCGACCGCGGGCTCTATGCGGTCGTGCTCAGCTACGCCGAACGGCCGGAGGCCATCGCCGAGGTCTATCCCCGCGATCTCGGCGCCGAGCGGGAGACCCAGTTCGACATCACCGTGGAGGGCGTCCGGCTCGGCCTGGTTCCACTGCCTGCGCAGCTCGCGCAGCAGAATCCGCTGCGGCTTCGCGCCCAGCTCGCGCGCCGGTTCATCGTGGCCAGCGCCATCGAGCAGATGATCCCGGAGGACTCCGTCGCCCTCGGCATTCTCGCCATCGAGGAGGATACGCCGCGATGGTTCGACGAGCCGCTCGCCCGGCGCTCCGTCCCGCGCGAGTTGGACGTCCCGGGCGTGCAGGCGGCGTTGTCCGGGCACTACGAGGCGCTGCTGGGCGAAGTGCTGGAGGCGCGGCGCCGCGGCGGCCGGAGCGGCGATTTCGGCGCCAACGAGATCTTCGACGTCCTGCCGCCTGCCGGCTCGCTGCCCAAGGACGCCGTCGACCCGGTGGCCGGGCGGCAGGGGTATTTCCCCGAGATGCACCGGGTCACCATCGCACCGGTGCGCATGGCGGATGTCGAGCTGATTCGCCGGGAGAGCATGCGCCTCCCGGTAATCGATCTCGCCCTCGGCGAGCCCATGGATATCGTCGTGCTCGCCCCGCTCCCCAACGCGGAGTATGGCCAGTTCGCCCGGCGCCTCGAACACGTGATGGTGCCTCAGACCCGCCGGCTCGGTTTCATCCATCCGCGCCCGCTCAGCGTCTTCCGGCTCCCGCGTCCCGCCGTTCTGGATGCCGACGAGGCGACCTGGGCCGACATCTGGGAGCGCGTGCCGGACGAGCGGCTGCTCTACGTGCGCCGGCCGTTGCGCGCCGCGGAAACCGGCATCAGTGGCATCGTGCTGGCGCGCGGCTTCGACCTGCCCGCCGTACCGGCACCGCCGGCGGGGCCCCAGCCCGGCGTCGACGAATCGCGGCTGCTCGACGATTCCGCCGTCGTCGCCCGATATCTCACCTTCCAGGTCCTCGCCGGCCTGCGGCCGCCGCAGCAGGCGCAAGGCAAGGCAGCCGTGACCCATTTGCACAACAATTTCGCGGACGATCTCGCCGCCGTCATGGAATCGGTCAAGATCCTGCTGCTCGCCGGCCGGGACTACACCGAGGTGGTGTGGCCGACCCTTCGCCGTCTGGCCACCCAGAGCACCATGGCCCCGTTCCGTCAGGCGCTCCAGGACGGCATGGCGGACGGCACGCCGGCCGGCACGGTGGTTGACGCCATGCCGGACATTGCCGGCCTCACGCAATCGCTGCGCGAGCGCTGGGCGGCGGTGGTGGAAGACTGACAGGGAGTGCCGGTGCCGTGACCCTCATCAATCTCCATCGGCCGGTGCAGGGCGGCGAGGCCCTGCTGCGGCCCCATCTGTTCCCCGGCCGCTCCATGGGCGAGGTCGAGTTCGACCGGCGCCAGGTCTATGCGGATGCACGGCTCGCTCCGCTTGCCACGGTCTCGACGCCGGGCATCCTGCGCGGGCTGCGGGTGGAGACCGGATCGGGCGCGGCGGCCGGCGAGGAAGCGGGCGAGGGCCTGCGGGTCGATCCCGGCCTCGCCATCTCCGGCAACGGGACGCTGCTCGGCCTCTACCAGCCGTTGAACGAGAGTTGGTCGACCCTGGTGACGGACTTCGTCGCCGCGCATCCGGGCGAGACCACGAAGGGGATCTATTACCTGACCCTCAACCGGTCCAGCCACGTCATCGACGCGACGCAGGAGATCGACGCCTGTCAACGGTTCGATCTCGACCGGCTGCGCGACACCTCCCACGTCGTCATCGGCACCCTGCGACTGCGCAAGCTCGCCGTCACCGACAACTCGGTCCTCGACCGGCGCCGCTTCGAGAACCTGGTGGCCGCGATGCATGCGGACGGCGCGTTCCTGCGCACCATGCGCAACGCCGTCCCGGTCGGCCTGGTCGGCATCGACGGGGCAAGGCGCGTCCGTTGGTTCTCCCAGACGGCCGGCCGGTATCTGTCGGAGACGCATGCCGGCTACCGGGTGCTGGCGCGCCTCCTGCGGGAGGCGTTCGACGAGGCGAGCCAGCGGTTCGCGGCCGGTGACGGGAATGCGGGCGAGACCCTGATCCAATACTTCACGCGCACGGTCAAGATCGACTTCCTGCCGGCGGCGGGCGAGCTCCCGCCCACGCTCCTGCGCGACATCGACACGCGGGCCGTCAGCGTCGGATGGCTGCCCGCGCACCTCCGTCTCGACATGGTGCCGGTCCCGGACTCCGCCGTGCCGGAGCTCCTCGACCGGCATATCGGCCGCCGCGTGACCGATTTGCGCCGCACGGCGAGTGGCGAACATCTCCGCCTGCTGCTGGCCGTCGACGACGACGCCTATGCGAGGGATCTGTTCGACATCCCGTCTCCAGACAAAGTGCTGTCGGAGTCCTTTTATCGCCACCACATGAGCGCCCATTCGGCATGGCGCCGATGGAGCGAGGAGTTCGCCCAGCTTTACCAGGTGCACCCGGAGGCCGACATGGGGAAGCTCGGGCCCGCGGAGATCGACCCGCCGCGGGCGGCCGACCCGCCGATCCGGCCGGACCGGTTCTACGCGCGCCTGATCTCCGCGGCCCATGCCGAACACGGCATCCCGGAGGGTGAGATGCCCCCAGCGCCCTACCGGAAAGTTCCCCCCAACGCCCCGACGGACTACAACGACTGGCTGGTCGTCAACGAAGAGGGCGAGCGCGTCCCGCCGCCCCCCGCCCTGCCGAATGCGCACGGGCTCGTCATCCAGGCTGCCATCGCCGAGGAGGAGCTGGAGCGGCTCGACAACCGGATCCGCGCGATCCGCGAACGGCTGGAGAAGACGCGGGACTTCCTCCTCCTCCAACGCCAGCAGCTCGACTCCCAGACCGTCTCCCTCGCCTCGCTGGCGGGCGGCATCGCCGGGGACGGCAGCGGCCTCAAGGTCGCCCGCACCCTGCCCTTCGGCAGGCTGAAGGTGGCCGAGGCCGTGCCGGCGTCCGCGGCGCCCGACGGCCGCCCCGACGGCGGGGCGGCCGCGGCCGGCGGGGCCTTGGGGTCGTCCATCCCCTTCACGGCCGCATTCGGCCCCGCGTCCGACTGGGGCGCCGCCACCCCCACCGGGACACCGACCGGCGGCGAAAAGGCGCCCATGTCAACCGGCATCGCCAGCATGGCCCCCGGCTTCAGCGGTTTCTCGGCGATGCGACTCTCCGTGCCGCACAAGCCGCAGCAGGCCTCCGCGTTCGAGCTGGCCCTCAACACCATCCGCCTCGACCGCCTCGCCGAGATCCCCAAGATCTCGATCGCCGCGCCGGCCTTCGACTACAAGATCAAACGCTTCGGCGTCATGGAGCATATCCGACCCGAGCTCAACGAATACCGTTCCGCCTACCGCGGCATCAACGACCTGCTGGACACGTTGGACACGCTGTTCACGGCGACGGAGGCGCGCGCCCTGCGCAAGATCCTGTTCGTCTTCGGCACGCTGACCGCGCCGGACGACATCGAGGCCAAGGCGAATGACGACCAACGCGTCTCGGCCCACTACGAGGCGCTGTTCAATGCCGGCAAGCTGCTGACCAAGCACATCTCCTTCATGGAGCAGCGCCACAGCCGGCTGGAGATCCGCTACGACAGGATGCTGCGGCTGCGCATACTGAAGGAAGCGCAGATCGCCAAGCTGTCGGCGCGCATCGTCGTCGTGCGCGACCGCCTCGACGCCCTGGACGCCCGCCGGGTGGAGCAGTTGGGTGACTACGGCGTCGCCCAGAGGCTGGTGGACGAGGACCTGCGGCGGGTGTTGGCCGAGACCCGCGAGCGCGCGCGCATCCTGACGCAGGAGGTCCGCGGCCTCTATTTCGTGCGCACGCGCAGCGCGGAGGTCAGCCTCGCGCTGGCCGATCCGCTGGAGCTGCGCTACGCCACGGGCGCGGACGCCGTCCCCGGCTGCGACTGGGAGACCGACCCCGACCTGCCGGACGAGCTGGCGGAGTTCTTCGACGCGGTGCTCGAGGTGCCCGTCGACAACTGGGCCGTCCTGCGCCCGCTGCAGGTGAAGCTGCCGCCGCTGCGCCGCATCGAGACCGCCTTCACGGTCCGCAAGGAGCGGCTGCGCGTGCGCCAGAGCGTGCGGACCGCCGACAGCGCCGGCAAGGTCGGGCAGCGGCTCTATCCCCTGACGGTGCAAAGCAGGTCGCTCATCGCGTCCTGGTCCGCGATGCGGCTGCCGCCGGCAAGCCTCTCGGCCCTGGAATTCGCCGGAAAGACCGCCCAGGTGCTGTCGCTGGAGGACGTGCTGTCCACGGGCAGCGGCGAGTTGCGCCGCAGCGCCGAGGAGCTGCGGTTGGGGCTCGAACAGGCGGTTGCCTGCCTGGTCAAGCAGCTCAACCTGGTGCCGCCGTCGATCCGGCTGCAGTGGTCGGAGTTGGCCGAGTCCGATCGCCTCATCGTCGACGACGTGTCCCGATGGCCGGGGCTGGAGCGCGCCGGACGGGAGGAGTTCGCGGCCGCCCGGACGATCCTGGAGCTGGTGGCGTGGTGGTTCCGCCGCCTTGTCGAAGACGCCTCCGCCGAGGCGAAGGCGGCGCTGCGCAACATGATCCGCGCCGTGGTGATCTTCACCGCGCTCGGCGACCCCAACGAGATGGTGCGCGGCCGCGTCCGCACGCCGCCGCGCCGGTTCGCCGTCGGCGAGATATTGAAGCTCGACCTGGAGCGTGCCGTCCGGCCCGGCACGCTGCTGCAGCTCTTCGACCGCCAGCAGCAGGGCATCGCCGTGCTGCGCGCCGACGACCGGGATTCGTCCGGCACGCGCGCCAGTATCGTCAGTCTCACCAGGCCCGATGTGGCGGTCACCTCCGAATTCACCGTCCTCGGCGGCAAGGCGGGGCGGCTCGTCCGATGATGGGCGCCCGCACCGAGCTTGTCATCGACCGGCTGACGGTCAAATCAACCGACCGCCGCACGGCCGGCGAGGCCGAGCGGGCGCTGCGCGCGGCGCACTGGCCGGCCCCCGAAGGCGAACGTTGGTTGATCGTCCGGCGGATGCACCTGCGCGGCCGGCCGCGCGAACTGGGAAAGAGCGTGGCGCGCGCCGCGGCGACGGAGGCGTCGCGCTCGGTCTGGGGCGGCGCGCCGGGCGCCGCCTCTGCGCCGTCCGTATGGTTCCGCAGTCTCGCCGAGCTTCTCGCCCGCCTGTCGGCGGACCTTGCCCTGGGCCGCGAGACCCGTTGGTTCTGGCGGCGCTGGGCGCCGCTGTTCGACCTGCCGCCCGGGCCGGCGCTGGCCCGGCTGTGGGGAGACCACATCGCGCAGGTCGCGACCGTGATCGCGGAACTGGACGCGAGCGGCGACCTGCCCCGGGTGTGGCGCACGCTCGACCCACCGGCGGCGCAGTCGCTCGTCGCCGCGCTGTCGATACATGCGGGTGTCGCGCTTCCGGTCGTTCCCGATCCGACGCCGACCGGCACGCTGCCGGCGACGCGCCTTCCGGACGGCGTGCGGCGGCGCTGGCGGACGGCCCTGTCCGGCCTGCCCGAGACCGACCATCGGGTGTGGCTCGCGGCGGCCTTCACGGCGCTGGAGCTGGGCGCGCTCGCGTCGGCGGAGCCGGTGCCGGCCCGGATCGCCGCCATCGGGCGGGCGCTCGGCGGAGGTCAGGACTCTGCATCATCGGGCGCCGCTCCCGTCGTCGGGTCCGGGCCAGTCCTCGACGCTCCCGAGACCGGGGCACACCGCCAAGGGGCCCGTCCCGGACATGGCGCCGCCGCGCGCGACGAGGCGCTGCGGGCCGCGGCCGGCACCGACTCCGCCGCCACCGGAGAGCGCGCCGCGCCGCGCCCGGCGACGCCTCGCCATTCCTCGCCTCACGCGGAGCCGGAGCCCTCCGCCGCGCCCGCGCGCCGGAGTGCGGCCGGCGTGCCGCCGCCGAGCGCGGACCGCAGGCACCGCCGAGGCGCTGCGGCCGAAGGCGGCGTCCCGGCCGGCCGCCGCGCCGACTCCGAGCCGGCGGCGCCCGCCGACGGCACACCCGCCGCATCGGTCCTCGACGACGTCGAAACGGCGTTCGGGGGCGCGTTCTACCTGGTCAACCTGCTCAATCACGCGTCCTTCCAGACCCTGCTGAGAGGGCGCGAGGGCTGGGGCGAGCCGCTCGCCGGATGGTGGTGGCTGGCGCGCGCCTCCATGCATCTCGGGCTCGACCCCGACGATCCGTTGAGCGCGTTCCTGGCCGCCCGGCTCGAGTGCCCGGATCCGGGGGAGCTGGCGCGCATGCCGCCGTTGCCGCGGGCGATGGCCGCGGCCGCGACGGCGACCCTCGGGGAGGTATGGGCGCCGTCCCTGATCGCCGTCCCCGGACTGCTCCGCCACACGCCGAGCCATATCGATGTGCATTTCCCGGCCGCGGCGGTGCGGCTGGAGGTGCGACTGGCCGGTCTCGACATCAACCCCGGCTGGGTCCCCTGGCTGGGGCGGGTGGTGACCTTCCACTACGACGACCTCGTCATGGGAGCGGCCCATGGCTGATCGCGGCACGGTCCGGCGGGCGGGAGCGCTGTTGTGGCTGCGCGGACTGGTGCGGTTGGGACTGGCGGAGTACGCGCGCCGGGTGGCCCTTCCCGCCGCCGACGTCGCCGAAGAGATGGCCGCGGAGGCCCGGTCCCTGATCGGCCGCACGGACTGGGCGGAGGCGTTGCGGGTCACCCGGTCCGCCTGGCCGCTCCGCGGCTCCCGCCTCGGAAAGGCCATCGCCGAGTTGGACCTGACCCCAGCCGAGGGGTTCGTGCTCGTGCTGACCGGAGAGGTGGAGGGCGCGCACAGCATCGATATCGCGTTGACCGAGCTCCAGGCGCCGTCGGGGGGCGCGCGGCCGACGGCGAATCTCTGTGCCGAACTGGCCTCGGAGCTTTTTGGGACCGATGCGCTTTCTCCCGAGAAGCTCGACGACCTTCCCCTGCTGCGCGCCGGCATCGTCGCGCTCGACGGGCCGGGGCCGACACCGCTGCGGTACCTCCGCATCGAGCCGAACCTGTGGTCGGTGCTGAGCGATGGCCTGAACGACTGGCCGGACTGCCCGTTCATCGAACGGGCGCCCGCCAAGCATATCCCCGTGGAGGCGCGGCGCGAGGCGCCGAAGATCGCCGGATTGATGAAGACCGAGGAGGTGAAAGGCCTCGCGCTGCGCGGCAATCCGGGCACCGGCCGGCTCGGCTATGCCGAGCTGATCGCGCGGCGGCTCGGCAAGCGCGCCATCGCGGCTCCGTTGGACCGCTGGGCACAGGAGCCGGCACTGGCGGCGGCCTGCCGCATTGCGGGCTGGCTGCCCGTCCTGCGCGCCACCCTCGGGCCGGGCGAGGAGCTGGAGCTGCCCCCCCACACCCACGAGCAGCCGGTCATCGTCGTGCTCGGCGCCAGCGGCGCGGTGACACAGAGCGGCTTCGTGGAGCTGTCGCTCGGCGTGCCGGGCGAGCGGCAGCGGCGGTCCCTGTGGCGCGAGCTGCTGCACGACAGGAAGCTGGGCAACGAGCTCGGCCATGCGGCGCTGCTCAGCGGGCCGGCCATCGTGCGGATTGCCGAGGCGGCCCGGTTCCTGGCCGAGCGGAGCGGCGAGCCCCTGGCGCGCCATCATGTGCGGGAGGCGCGCGCCGCGTTCGGCGGAGACAGGTTGCGACTTCTCGCCCAGCCGGTGGAGCGTGAGGTGCCGAGGGACGCCATCGTCCTGTCGGCGGCCACGCAGCGCCACATCGAGGCGCTGGTGGAGCGTGCCGAGCGGCGCGAGGCGCTGTGGCAGGGTCTGGGCGCGACGATGAACGCGACCCGGACCACCGGGGTCAAGGCGCTGTTCGTCGGCGAAAGCGGCACGGGCAAATCCCTCGCAGCGAGCCACGTCGCCACGCTGCTCGGCGCGCCGATGTACCGCGTCGACCTGGCCGCTGTTATGAACAAATACCTAGGTGAGTCCGAGAAGAACCTTTCGCTTCTGCTGGAGGAAGCGGCGGCGAACGACTGCGTGCTCTGCTGCGACGAGGCGGACTCGCTTTTCGGCCGCCGGTCGGACGGCAAGGACTCCGGCCAGCGCTTCGCGACCATGCTGACCAATTTCCTGTTAACCAGAATTGAGACCCATCCAGGCGTCGTCATCCTCACGACCAACAGCCGAGAGCGCATCGATCCGGCGTTCATCCGCCGGCTCGACTACGCGGTCGAGTTCACCTTGCCGCGCTTTGCGGAACGGCTCGAACTCTGGAACACCCATCTGGGACCCCTCGGACCCGACGAGGATACGCGCAAGCTGCTCGCCAGCTATTGCGACCTGCCCGGCGGCCATATCCGCAATATCGTGGTGAACGCCGCTGCCCGACCGCGGCGGGCCGGCCGACGCATCAGCATCGACGACCTCGTCGAGTCATTGCGCGACGAATACCGCAAGCTGGGCCGGCCGAGCCCGCCCCGGATCAAGCAGCTCGTCGGACGATGAGTAGCCTCGCGCAAAAGGTCCGACGGAAGCAGCGCGGCGCGAGCGGTGCCGGCCTTCGCCGCAAAAGCGCCGACGACGCGCAGGTGGCGGCCAAGCGCCCGGCCTACATGCGGGCCAAGATGGCCGTCAGCGCGCCGCGGGACTCGGAGGAGCAGGAGGCCGACCGGGTCGCCGATCAGGTTTCGCGCCTGTCGCGCGCGGCCGCGCCCGGCGCCGACCAGGCCGAGGCGGCGCAGAGGCAGGCCGAAGAGCCGGTGCCGGCGGCGCGCCGGCTCCGGCGGACCGCCGGCGACACGGACCAGACCCGGACGGCGCGCCGCCAACCGGAAAGCGGCGAGGACGCACAGACCCTATCCCGCCTCGAGGAGGACCCGGCAGCCATCAGGACGGCCGCGCGCCGCATCGTCGAGGAGGGGCCGGAGACCGCCAAGGCGAGCGTGCGGCGGGCGGTGGAGGAAGAACCGGACGCGATCAAGACGACCCGGCGCCGCAAGGCCGACGAGGCCCCGGAACCGGCCACCGCCCAGACGGACGAGGACGCCCATCCGCGACTGAGCGCCGACCTGGAGCGCCGGATCGAGGCCATGCGCGGGACGGGGCGTGCGCTGCCACCGGACGTTCTGGCCGACATGGAGGCCAAGCTGGGACACGGGTTCACCAGCGTGCGCATCCACACCGACGGCGACGCGGCCGCGCTCGCCAAGCGCATCCGCGCCCGCGCCTTCACCGTCGGCTCCGACATCTTCTTCGCGGAGGGCGAATACGCGCCCACCACCGAGCAGGGCCGCAAGCTCCTCGCCCACGAGCTGACCCATGTCGTGCAGGGCCGCGCGACCCTCGACCGCAAGACCGTGCGACGGTCCAACGGCGCCGGAACCGGGGGGCCTACCGGCACGGGCGGGACGACCGGCGGTGGCGGTGGCACCCCCACCGGCACCTATCACAGCGGCGAGGGGTGGGTGGAGTTCGCCAACCTGCCCTACCCCAAGGTGCCCGAAGTTAAGGACACCCATTTCAACTCATTTCTGCCCCTGATCCGCCACCACGACTTCAGGGACGAAACGCGCCGCACCAAGCAAAACGCCAACTGGTTCGGCGGGCTCGAGTATGAGGGAAGCAAGAAAAGGCTGAAGGAGGCGCCGGGATACGACAGCCAGGGGGCGGGCAGCCACATGACATTCAAGGTGCCGTCGCCGTACCACGGCCTTCGGACCTCGGGGCCGCAGCGGGAGACCGACGTCAGATACTTGATGGGCTCGCTGGACGACATTGCCCGCCAGGCTGCCCGTCCGACCTGGACTCCCCAGGCCAAGCCGGCGCCGCCGGGGCGGCGTAGGGCGTCCTACGAGATAGACCACGTGGTCGAGGTGCAGGCCGGCGCTGTGTCGCCGCGCGGCGACCACTTCGAGATGCGCACCTCGGTGGACTCGATGGAAAACTACATCCTGCTGCGCGGTGAAAAGAATGACGCCAAGGGCAAGGCCGTTACCAAGAGCATGGGAGCCGCGCTCGCACGCTTCATCAATGGCAACCCTACAGTGTACGGCGGCAAACCGTTCAGTGCGTGGAAGGTTCGAGATCTGAAGAAGCATCTGAGCCTGCAATTCAATGCGGTCAGTTTGCAGACGGGCCTAGTCGATATCGGCAAAGACGATGTCTGGACCCGCGAGCAAATTGAGTCGGGGGCGCATATCCAGGCCCTGCTCGACCACAAACCCAAGCAGATCCAATGTGTGTCGCTGACCGAACTCGAGGACCAGGTGCCGGAGAACCACATCTGGCTTTTCCACACCGAGTCCGGCGGCCGCAAACGCAAGCTTGATGTGCGCAAGCCGGAACGCAATTTCCTCAAGCCTTTCGAGCTGCACCCCGCTTCCACATTCCAAATTGAGAACGCCGACGAAACCTCCACACTGGCGACCTTTTATTTCTCCATTCCGAAGAACCATAAGAAATTCAAGCCAATGGAGAAATCCGGCCCGGTCCTGATCAAGTCGCTCCACGGCTCTCGCAAGCTCGGTTTTTTCGAGAAGGGGCGGACGGAAACGCTCATCGGGCTGGGACGCGAGGCGGGCCGCCGCGACGCGAAGGAGTCGCAGGACGGGGGGGTGCAGCACAAAAACTCGAGCCCCATCCAGGTCGACAGCGTGGACCTTCAGGAGCCCGGGCTCGCCGTCACCGGACGGATCGTCCCTTCGATGTCGATCTTCGAGGACGCGACGATCGATTTCGCGCTCCTGGGCGACGAGCTCACCTTCTCCAAGACCTTCCTGATCGACGAGGTCAAGGTCCCGCCGCCCTTCAAGATCAAGGGCAGCAGCATCACCATCTCCGACGGCACCGGCGGGTTCGGCATCCAGGGCGACATCGACTACGGCATCGACCGGCTGGGCGAGGGCACGGCGAAGGCGTCCTATCACAGGCAGCGCGGCATCCGGGTCCTCGGCACCTTCGATTTCGACGACCGCATCTTCGGCCGCGGCGCCGACGCCAAGATCCGCTTCCGCTACGAGAAGGGCGAATGGGGCATCGGCGGCACCGTCACCGTGCCGCGCGGCAAGGTCCCCGGCATCCGCCGGGCGACCATCGACGCGGACTATTCGGAAAGCACGGGCTTCACCGCCTCCGGCGACGCGCAGCTCGACATCCCGGGCGTGGAAAGCGGCACGTTGCGCGTCACCCACACCGACGAGGACGGGCTTTCCATCGGCGGCCGCTTCAACCTGAGCAACGACATCCCGGGCATCCGCGGCGGCTCCGTCGAGGCGGAGTTGCGGGAGCGGCCGGACGGCAAGGGGTTCTCCGTCGCCGCCACGGGCGAGGCGGAGCCCGAAATCCCCGGGTTCGACTCCAAGCTGCGCGTCGCCTACGAGGACGGCGCGATCACCATGGACGCGGAAGCGCGCTACGCGCGCGGCATGCTCGACGGCACGGTGCGCGCCGGCGCCACCAACCGCGCCCTGGATACGGAGGGCAAGCCGACCGGTGAGCCGGGCAGGACGCTCATCTTCTTCGGCGGCGGACAGCTCACCATCCAGATCGCTCCGTGGCTGCAAGGCACCGCCGGCGTCGCCTTCGCGCCGGACGGCGAGGTCACCGTGACCGGCGAGATCGCCCTGCCCAGCACGTTCGAGATCTTCCCGCGGCGCGAGATCAACAAGTCGATCTTCAACATCGCGGTGCAGGCGCCCATCATCCCCGGCATCGTCGCCGAGGTGGGCGGCGGACTGAGCGCCATGGCCGGGATCGGACCCGGCGTCATCGACAAGGCGCGCATCGGGGTCGAGTACAACCCGGCCCATGAGGAGAGGACCCACGTCACCGGCGACGCCCATCTGTCGGTGCCCGCCGACGCCGGCCTGCGGCTCGCGGTCCGTGCCGGCATCGGACTCGGTATCACCGGGGCCAGCGCCACCGGCGGCCTGGAGATCGGCGGCGCGCTCGGCATCGAGGGCGCGGCCGAAGCCGGCGTGCATCTCGACTGGATGCCGACGACCGGGCTCGACATCAAGGCCCATGTCTCGATCCACGCCCAGCCCGCCTTCACCTTCGACCTGTCCGGCTACGTGAGCGTGCGGGCCCTGGGCTTCAGCGTCTACGACGAGCGCTGGGAGTTCGCCTCGTTCAAGTTCGGCTCCGACTACCGTTTCGGCATCTGCCTGCCGATTCACTACCATGAGGGCGAGCCGTTCGACATCTCGCTCGACGACGTCGAGTTCGACATCCCGCCGGTCGACACCGGCCAGATGCTGAAGGGACTGATCGCGAGGATCGCATGATGAGCAAGCAGAACGGCACCACCAAGCGGAAGCGCTCCACCAAGGCCGACGCCGCACGCGAAGCCAACGACCGGGCCGTGCAGCTGCACCTTTCCGGCAACTTCGCCGAGGCGCTGGACGCGTATGGAGAAGCGATCGCGCTGAACCCGAAGAACGCCACCGCGCACAACAATCTCGGCTTCCTGCTCGCCCAGGCCGGGCGGTGGCGGGACGCCATCGAGCATCTGGCGCGCGCGGTGACCCTCGATCCCGATCACGCCGGGGCGCATGGGAATCTCGGTCAGGCCCTCGCCGCCGTGGGCAATGTCGATGGCGCGCGGCAGCACCTGGAGACGGCCGTGACACTCGCACCGGAAAGCGCCCAAGCCTGGGACAACATGGGACGCGTCCGCCTTCTCCTGGGCGATGCCGTGGGCGCCGCGGACGCATGGCGCATGGCGCTGGAGGCCGAGCCCGAGAACCCGCAGCTTCTTGTCCGTCTGGCGACCGCCCTCTCTCTGCAGGACCGACACGACGAGGCGGTCGACATCCTGGGCGTCGCCACCACGCTCGCCCCCGGCCACGCGCCCGCCTGGACCCAGCTCGGCGTCATCCTCTACATCCGGAGGGACCTGTCGCAAGCGCGAGCGGCCTTGCGGACGGCCCTCGGACTCGACCGCAAGGACACCGTGGCGCTGCGTCATCTCGGCCTCGTCGAGCTTGCCTTCGGCGATCGGCTGGCCGCGGGACGCGCATTCCGCGAAGTGCTGGAGGCCGACCCGGACGCGGCGGAGACACGGCTCGATCTCGCGGTGCTCTGTCTGTCGGTCGGGGCGGCGGCCGAAGCGCTGCAGCATATCGAGAGGCTGACGGAGTCCGGCGGCGCGGCTTCGGACCGGCTGCGGTTCTATCACGGGCTCGCTCTCCGCGAACTCGGCCGAGACAGGCAGGGGAACCGCGTATTGAAGGAGGTGACGGAAGAGGGAGGCGACTACGCGGCACGGGCGCGCGACCTCCTTGCAAGGCCCGCCGCATGAGCCTAGAATCAAGTCGGCTAGAGGCACCTCTGCCGTGCAGAGCCCGTTGATGGGCGCGCTGTGTCAGGGTTTTTGCTTACCTGGCACGATCATTTGGGACCACACGGTCTCCGTCCTTGTGGACCGGTGAACGGGGCAAGTCCTATCGTGATGGGTGCGTTAGTAAGCGGACAACTGGAACGGAGTTGGGTTCTTCGTAGAGTGCGAGAAGAGTCTCGTGAGCGAGTCCCGCAACCGGCCAGGGTAATCCGAAAAAAGCGGCACCTGCCTTCACGTGCCCCACGGGATTTGTTCACGCGGCACAAGGGCGATGAGGCGCGGCAACGGTTGAGTATCCGATGGGGCCGAGCCGGTCAGAACCGCTTCCCCGGACTATTGGGGAAGCAAGGCAATGGCCGCTAAAGCGCTTGCAAAGTGAGCGAGGCCCCATCGGGGTGCCATTACCCCTCGGCGGTGTCGGACTCAGATCCGGCGCGACCTGAACCGGCTGGTGTCGAAGTCGTGCTTCTTGAGAAGCCGTCCGAAGGTTCGGCGTTCCTTGCCGGCAATGCGCGCTGCCAAGGAAACGTTGCCTTCCGCCTGATACATCACGCGTTCGATGTACGCCGTTTCGAAGGCCTCGATCGCCTGCCGTTTCGACAGGCTGAACGGCTCCACGGCTGCCGTCGCCGCGCGCTGTGAGGACGCCGCCGCCTTCTGCCACTCGGAGGGCAGCGGGCGGGTGCGCCCCATCAGCGCGTCCCGTTCGACGAAGTTCTCAAGCTCCCGCACGTTCCCCGGCCAGGGCTGTCGGTCGATCCACGCCAGCTTCTCCTCCGACAGGCGGTAGGTCCTTTGGCTCTGCCGGTCGTTGATGCGGCGGGCGAACACGGTGGCCAGAAGGCGCGCATCTCCCGGGCGGTCGCGAAGTGCGGGCATCATGATCTGACAGACCGCCAGTCGGTAGTACAGGTCGTGCCGAAACCGGCCGGACTCGGCTTCGCGAAGCAGCGGCGCGTTGCTCGCGGCGATGATGCGCACGTTCGCGTGGCGCACCTCGCCGCCGCCGACCGAGCGGTACTCGTGGTTTTCCAGGAACCGCAGGAGAGAGACCTGGCCATGCGGCGACAGCGCCTCGATTTCGTCGAGGAACAGCGTGCCCCCTTCCGCCTGCGCGACCAGTCCCTCGGCGGACGACTTGGCGTCGGTGTAGGCGCCGGCCCGATGGCCGAACAGCTCGTTCTCGAAAAGCGTGTCCGACAGGGCGCCGCAGTTGACCGGCACGAACGGCGCATCCCGCCGGTCGCTGAGATAATGCAGTGCGCGAGCCGCGAGTTCCTTGCCCGTGCCGGTTTCTCCCTCCAAGAGGACCGGCAGATGGCTCGGCGCGAACGCACGCAGCAACGCGCAGCATTGGCGAAAGTTCGCCGAGCGGCCGATCAGGTTTGGTTCCGCGATCTCGGCGAAGACCTCGCGTTGGATCAGGTTGACCCTGGCCAGCCGCTGCAGCCGATACTCCAGCTCCTTCGGCTTTCCCGGCCAGACGAGCACGTCGCCTGCGATCATGTCGGGGGCCGCTTCCACCGCGTCCGACATGGACGCGACGACAAGCGTTCGTGCGGCAGAGGTGCCCAGATCGATCAGCCGCTTGCGCAACCTGCAGCCGTTTCCCGTCAGGATACAGAGATCGAAACGCTCGAGGCGGGCCAGGTCTTTGGTCCCCACCAAGTTGACCCATGCCGCGCTGAGCGCGCTGCGTATCTCGGCTGCGAATCCCGGTTCTCCATCGCTGAAGAGCCCAACCTGAAGCGTGTGCGTGTCCCCCTGCAACACCTCCAAGCCCTCCCCCGTTGTCACTAAACCCTCAGGCGAGTGCTGTTAGCTCGAAAATAGTATCTCTGCTGCTCGGAGGTTGTCGATAGAGAGGACGCCGGCCTCTTTAGATTCGAAAAATATATGGTTTTAGGATTGCCGCCACTTTCGAAGAACGCAATTTGAGGTTGTATTCACTTTTGGTTTTCGGATAACCGCGGGATCGGGCACTGGCGGTGGATTCGATGATCCGGGCTGTAGTCGTTTACGTCCGCCCGCGTGGTGTAGGAGCTGTGGGAAGCCGGCTTGGTAGGCGTCCCCGGGGGACGAGGCGACGGTAATGGTCCTCCGGTAGTTCCGCCGGCTCATGGTATGGTCCTGCAGGAAGGCAGTTTTTTCGTATGTAGTATGAAAAATGATACTATTGGTGCGCGGGAAAGGGGTCTCGGGAGTTCAAGATGGGTGATATCGCCAAAGCTGGACGGCGCATGCGGCGGCCGGCAGCGGCGAGCGCCGGGGGCCTTTGCCCCATGCCGGACATCGCCCAGCTCATCGGCGGCAAGTGGAAGCTGATCATCCTCCAGATCCTGATCTTCCACGGCACCAAGCGGTTCAGCGAACTGCGCCGGTCCATCGACGGCGTCACCCAGACCATGCTGACCAATCAGCTCCGCGCCCTGGAGCGGGACGGCCTGGTCTCCCGCAAGGTCTATCCCGAAGTGCCGCCACGGGTGGAGTATTCGGCGACGGAGCGGGCGATGGACTTGCAGCCCATGTTCCGCGCCATGCACGACTGGTGGGTGAAGGGCGAAAAGACCGCGAAGACGTCCGGAATTGCGTGACACCGAACGGACCCGCCCGGACCGGGCGGTCCCCGAGCAGGACGGAGCCGATGACCGCACAAATCCCGAACGTCATCAACGGGCGTCTGGTGGCCTCCACCAGCGGCCGCACGGCGCCCGTCTACAACCCGGCGACGGGGGAGCGGACCGGCACCGTCGGCCTGTCCTCGGCCGCCGAGGTGGCCGAGGCGGTCGCCGCCGCCAGGGCCGCCTTGCCCGCCTGGGCCGACACGCCGCCGCTTGAGCGGGCCCGCCTGATGATGGCGTTCCGGGCCCTGCTCGACGCGCACAAGGACGAGCTCGCCCGCGTCATCGGCGCCGAGCACGGCAAGGTCCTCGACGACGCCATGGGCGAGGTCCTGCGCGGTATCGAGAACGTGGAGTATGCCTGCGGCATCCCCGAGCTGCTCAAGGGCGACCACTCGCGCAACGTGGGGCCGCACATCGACCTCTACACCCTGCGCCAGCCCATCGGCGTGTGCGCCGGCATCACGCCGTTCAACTTCCCGGCCATGGTGCCCATGTGGATGTACCCCAACGCCATCGCCTGCGGGAACACCTTCGTCCTCAAGCCGTCGGAGCGGGACCCGTCGGCGTCCCTGTTCGTCTGCGAGCTGTTCCGCGAGGCCGGCTTCCCCGACGGGGTGCTCAACGTGGTGCACGGCGACAAGGAGGCGGTGGACGCCCTGCTCACCCATCCCGACGTGGCGTCGGTCAGCTTCGTCGGCTCGACGCCGGTGGCCGAGTACATCTACGCGACCGGCGCCGCCCACGGCAAACGGGTGCAGGCCCTGGGCGGGGCCAAGAATCATATGGTCATCATGCCCGACGCCGACATGGACACGGCGGTCGACGCGCTGATGGGGGCCGCCTACGGCTCGGCCGGGGAGCGCTGCATGGCGGTGGCGGTCGCCGTTCCCGTCGGCGAGGGGACGGCGGATGCCTTGGTCTCCCGGCTCGCCCCCCGTGTCGAGTCCCTGAAGATCGGCCCCTACACCGACCCGGCGGCCCAGATGGGCCCGCTGGTCACCCGGGCCCACTACGACAAGGTCAAGGGCTACATCGACCTGGGCGTCGCCGAAGGCGCGGAGCTGTTGGTCGACGGCCGCGGATTCACCCTGCAGGGCTACGAGAACGGGTTCTTCCTGGGCGGCTCCCTGTTCGACCGGGTGACCCCGGACATGCGGCTCTATCGCGACGAGATCTTCGGGCCGGTGCTGAGCACCGTGCGGGCCGCCGATTTCGAGGCGGCGGTGGATCTGGTGCACGGCCACGAGTATGCCAACGGCGTCGCCATCTTCACCCGCGACGGGGACTCGGCCCGCGAGTTCGCCGACCGCATACAGGTGGGCATGGTCGGCATCAACGTGGCCATCCCGGTGCCGGTGGCCTACCACGGCTTCGGCGGCTGGAAGCGCTCGCTGTTCGGCGGCAGCCCCATCTACGGGCCCGAGGGCATCCAGTTCTTCACCCGGCTGAAGACGGTCACCGAACGCTGGCCGACCGGCATCCGCGGCGGCGCCCGGTTCCACTTCGGCGGCACCGGCGACCACTGACCGCGCGTCGCCGCCGTTTCCGCGGTCCGCCCGCCTCGTCCCGAGCCGGGGTGGACGTCCGTGCCGGCGGTCCCGGTCGTCGGGCCGTTCACCCGGGGCAATGGCAGGTTGCCTTCTTTCCGACCGCGGGCAATAATTTCGAGCGTGTCGAAGCGGTTATCCCGTCTGCGGGGCTGGACCTCGCCCCCGGCGGACGGGTTTCGGCTCGCCAAGGGAGCAATGATGGCGGCGGATCCTCCTGCCCGAACACGCCGACCACCTGATCAAGCCATGACCAAGGATCCGCGTTCCGAGACCGTCGACCTCGAGCGTTTGCGGAGGACGAAAGCCAAGCTCATGTCCGATTGCCCGCGGCTGTTCCAGACCTTCCCCTTGAGCCCCTACATGGCCCTCCTGGATCAGATGCCGCTTGATCAACCATATACCACGTTCACGCCTCAGGTGGCCGGTCTATGGAAGCGCATAATAGACGAGCATGGAAAAGAACAATTAGAGATATTGAATAGAGCCACCATGTTGGAATTGATGGAGCGGTTTCTTATACGAAATAGGGGAGAAAATTACCCTTCTTGTGTAAGAGGGCAATATTACTTGAATTTTTCTCGTATCCTCGACGAGGTTTCTGATTTTGATTTCGGGAATTACGACAACGACAGTGATATCTTCCACAAAGATTTTGCGTTGTGTCGAGAGAACATCTTCCCTATCGGTCCTGGGGTCGTCGAACGAAATTGCGGGTTCTCACGATCCGTGTTGTTCTCTAATGGAGTGCGTCAGTTCCTTGACGTTGCCCACTTCTTGATATTCGTCGGACCTGGAAACAGCAGATATTTCCAAATTCATACACACCTCAGAATGGTCCAGGATTTCAACCCGGACGGTTGGGAGCACGCATATCGTTGCTTGGCAGAAATGCTCAAGTACCATCCGGAAACGAAAGGTGTCTTTCGAGCAAGTTGGTTCTGTGATCCGGCGCTGGAGGAGGTCAGTCCGAACTTGGCATATATCCGCAAGATGCCGCAGGACAACGGCGCCGATGTCTTCTATATCGGGCCGGACAAGACCGGTGGCCCGTTTGCCCGATCCCAAACAAGACGCCGCCTGTTCGAAGAGGGCAAATATCTTCCCAAGACGTATATTTTGATATGGCCGAGGAAATCCCTCATTTCCTGGTCAGAGAGAAACAATTGAGATCCGTGTGACGAGCGGTTCGGGCTGGTCATCCGTATCGGTTGCCTTGGATGGCCGCCGTTCAGGGCGCTTGCGATCCTTCGATGCGGCGCTGCGCGCCTGCCCAGCATGAGACGGGGACGTCAGGGCCGGGAGACAGCCGCGCAGGCCGGCGTGGCCCGCCCTCATGGGCCTGCCCGCGCCCGGCCGGGGTCGCCGCGCCGGACCGGCGACGCCCCTGGGTGCCGGCGCTCAGTCCGCCGTATCACCGAGGGGCAGGGCGGTCTCGTGCTTCAGCACCTCCATGGACAGCCGCGAGGTGACGTCGAACAGGTCGATGCGCGAGACCAGGCGCTTGTAGAAGTCGTCGAAGTCGCGGGTCGAGGCCACCTGCACCTTGAGCAGGTAGTCGATGTCGCCGGCCAGGCGGTGGGCCTCGGTGATCTCCGGCAGCTCGGCGACGATGGCCTGGAGTGATTCGAACCAGGCCGCGTTGTGCCGGGCGGTCTTGATGGCGACGAAGAAGGTCTCCGCCAGCCCGACCTTGTGCGCGTCCACCACCGCCGCCTGGCGGACGATCACGCCGTCCTGCTGCAGGCGTTGAATCCGGTTCCACACCGCCGTCTTGGACAGGCCCACCTTGGCAGCGAGTCGCTCCAGGGGCTGGGCCGCGTCCACCTGCAGCAGGCGCAGGATCCGGATGTCGGCCTGATCGAGGCTTGACGCCGGTCCACCGGCGCCGCGTTTGCCCGCCACCCGTTCACCTCTCCCATGTGATTTCGAAACAATTTCCCGATTCGTCGGTATCATATTGCATAAATCAGAATATCCGTCACTTATTTTGTCGGAAATCCTCAGTTCGTTCACTCCTGCGCCGAGGGCCCCATGTTCGATTCCCCCTTCCCGCTCACCGATCCCGACGGCGGCGGGTCCGCCCCGGCCACGACGCCGGACGCCGCCCCGCCGGTGCCGGAGGCACCCGAGCCCCTGGTCCGCGTCGACGATGCCCGCGACTATGCCGCGGCCCTGGCCGCCTACCGGCGCGGGACCTGGGACGACGGCCGCTGGACCACCTTCCGCCTGCGCAACGGGGTCTATGCCCAGAAGCAGCCCGGCATGCACATGGTGCGGGCCAAGATCCCCGGCGGCCGCCTGAGCTTCGACCAGGCGCGGACCATCGCCGCCGCCAACCGGCGCTATTGTGGCGGCGATGCGCACATCACCACGCGCCAGGACATCCAGCTCTACTTCGTCACCCTGGAGGCCACCGCCGGGCTGCTCGAGGCCCTGGCCCTGGGCGGCGTGACCACCCGCGAGGCCGCCGGCAACACGCTGCGCAACACCACCGCCTGCCCGCTGGCCGGTGTCTGCCCCCACGAGCACGTGGACGCGGGCGCCGTGGCCGAGCGCCTGGCCACCGCGTGGCTGCGCCACCCCCTGGTCCAGCACATGCCGCGCAAGTTCAAGACTGCCGTCTCCGGCTGCGGCCACGACTGCGGGCTCACGGCCATCGACGATCTCGGTTTCATCGCCACGGTGAAGGACGGCCGGCCGGGGTTCCGCGTCGTCGCCGGCGGCGGCCTCGGCGCCAAGCCCCTGTCGGCCGTGCCGGTGCTCGACTTCGTCACCGAGGACGAGCTGCCTGCCGTCCAGGAGGCGGCGGCGCGGCTTCATCAGAGGTATTCCAACCGCAAGAAGAAGATGGCGTCGCGGCTCAAGTTCCTGGTCGAGCGTTTCGGCGAGGCCGAGTTCGTCCGCCTGTTCCGCGAGGCCTTCGAGACCGCCAGGCCCCTGCCGCGCCGTCCCTGGCGGCCCTTGGCGTGGCGGGAGCCGACGGCGGAGGCCGCGCCGCCGCCCCTGCCCGGCGCCATTGTCGCCCAGCACGACGGGGCCACCGCCGTGGTCATTCGGCCGCCTCTGGGCAATCTGGACTCGGACCGCCTGGAGCGCCTGACCGACCTGGCCGAGATTTATGGGGCGAGCGGCTTCCGCCTCACCCGCGACCAGAACATCATCGCCGTCGGTCTGGCCGCTGATCGGGTGGCGCCGTTCGTCGCCGGGGTGCGCGCCCTCGGTCTCGACGTGGCGGAGCGCGACACCGGGCTGGGCAACGTGGCCGCCTGCCCGGGCACCCACACCTGCCCCATCGGCATCACCAACTCCCACGCCCTGGCCACCGCCATCCTGGACGACGCACCGGCGCTGGCCGACCGTCCCGAGCTGCGGGTGCGCATCTCCGGCTGCCCCAACTCGTGCGGCCAGCACCACGTCGGCGACGTGGGCCTGCACGGCCTGGCCAAGAAGATCGACGGCCGCATCGCGCCCCACTACCAGCTCCACCTGGGCGGCGACGGCACCCGTCCCGGCGCCATCGCCATCGCCGGACCCGAGTTCCCGGCCGCCCACGCCAAGGCGGTGCTGGCGGCGGTGGTCCGCGCCTACGACGAGCAGCGCGCCCCCGGCGAGACGGTGCGCGCCTGGGCCGAGCGCATCGGCGAAGACGCGGTGACGGCGTTGGTCCATTCGGTGGTCGCCGCGGACGCGCCCCGGGTGTCCGATCTCCATGTGGACTGGGGCGAGACGGGGCCGTTCTTCCCGCCTGTCACCGCCGCCGGCGAATGCGGCCAGCCGGTGGTGGTGGGCGAATTCCTCGGCGACCTGGCCCGCACCGCCCATGCCGACATGGACCGCTACCGGGCCGTCGGCAACCCGGAGGGGGCGCGGACGGCGGCGGCGGAGGCCATCGGCTGGGCCGGCCGCCGGATCCTCCTGGTGCGCGGCATCACCGCCCGCTCGCCCGATGACCTGCACGAGACCCTGCGCGGCCACATCGGCGGCGACGCCGCGCTGGCCGGTGCCTACGAGGCGGCGCTGGCCGCCCGCGACGCCGCTGCGGACGACGACTCACTGGCCGCCCTCGGCGGCGCCGTGGACGCCTGGATCGAGGCCGCGGAGGCGGCCGTCGAACGCGCCCTGGCGGTCCGCACGATGGTGGGGATTCCGGCATGACCGCGGCGGCTGCGACCCGAGACCGGGACGGACGGACCCGCGCCGAGGCGCTCGATGCCGCGTTCGGCCACCTGGACGCGCCGGACCTGGTCCGGGTGCTGGTGCGCGACGTGCTCCGCGGGCGCATCGCCGTCACGTCGTCGTTCGGGGCCGAGGCGGCGGTGCTGCTCGACATGGTCGCCGCGGCCGACCCGGCGACGCCCGTGATCATGCTGGAGACCGGCCTGCTGTTTCCCGAGACCCTGGCCTATCGGGACGCCCTCGCGGACCGGCTCGGCCTCACCGACGTGCGCGCGGTCCGGCCGGACCCCGAGCATCTGGCGACCTATGACCCGGACGATGGTTTGCGAAAGGAGAACCCGGAGCTGTGCTGCCAGTTGCGCAAGGTCCTGCCCCTGGAAAAGGCGCTCGCGCCCTTCGAAGCCGTGTTCACCGGGCGCAAACGGTTCCACGGCGGCGAGCGCGGAGCCCTGCCCGTGTTCGAGACCGATCACGCCGGGCGCATCAAGGTCAACCCGCTGGCCGGGTGGTCGCGCGCGCGCATCCTCGCCCGCTTCGCCGACCGCGGCCTGCCCCGCCATCCCCTCGAGGGCCTGGGCTTCACCTCCATCGGCTGCCACCCGTGCACCCGGCCCACGGCGCCCGGCGAGGACCTGCGCGCCGGCCGCTGGGCGGGGAGCGAAAAGACCGAGTGCGGCATCCACAACGCCCCCTGGTTCGGCCAGGGAATCTGAAATCTCGCCCGCGGACGGGCGCCGGGCGGCATGCCCGGCATTCCCAACGCCTCCACGGTGTGGCAAACTCTCGGTCGATATATTGGTTCGGCTTTTCGACCGAAAGAGGTCCGCCGTGGTCGGCACCCAGGAGTTGATCACCGTGCTGCAGAAGCACCGCCGCTATGCCGAGCGGCGGTCCGGCGGCCAGCGCGCCGACCTGCGCGGAGCCAAGCTGTGCGATCTGCAGCTCTCCGGGGTCGTCCTCCGGGACGCGGTCCTCGCCGGCGCCGATTTCGGCCGCAGCATCCTGCGCAAGGCCGACTTCCGGGAGGCCGACCTCTATGGCGCGACGTTCGACGACGCCGACCTCCTGGGCGCCAACTTCGAGGGCGCCGACCTGCGCGGCGTCCGCATGTGCGGCGCCAACATGATCGGCGTCAACCTGACCCGGGCCAACCTGAAACCGGGCACCATCCTGGCCTCGGGCGAGGCCACGAACGCGGCCAACCTGTCGGGCGCCACCCTCGACCGCTCCAACATGGATCGGGCGCAGCTCCCGTTCGCCGACCTGTCGGATGCGTCCCTCGGCGACGCCTCCATGGGACACGTCGATCTGCACGGCGCCGACCTGCGCCGCGCCATTCTCGAGTCCGCCGACCTGCTGCACGCCGACCTGGCCGGCGCCAACCTGGAGAACGCCAACCTCAAGAACGCCGTGCTGCGCGGCGCCGACCTGCGGGGCGCCATCCTGCTCGGTGCCGAGCTGGTCAACTCCGACCTCCGCGATGCGCACGTCAATCTGGGCGCCCGGGACCTGAAGCGGGAGATCCAGAATGCGCTGCGCGACCATGCCCTTTGGGTCGCCTCGGGCGGCAAGGAGGGGCGGCGGGCCGAGCTGGCGGGGGCGGAGTTCAAGAAGGCCGAGCTGTCCGGCATCAATCTGAGTGCGGCGAACCTCGCGGAGTGCGATTTCTCGGACGCGGATCTATCCAGCGCCATCCTCATTCTCGCCGACTTGCGGCGGGCCCGGCTGACGGGCGCCAACCTGGAATATGCCAACCTGGCGGGCGCCGACTTCAGCGGCGCCGACCTGCGCGAGGCCCGGTTGTCCTACGCCCGCGTCGAGGCCGTCGAGCTGGGCCACGGCGGCAACGCCAAGCAGAAGCGGCCGACCCGCTTCGCCGACGCCAATCTGGGCGGCGCCAAGGTCACCCTGGTCGATTTCTCCGACGCCGACCTGGCGGGGGCCAACCTGGCCGGGACGCCCCTGGCCGGCCAGGACGCCTCCGACAGGGATTGAACCGCCCGGCCGGAGCGCGGCGTCAGGGGTCTGCTTCCGTCGAGGTCGTCCCGTGGCCATGACGTGATAACGGGCGCGCACCCACCCGCTGTCGGAGCGCTTTACAGGTTTCGGCGTGTTCTTGTGTTGCCTATCGGGGGCCACCATAATAACCCGTTTGAAATCACCAAAGTCCTTGAAATGGCACAAATTTTGCTTAATTTGCAGGCCGAGCAGCGGTTGATTTGGTCGACGGGCGATCCACTGTACGATCGGGCCTGAGGGCAGCGGCTGCTCGGGGGGCGTTCGACACTTGAACCCCGGTGTCTCCGGGGAGCGGCTTCGCATTGTCATGTCGTGAGGGGAGCATGGCAGGGACCCCGACCGCGGCGGGCACGTTGACCGACACCACCGTGATCGAGGCGAGTGAGGGCGCCCCGGTGGTCCTGCCTGAGCCGGTCTCCCCGACCGCCGCCGAATACCATCGCGCCGGTACGGACTTGGTGCTGACCGCGCCCGACGGCGCGCAGGTGGTGGTGCGCGACTTCTTCGCCCATGACGGCGCGCCCGATCTGGTGGGGTCCGGCGGTGCCGTCATCTCCGGCGCCCTGGCGGCGCGCCTGGCCGGCCCGGCGGCGCCGGGGCAGTTGGCGCAGGCGGGGCCGGCGCAAGTGGCCGCGTCCATCGGCGAAGTGGACAACGTGGAGGGGACGGTCATCGCCCTCCGCACCGACGGCACCCGGGTCGAGCTGACGGTGGGCGATCCGGTGTACCAGGGCGACGTCCTGGAATCGGGGCCCGGCGCCGCCATCGGCATCGTGCTGGCCGACGCCTCCACCTTCTCCATGGCCGAGAACGGACGCATGGTCCTGGACGAGATGGTCTACGACCCCGGCAATCCGGCCGCCTCTGCCTCCCTGGCCTTGTCGGTGGTGGAGGGGGTATTCACCTTCGTCAGCGGCGAGGTGGCCAAGACCAACCCCGATGCCATGGTGATCTCGACACCGGTGGCGACCATCGGTATCCGCGGCACCCAGATGGGGACCAGCTTCCTCGACGGCCGCAACCTGATGGTGGTCCTGATGCAGGAGCAGGACGGCACCGTGGGCGAGGTGGTGGTGCACACGCCGTCCGGATACCGCACCCTCAACCTGGCGGATCACGCAGTGATGGTCTCGGGGCTGGGCCTGGCGCCGTCGCAGGTGTTCCAGGTGACGGTCGCCGATATCGTCGAAATGTTCGGCGGTTCGCTGTCGGTCCTGCCCACGTGGATGGGCACCGGCAACGACTACGGCACTCAGGGAGACGACGACGGTGACGACGCGGCCTTGGCCGACGGCCTGGAGGACTTCGAAACGGCCGCGGGCACCGGCGGCGATACGGGCGCGGAGGGCGGCGACGCCATCGAGGAATTCTTCGAGGCCCTGCTCGGCCAGGATCCGGGCCCCGGCCAGGGCGGGCCAACCCTCGATACCGTTGTCGATCTGGTTGTCATCAGACCCGCCGGGTCGGACACGGACCCGGGCGTCGAAGCGGAGGGCGAAACCGACCCGGCGCCCACCTTGGCCGCCGGTGACGGCATCGACACCATCACCGGTGGCCCCGGCGACGACACCCTCGACGGCGGCGGCGGCCGGGACTTCATCGACGGCCGTGGCGGCGACGACACCCTGATCGGGGGCAGCGGCGACGACACCCTGGTTGGCGGCGACGGTTTCGACACGGCGTCCTTCAGCGGCCTGTTCGACGATTACGACCTCGATCTCGGCGGGGGCGGGGAGGTCGAGGCGGTCACCGACACCGACGGCGGCGACGGAAACGACGGCCGTGACGACCTGTCGGGCATCGAGCGGCTGCGGTTCGCCGACGGACACTACGACGTGGCCACGGGCCTGTTCGACCCCGCCGACAGCGTCCTGGTCGGCGGCGGGGGCAACGATGTCATCGACGGCGGCGGCGGAAACGACTTCATCGAGGGTGGCGGCGGCGACGATCTCATCGACGGCGGCGGTGGGGACGACTTCATCGATGGCGGTCCCGGCGACGACACCCTGATCGGCGGCGACGGCAACGACATCGTCAACGGCGGGTCCGGCGACGACACCTTCGTCGGCGGCACCGGCGCCGGCGACGATTTCTATTTCGGCGACGAGGGATCGGACACCGTGACCTTCACCAGCGCCGCCGGCGGCGTGGTGGTCAGCCTGGAGACCGGCACCGCCACCGGGCCCGACATCGATTTCGACTTCCTGTTCGACATCGAGAACGTGGTCGGATCGCCGGGCGACGACGCCATCATCGGCGACGGTGGCGCCAACTCGTTGACCGGCGGCGGGGGCGGCGACCTGCTCACCGGCGGCGGCGGCGAGGACGTCGTCGAGGGCGGCGACGGCGACGACGTGATCATCGGCGACCTCGCCGCGCCGGCGGCCCTGTATCTTCTCGAACAGGATACGGTCTTCCGCCTCGAGTCCGACGGAACGGCCGAGGTCCTGGTGACCGAGGCGGAGATCGCGACGGCGACCGGGCTGTCCGGCGCCCACATGAACGACCGCGGCGTCGCGGTCGACTTCCTCGGCGACGTCTATTTCTCCGACGCCCAGTCCCAGTCCGTCCTGAGAAAGCCCGCCGACGGGGGGATGCTCGAGGTGGTGGCAACGGCCCGGAACATCAAAGATGCCACCGACCACGAATTTGCGGAACCCAAGTCCCTGACCTTCGGTCGCGACGGGAACCTCTACCTGGCCGACGACGCCAGCGATTCTCTGCTGCGCATTGATCCCGGCACCGGCGCCGTGGAGCAGGTGGTGACCCGGAGCGAGTTCGAAGCTCTGCCCGGCATCCTCGGGGTCGAACTCGCCGGCGGCGTGGTGACCGGGTTGGACGGCACCATCTACATCGCGTCGGACGGCACCGACGCGGTGCTTGAGGTCGATCCGGCCACCGGCACGCCGGGTGTCCTGAGCAGTGATCCCGGATTCAACGACCTGGACGTGTTCTCCGTGATCGCGCCCAACGGCGACCTTCTGGTCGCCGACGATTTCAACGCCAACACCATCTACCGCATCCCGACGTCGGGCGCAGACCGGGGCGAGGTCTCGGTCTTTCTGTCGGATAAGAACCTGAAAGCCGTCGTCGACGACGGCGTGGATCTCGAAGGCGGCATCGCTTTCGACGACGCCCACAACTTCTACATCGCCGAAAGCACCACCAATTCGGTCTACCGGTGGACCGGCTACGATGTGGATACCGGCACCATGGACCCCGACAGCGGATCGCTCTTCGTTGCCGCCGACCAACTGGAGAGGCTCACCGACGTGCCGCCCATCCTCGGGGGCGCGATGACGTTCAGCGGATCGTTCGACGTCGGTGCGGGCGCCGGCGGCGCCGATATGTTGACCGGCGGTGCCGGCAACGACCTCATCCGGGGCGGCGAAGGCGACGACGTCCTTTCCGGATCGGCCGACGACGACGTGCTCATCGGCGGCGCCGGCGGCGACACCATGAGCGGCGGGACCGGGGCCGACACCTTCCACTACACGGCTGCCACCGACGGCGCCGCCGCCGGTGGCAACACCGGGTTCGACCGCGTCACCGACTTCGTCGGCGGCACCGACCGGATCGCCATCGCCGAGGCCCTGGCCGCCGCCATCGACGACCTGGACGGGAGCGGGACCCTGGCCTGGGCCGTGGACACGGCGGCGGACTTCCAGTCCACCCATGAGGCGCTGCTGCTCACGTCCGCGGCGGGTGTCGGCGATGCCGACCTGACCGCGGGCGACTTCGCCGCCGTGCTGGCCGCCATCAACGCCAGCCTGTCCGCTGCCGGCGACGGCGCCGACGGCCTCATCGCCCTCAGCTCCACCGGGGGCGATACCGGCCTCTACCACTACGAGGAGAACGGGGTCGCGCCCCACGCGGTGGAGCAGGGGGAGTTGTCCCTCCTCGCCGTGGTCGACGACCAGGCGCTGGTGACCGCCGACTTCACCGTCACGTGATCGCCGTCGACGTCCCCTTCGGGTATGATCCCGGGCGCCGCGACGCCTGATCGGATCGCGGCATGCAGGTTTGTCCCCGGTCGTGCGCACCGCGTTCGGTGCGGAACTCCGGACAGTGCGGGAGAACGGCGATGGCTGCACTTGCCTGGGTGGGCCGCCTGCGGGCGCGCGCCATCGCCGCATCGGTGGTGATCGGCATTGCGGTGCCGCCGCTGGGCGCCCTGTTGAAGCCCTTCCTCACCGAGGCCGTCTTCGGCCTGCTGTGCATCGCCTTCCTGCGCATGGACGCCGACGCCTTCCGGTCCTATGTGCGCCGGCCGGGCCTGGTTCTGGCGGCCGCGGCATGGACCACCGCCGGGGTCCCCGCGCTGGTCGCCGTCGGATGCCTGGCGGCCGGGGTCGAGGCGACCCACCCCGGTCTGTACCTGGGCCTGATGCTGCAGGCGGTGACCTCGCCCATGATGGCGACCCCGGCCTTCGCGGCGCTTCTGGGACTCGACGCCACGCTGGTGCTGGCGGTCCTGATCGCCAGCACCGCGTTGACGCCGCTTTCGGCGCCGCTGATCGCATCGGCCATGGGGCTCGATCTGTCGTTGTCGTCCCTGTCGCTCGGGCTGACGCTGTTCGGCGTGCTGGCCGGGTCCGCCTGCGTGGGCCTGGTCCTGCGGCGCATCTTCGGGCCCGCCGCCATCGCCCGGCGCCGCGACGAGATCGACGGCATCAACATCCTCCTACTGTTCGTCTTCATCGCCGCGGTGATGGGGGAGGTGGGAGTCCGGTTTCTCGCCGATCCGCTGCTGGTCCTCGGCCTGACCGCCGTCGCCTTCGCCGTGGTCGCCGGCCTGGTGGCGGTCACCTGGGCCGTGTTCGCCAGGGCCGGCGCCAAGCGGGCGCTGGCCCTGGGCATGATGACGTCGCAACGGAACATGGGCCTGATGATCGCGGGGACGGGCGGTGTCCTGCCCGACCTGACGTGGCTCTACATCGCCGTCAGCCAGTTTCCCATCTTCGTGTCGCTGCAGCTCCTGCAGCCGGTGGCGCGCAGGATCGACGGGCAGGAGGGGCGCACGGAATGAAATTGGCAACACGGGAATGGAGCACACCATGACCATCGACCGCCGCTCGGTCATTCGCGGGGCTGTCTGCGTCGGCGCGTTCGGCCTGACCTCCGCGTGGGTCCGCCG
Organism: Rhodospirillales bacterium; assembly: GCA_028277795.1. Classification (GTDB taxonomy): domain Bacteria; phylum Pseudomonadota; class Alphaproteobacteria; order Rhodospirillales; family JANQFP01; genus JANQFP01. The sequence goes on from JANQFP010000207.1 coordinate 61,413, forward strand.
CCTCGCCGCCATGGTGCCGCCGGGCATGCAGGCCTTGCGCGGCGAGGCCCGGGTCAACGGATCTCCAGTCGGCGTCGGCGCCGAGATCGCCCCCGGCGACCGGGTGACCACGGGCCCGGATGCCGAGGCGGTGTTCGTGGTGGGCGAGGACGCCTTCCTGCTGCGCGGCGACGGCGAGATCACGCTGCCCGAGGCGGGTCCGGTGGAGCGGGTCCTGACCGTGATTTCGGGCCGGCTGCTCTCGGTGTTCGGGAACGATCGCCTGACCATCGACACGCCGGTGGCCACCATCGGCATCCGGGGCACGGGCGCCTACGTGGAGACCTACGAGGACCGCGACTACGTGTGCCTGTGCTACGGACGGGCCGAGCTGCGCTCCAAGGTCTCGATCAGCTACACCAAGTCCCTCGACACGGTCCACCACGACGACCCGCGCATGCTCTACGCCGACCCGGACATGCACGGCGGGCGGCTGTTCGACTTGGCTCCCATGGTCAACCATGAGGACGAGGAGCTGATCATGCTGGAGGCCCTGGTCGACCGCATCCCGCTATTCGGCCCCGAGCCGATCCGGATGCGATGACGTGGAGGCCGCGGACCGGTCAACGCCCCGACCCCATTGGGTACGGAACGCTGCCGGTCCTCCGACTTCGGTCAATGCGGTCCCGGCCTCAAGCTGCCGCGCTGGTTTGCGATCCAGCCTCGCCGGCGCGGGCGAGCAGGCGCCGGTTGACGGAGCTGTGCGGCTTGGCGGCCAGGCGCTCATGGGCCAGGGCCTCGGCCACGTCCCGCATGCCGCCGCGGACGGCTGCTTCGGCGAGGGTCCAGTCGATGATGTCGCGCTGGGCGTGGCTGCCGCCGAAGGTGTTGGCGATGAAGCGCGCCGGGTGGAGCCGCTCGACGGCCGCCGCGTAGTCGCCCCGCCAGAAGGCCGCGAAGCCCTCGATCAGGGGCAGGCCCGTCGCCCGCGCCCAGCGGACCGTCTCGGTGTCCGCCGGGGTGTCCTGGCGGTAGCTGCCGATGAGGCGGTCCACGTCGCCATGGCGCCCGGCTCCCAGGTAGGCCATGGCGGCGTGCCAGTCGTTGAAGGGATAGAACGTGCCGTCGGCGTGGGCGTCCCAGCACGCGGCCACCTCGTCCCAGCGCCCGCCGACGTCGTGACCGTCGATGTGCAGGCGCCAGAGCAGCGCGGACGCATCGACCAGATCCAGCACCACCGTGCTCTCCTCCTTGCGGATCTGCTGGTCGTAGAGGGCCATCACCGCGTCGCTCTGTCCCAGGTCCAGGTGGAACACCGCCTTGTGCCACCAGTTGTGGACCTTGAAGACGTTGTCGTCCCCGGACCAGGTGGGCTCGCGCGCCGCCATCCAGCCGATGCCGTCCTCGGCGCGGCCCTGCATCTCCATGACGTGGGCGACGGCGTGGTGGGCCCAGCAGTCCAGCGGCTGGCGCGCCACCGCCTCCCGGCCCATGGCCTCGGCGCGGGCATAGTCGCCGGCCTCCTCGAGTCCGAACGCATACATGCCGAGCACGATGGGGTAGCCGGGCATGTCGTCGGACCACTTGGGCAGGGCCCGGGCGATGCGGTCGCGCAGGTCGCGGGCGCTGCCGCGGTAGTAGTCCATCAGGTGCCCGGCCTGCAGCGCGACGATGTCGTGCGGGTAGCGCATGCAGTGGTAGTCGAGCGCCACCGCGGCGGCGGTCCAGTTGTTGGCCAGCACGTGATCGAGGGCCGTCACGTGGGACCGCTCGCGGTCGCTGAGCGGCAGGGTCTTGACGTGGGCGACGATGGTGCGCGCCTCGGCCGCAGCCTCCGGCTCGGCCGCCGTCGCGAACAGAGTGGCCTTGAAGATGTGGGCCATGGGGAACGCGGGGGCGGCGGCGATGGCGTCGTCGACCAGCGCCACCGGGTCGCCCCGGTAGATGTTGAAGGCCTCGACGGCCCGGTTGAAGATGGCCGCCGCCTCCGCGGTCGCGCCGGGAATGGCATTGCCTTGGGAATCGGTGTGCATCGGAACCTCCGCTGCGGTCTGGTTATGAGCGTTTGAAACCAACGGCACTGGCGGCCCGTGGGCCGTCGAGTGCGTGCCCAATACCTAGAGAGACGGCGCGGACTCGCCTAGTGCACTCGTGGTCCGCCCGGCGCGGGAAAAAATTTTCTTTCCATATCAGGGCGTTAAGGTATGGTGGCGGCCTTGAGACGGGCCGGGGGCGGCGGCGCGGTCCTTTCGACTGTACCTGTGGTACAGTTCGCCGGCTCGAGGATTGGCACCATGGTCGAAACCGAGACAAAGAAGCCCGCACCAACGCGCGAGCAGCTTCTCGACGCCGCCGAGGCGGCCGTCCTCGCCAAGGGGTTCAGCGGCACCTCCATCGACGAGCTGATCGCGGCGGTGGGCATCTCGAAAAGCGGCTTCTTCTACCATTTCCGCGACAAGACGGAATTGGCCAAGGCCCTGCTGCAGCGCTACGTGGACGCCGACGACGAGATCTTCGACGACGTCTTCTCCCGCGCCGACGAGCTGAGCGAGGACCCGCTGCACAGCTTCCTGATCGGGCTCAAGATGCTGGCCGAGATCTTCGCCGACCTGCCGAACGGGCACCCGGGCTGCATGGTGGCGTCCATCTGCTACCACGAGCAGCTGTTCGACCGCGAGGTACGGGAGATCAACGAGCGCGCGGTGCTCGGCTGGCGGCGGCGCTTCCGCGAGCGGCTCGAACGGGTGGCCGAGGCCTATCCGCCGCGCATCCCGGTGAGCCTCGACGACCTGGCCGACATGCTGTCGGTGGTCGCCGACGGCGGCATCATCCTGTCCAAGGCGACCCAGGACACGGGGACCCTGCCGCGCCAGATGCTGCTTTACCGGGACTTCGTCCGCCTCGTCTTCACCCCGCCGCCGGCCTGACGGCGATCGGGCATCGGCGCCCGAACCGTCTTGCCCGGCCCCGATCCGCCGCCTTAGGCTCGGCCCCGCCCGCCGCATCGGCGCCGGGGGACGCGCATGCGGCTGAATGCGACGGCACGGGACATGACGGACGACATCCAGGCCACGTTCACCAGGGCCGAGCAGGTTGGGCTGAGGCTGGCCATCAAGGGCCGTCTCGTCGCCATCGTTTTGCTCGAGGCGTGGCTTTTGCTCTCCCGCTCGCCCGACCGGGCCCCGGAGTTCCTGGCGGCCGGCGCCGTGTTCGCCGCCCTCGGCGGTCTGCACTACGTCATCATCGGATCGCGCTTCGACAGGCCGTGGGTGAAGTACGTCTTCATCACCATCGACATCGTCCTGCTGAGCGCGGCGGTCGCCCACGCACCGCTTGTCGACGAGCTGCAACTGCCCGGGATCGTCGTGTTCCGCTTCAACCTGTTTCCCTACTACTTCCTCATCATCGCCGTGGCGGCGTTCAGCTTTTCCCCCGGCATGGTCCTGTGGGCTGGGGTCTTCGGGGGCGCTTCGTGGCTGGCGGCCTTCGCCTGGATCGTCAGCGGCATGGAGCGGACCCTGGAGTGGACCGACATCCCAGTCGGCGCCTCGTCGGCCGAGTACCTGGCCGTGCTCCTCGATCCCGACTTCATCGCCACCGGCAGCCGGATCCAGGAGAGCCTGGTCTTCGTCACCGTCGCCATGCTGCTGGCGGTGGTCATGGCGCGGGCCCGGCGCACGGTCCGTCTCCACGTGGAGGCCGATGCGGAACGGCGCTCGATCTCGGAGATCTTCGGCCAATACGTGCCGCGGGCGGTGGCCGATCTGGTGATCACCGACCGCGGCTCCCTGGCCCCGGTGGAGCGCACCGCGACCATCGTGTTCTTCGATATCGCGGGCTTCACGCAGCTCACGGAACGGTTGGGGCCGACCCGGACCGTCGAGGTTCTCAACGAGTTCTTCGACGCGGTCACGCGGATCATCGGCGACCACAACGGCGTGGTCACCCAGTTCCAGGGCGACGCGGTGCTGGCCACGTTCAATGTCCCGCTCACCGACAAGGATCATGCGGGCAAGGCGGTCACCTGCGCCTCGGAGATCCTGAAGTGCGCGGACTCGCGAACCTTCGGCGGCAGCCAGTTGGCGGTCCGCATCGGCGTCAACACCGGATCGGTGGTCGCCGGCAACGTCGGCGGCGGCGGGCGCCAGAACTACACGGTGCACGGCGACGCGGTGAACCTGGCCGCCCGCCTGGAAGCCATGAACAAGGACCTCGGCACCCGGGTCCTGATCTCGGAGACCACCGAGACCCTCCTCGATCGCGGCGACCTGACCAAGGTCGCGGACGTGGAGGTGCGCGGGCTCGGCGGGATGCGGCCGGTCTTTACCCTGGGCTGAGGGCGAGGGCATGGGTCACTGTCGTCATCACACGACGCAGATCAGGCTCCGAAGTCAATGGAGATCCTTACCGCGTGAGGCGAAACACCGGCGACGGCGGCAATGCGTTGACGCGCCGCCTCGACCGCAGCCTTGATATCCGTGGCCTCCCCGGCGGGCGAAACCTGGTGGGTTGCGACATCAAGCGTCGAGACGTCGCCTTCGAGACGATACTTCGCCCATTTGTCACCGTAGTTGTTTGCTTTTTCGGGACCGCCTTTATCGAACCAGAGGTTCCAGGTGGTGTTGCCTCCCTTGGTGTTCGGGTTGGTGGCCAGCCATGACCGATGAGTCCGGCGGGCCTCCTCGACGGCCTCCTTTGTCGGAACCAGATATCCGAGGACCCTGCCGTCCGTGCGCTCGACCTCCGGCATTACGATCAAGAGCCAATCGGTGCCTTCGATATTCAGGCGGGAGTCTTCGGCAGGGTCGTCAGCGACCACGATAAGGATGTGATCATTGCAGGTGCGGGCGCGCACCGTTTCTCCATTCGACAGTCCGAAGAGCATCGAGCGACCCTTGCTGGGGAGTTTGGCAAGGGGTTTGCCGGTCCGGCGCATCAATTCCAAGCCGGCTTGCAGCAACACCTCGTTATCGATTCTAGGTGTATTGGCCATGGTAAATTTTCCTATAAGGGCATTAGGCTATAGCCCTTATACGACAAAAAAGGCCGCTCATCAATGATAAATATATTCTTTATAAAATGCTATTTTCTATATACCTATTATATAAATCCTTATACAGTTCGCAATCCCACGTTTTCTCGGCGGTGGCCTCTGGCGCGGCACAGACGCTCGCCACAAATCCGGACCGCCGCAGGCGACGAGCGAGCCGCCGCGGCCGAATGTCGGCTAACACGACTCGGGAATACTCCTCTGGCGCACCGTTTTCATCGCCAGGGGAGTTGACTTTTCCTGTGATTCGGACTAATTTCCTAATTTTTCGCTGCTCGTTGGGTCGCGGGGTTTCATGCGACCGGCTCAGCATGAGGGTCTTATACCGAGCCTGTCGGAGGATGCTGGCAATTGCTTACGGATGTTCACATTTGCTGACAGTTGTACGGGCGAAGGACGGGGAATTGCTATTTTATGTCAAACGATTATGCGTGCTTCCGCGGGGCCGCCGTGTCGCAACGGACGGCCCGGTGCCGCGCCCGGCGGAGGCGGGGCTCAGGCGCGGCTGAGGTCGTGGTCGGCGAAGGGGAGCGTCCGGATGCGCTTGCCGGTGGCGGCGAAGACCGCGTTGGCCACCGCCGGGCCGATGGGCGGCACGCCGGGTTCGCCAACGCCGGTGGGGGCCTCGGACGACGGCACGATGTGCACCTCCACCTGCGGCATCTCGTCGATGCGCAAGGGCACGTAAGTGTCGAAGTTGGCCTGCTCCACCCGGCCGCCGTCGTCCAGGGTGATTGCGTCGTGCAGGATGGCGCCCAGGCCGTAGCCGATGCCGCCCTCCATCTGTGCCCGCACCACGTCCGGGGTGACGGCGAGGCCGCAGTCGACGGCGCACACCACCCGGTCGACCTTGAGGAACCCGTCGTCCTCCACCGTCACGTCGGCCACCTGGGCCACGTAGGAGTGGAAGGATTCCGCCACGGCGATGCCGCGACCCCGGCCCGGACCGAGCGGCGTGCCCCAGCCGACCTTCTCGGCCGCCAGCTCGAGCACGCCTGCGTGCCGCGGATGCCCGGCCAGCAAGGGGCGGCGGAACTCGACCGGGTCGCGGCCGGCCGCCGCCGCCAGCTCGTCCATGAAGGTCTCCACCGCGTAGGCCGTGTGGGTGCTGCCCACAGCGCGCCACCACAACACCGGCACCCGCACGTCCGTGGTGTGCAGGTCGATGGTGATGCCGGGGATGGCGTAGGGCAGGTTGGACGCGCCTTCCACCGACGTCTGGTCGATGCCGTCCTTGACCAGCGCGCCTTCGAACGGGGTGCCTTTCAGGATCGACTGGCCGACGATGCGGTGCTGCCAGCCGACCAAGTTGCCGGCCTTGTCCAGCCCGCCCTTCAGCGTGTGGTAGTACATGGGCCGGTAACGGCCGCCCTGGATGTCGTCCTCGCGGGTCCAGATCACCTTGACCGGTGCCCGGCCGCCGATGGCCTTGGCCACGTGCACCGCCTCGGCGACCATGTCCGAATCGGGGGTGGCGCGGCGCCCGAAGCTGCCACCGGTCAGCAGCGTATGGACGCGCACCTGCTCCGGCGCCAGGCCGAGAATGGCCGCCGCCGTCCCCTGGTCGAGGGTCGGCAACTGGGAGCCGGTCCAGACGTCGCAGCCGTTGCTGCCGAGGCGCACCAGGCAGTCGAGGGCCTCCATGGGCGCGTGGGCCAGGAAGGGGAATTCGAAAGCGGCCTCGAGTACGGTGGCGGCGCCGGCAATCGCTTTCTCAGCATCGCCATCCTGGCGCACCATGTCCCCGGGCTTGGCGGCCAGGCGCTTGTATTCGGCCATGATCTCGGCGCTGCCCCGGGTTTCGGCGGCCGACGTGTCCCAGTCGATCACAAGCTTGTCGCGTCCCGTTTTGGCGGCCCAGAAACCTTTGGCGACGACCGCCACGCCGCGCGGGATCTCCACCACGTCGGTGACGCCGGCCACGGCCTTGGCGGCGGTGGCGTCCAAGGACTTGACCGTGGCGCCGAACACCCGCGGGCGGGCGATCACCGCCGTCAGCATGTCGGGCAGGGTCATGTCGATGGTGAACCGGGCGGTGCCGCGGCTTTTGTCGCGGGAATCGACCCGCGGCACGTGGGTGCCGATGAGCTTGAAGTCCTTGGGGTCCTTGAGGGTGACGTCCACCGGTGGCGGCAGCTCGGCCGCTTCGGCGGCCAGCTCGCCGAAGGTGGCCGACCGCTTCGACGCGGCGTGACTCACCACACCCTTGTCCACGGTCACCAGGAACTCGGGCACCCGCCAGCGGCGCGCCGCCGCCTCCACCAGCAGGGCGCGGGCCATGGCGCCGGCGCGGCGGAGCTGCATATACGAGTTGCCCAGGCTGGAGCTGCCGCCGGTGCCCTGGACCGGGCCCCAGTGCAGGTTGTTGTAGAGGTAGGCGTCGGCCGGCGCCGTCTCGACGCGGATCTGGTCCCAGTCGGCATCCAGCTCCTCGGCCACCAGGGTGGCCAGGCCCGTATAGGTCCCCTGGCCGAACTCGATGTGCTTGGACAGCACCGTCACCGTGTTGTCCGGCGCCACCCGCACGAAGGCGTTGGGGGCGAAGGTCTCGCCGGCGTCGTCGGCGGACTTGGCGAAGGCGCGGCGGGGCGACCAATGGAACCCGATGATCAGACCGGCGCCGGCGGCGGCGCCCGCCTTGAGTACCTGCCGGCGGCTCGGCTGGTCGGAGGTCTCACGGATGCGCAGCATAGCCTCAGCCTCCCAGGCGCTTGGCCGCCTCGTGGATGGCGGCGCGGATGCGGACGTAGGTGGCGCAGCGGCAGACGTTGCCGCTCATGGCGTCGTCGATGTCGGTGTCGGTCGGCTTCGGGTTGTCCGTCAGCAGGGCGACCGCCGACATGATCTGGCCCGACTGGCAGTACCCGCACTGGACCACGTCCAGATCCTCCCAGGCGCCCTGCACGGCGGCGGCGGCCTCGCCCGACAGGCCCTCGATGGTGACGATGTCGGCTCCGTCCACGGCGGCCACGGCCATGGAGCACGAGCGGACGGGCGCGCCGTCCATGTGCACGGTGCAGGCGCCGCACTGGGCGATGCCGCAGCCGAACTTGGTGCCGGTGAGGCCGAGCTCCTCGCGGATGACCCACAGCAAGGGCGTGTCGTCGGGCACGTCCACCTGGCGTCTGCGGCCATTGAGGGTGAATGCGATCATCGGTGATGTCCTCCCCAGGGGCCGATGCCGGCCCCGAATCCAACACGTGGGGCCGCCAGCCCCCCGTTCAAGGCGTCCGTGCGGCAGGTTATGCCGCCTGGGCGATCTCGGTGCCGAGGACCCGCAGGAACGCCTTGAGCCACTCGGGGTGGGCCGGCCAGGCCGGCGCCGTCACCAGGTTGCCGTCGGTCACCGCGTGGTCCACCGCCAGGTCCACGAACGCGCCGCCGGCCAGGGTCACCTCGGGCGCGCAGGCCGGGTAGGCGGAGACCCGCTTGCCCGATATGACGCCGGCCGCGGCCAGGATCTGCGCGCCGTGGCAGATGGCGGCGATGGGCTTGCCGGTATGGGCGAAGTGCCGGGTGATTTCCAGCACGCGCTCCTCCAGCCGCAGGTACTCGGGCGCCCGCCCGCCGGGGATGACCAGGGCGTCGTATTCGCTCTCGATGACCTCGTCGAAGGAGGCGTTGAGGGTGAAGTTGTGGCCCGGCTTCTCGGTGTAGGTCTGGTCGCCCTCGAAATCGTGGACGGCGGTCCGCACCTGCTCGCCGGCGGCCTTGCCCGGGCACGCCGCGTGGACCGTGTGGCCGACCATCTGCAGGGCCTGGAACGGCACCATGATCTCGTAGTCCTCGCCGAAATCGCCCACCACCATCAGGATCTTCTTGCCCGCCATCTTCCGTCCCTCCCGCAAGACACGAATACGTTGGCGGCTGGCGCCGCCACCCGCCGACCCCATTTATATCATCGGCGGCCGCGGCCCGCCGACAAACATCGTTCGCCGCGGCGCCGCCGATTTGGCACAATGCCCCGCGCCGCCCGCGGGCGCGAGGAGGGGCGATGACACGACTGATCGTCGGCATGACCGGCGCCACCGGGGCCCAATTCGGCATCCGGCTGCTGGAGACCCTGCGGGACACCGCGGTGGAGACCCACCTGGTCATGAGCAAGTGGGCCCAGCGCACCATCGAGCACGAGACGGACCTCGCGGTGGCCGACGTGGCGGCCCTGGCCGACCACAGCCACGCGCCCGGCGACATGGCGGCGGCCATTTCCTCGGGCTCCTTCGTCACCGACGGCATGGTGGTGGTGCCGTGCTCGGTGCGCAGCCTGGCCGCCATCGCCCACGGCACCGGCGACCACCTGGTCCACCGGGCCGCCGAGGTGACCCTGAAGGAGCGCCGGCCGCTGGTGCTGGCGGTGCGCGAGACGCCCCTGGGCGCCGTCGCCCTGGAGAACATGCTCAAGCTGGCGCGGCTCGGCGTGACCATCATGCCGCCGGTGCCGGCCTTCCACACGCGCCCCGAGTCCCTGGACGATGTGGTCGACTACCTGGTCATGCGGCTGCTCGATCAGGTCGGCATCGAGGCCGAGGTGGCGCCGCGCTGGGACGGGCGCATGGAGATCGGAGGACGGCGCGGCCCTGTGGTAGGGTAGCGGCGCCGGGGAATCAGCCAGGAGGGGGACCATGACCGCCACATTGCAGGTGACCATCGACGCGTGGGCCAACGGGGCGCCGATCCCGGAGGAGTACGCGTTCTGCGTGCCGGCCGACGAGGGGCACGTGTCCATGGGGGCCAACCGCAGCCCCGCCATCCGTTGGTCGGGGGCGCCGGAGGGCACCCGGTCCTACGCCATCGTCTGCCACGACCCCGACGTGCCGTCCAAGCCCGACGACGTCAACCAGGAGGGCCGCACCGTGCCCGCCGACCTGCCGCGGGTCGACTTCTACCACTGGGTGCTGGTGGACATCCCGGCCGAGGTCACCGGCCTCGCGGCGGGCGCCGATTCGGACGGCGTCACCGCCGGCGGCAAGCCCGTGGGCCCGGCGGAGTCGGGCGTGCGCGGCGTCAACAACTACACCGACTGGTTTGCCGGCGACGCCGACATGCAGGGGGACTACGGCGGCTATGACGGGCCATGCCCGCCGTGGAACGACTCGATCATGCACCACTATCACTTCACCGTGTACGCGCTCGACGTGGCCACCCTGGGCTTGAGCGGCACCTTCGGCGGCCCAGAGGCGCTGAAGGCCATGGAAGGCCACGTCCTGGCCCAGGGCGTGTGGGTGGGCACCTACACCCTCAATCCGGACCTGCGCGGCTGACCGCATCCCGTCACGCGGACCGGGTTGCCCCCATGCGGGGGCGGCATGGTCCGCAGGGGGCCGTCGATGGGAGGCGGTTCTTTGTCGGGTGCAGTCCGGTGCTCGTGGCCCCCCGCGGTGCAACCGACACTAGCGCAACGCCGCGCGGCGTGGGGTGAACTTCCGACGACGTTTCGGTTACCCCGCTGCCGGGACCTGACAGGACCTGCCCCGCCATGACCGCTTCCTCCACCGCTCGCGTGTTCCTCCGCCCCGGCGCCGACCGGCGGGTCGGTGGCGGCCATCCCTGGGCCTATTCCAACGAGATCCGCATGGACGAGCCGGCGCGGGCCCTGGCCCCGGGGACGCTGGCCACCCTGCATCGCACCGACGGCAAGCCCCTCGGGGTCGGCACGTTCAACCCCCACACCCTCATCGCCTTCCGGGTCTTCGACCGCGACGCCCATGCGACCATCGGGCGCGACTGGCTGGCGGCGCGGCTGCAGGCCGCGCTGGACCTGCGGACCCGCCTTTATGCGGAGCCCTTCTACCGCCTGGTCCACGCGGAAGGGGACGGCCTGCCCGGGCTGGTCCTCGACCGCTACGGCGACGTGATGGTGGCCCAGGTCAACACCGCCGGCATGGAGGCCCTGTGGCCGCATGTCCTGGCCGCCCTCGACGCCGTGTGCGCGCCGCGCGCCGTCGTGCTGCGCAACGACAGCCGTGCCAGGGCGGCCGAGGGGCTGCCCACCGCCGTGCGCATGGCCAAGGGCCAGGTGGACGAGCGGGTGCCGGTGCGCGAGGGCGGCCTCGTCTTCCCGGCCGACTTGCTCACCGGGCAGAAGACCGGTTGGTACTACGACCAGCGTGACAACCGCGCCTTCGTCGCTGCGCTGGCCCGCGGCGGCCGTGTCCTCGACGCCTACTGCTATGGCGGCGGTTTCGCTGTCGCCGCGGCGCGCGCGGGGGCCGAGTCGGTGCTCGGTATCGACAGCTCGGACCCGGCCCTGGCCCTGGCCGGCGAGGCGGCGGAGGCCAATGGGGTGGCCGCCCGCTGCACCTTCACGCGCGGGGACGCCTTCGCCGAACTGGAGCGGCTGGCCGCCGCCGGCGAGCGGTTCTCCCTTGTGGCGGCCGACCCGCCGGCTTTCGTGCGCTCCCGCAAGGAGCTCAAGTCGGGGGTCAAGGGCTACCGCAAGCTGGCGCGGCTGGCCGCGTCCCTGGTCGAGCCGGGCGGCTTCCTGTTCCTCGCCTCGTGCTCCCACAACGTGGATGCGGACCTTTTCGCCGCCGAAACTGCGGCCGGCATGGCGCGGGCCGGGCGCGGCGGGCGCATCGTGCGGGCCGCCGGCGCCGGAGCCGACCACCCGGTGAACCCGTGGCTGCCGGAGACCGCCTACCTCAAGACCCTGCTGCTGCAGGTGGACTGAGGCCGGCGCCGGAGCCGGGGCTGCGCCGCCAACCTGCCACGGGACGCGGCGCCGGAGGCGACCCAAGTGTCGGAAATCTTTACAAAACGCCCGACGGCCGGTTTCTGTCGGCGAAAAGAACCTATATTGATCAGTCGGATATGACATATGGCATGAGTGTTGCTTGACCTTAACCAATCTGTAACTGTGCGCGTACGTTGAGATGACGAAGTCGTGCAAGATCGCCACGAAGACCCTGATGCTGATGGTTTCGGCCGTCGGCGCCATGGGCATGAGCGCGACGGCCCAGGCCTACATGTTCGACGACGTCACCGCCACGCGCCCCTACTACCAGTCGTCGCCGAGTTCCAGTCACGGATGGCGCGACCGCATCGGCGGCAAGCAGTTCGAGGTCTTCGGCGTCGACGTGGCGCGCAGCTCGACCAGCGTCGTGTTGAGCCTGTTCACCAACTACGAGCTGTCGAAAGTAACCAGTTACGAAACGCGGGTCGCTGACTTTGCCATCGACTTCGACGACGATACCGATGGATATGACCACGCTATCGTCCTGTTCGATCACGGCACCGGCGCCCGCATGGACCCCGATCAGGGTCCCCTCAATCTCGGCGTCGGGCTCTATGAGAACGTGAGTTGGCACACCTCGCAGGACATCTTCGGCGATTCGGGTTCGCCCTACTACACCTATGGCGGCCGCATGCGCGACTGCCTCGACGGCCTCAACGGCTCGCCGGTCGGATGCGGTAGCCCGAGCACGGCCGAGCGGATCAATACCCTGATCTACGACGGCGACCTCGTCGACGGGCTGACCCCGTTGGTCACCATGACGAACCTGCATCCGGGCGAGCCCCTGAGCAGCAGCACGCCAAAGTACCGCATCGACGTGACGTTCAACGGCTCGACCGCCGCCAACATGTTCAATGACGGCTGGGAGTTCGCCTGGGGAAACGCCACCTGCGGCAACGACACCATTCACGGTTATGTGGCGGCGGTGCCCGAGCCGGGCTCACTTACGCTGTTGGGCGCCGGTCTGGCCATCCTGGGTGTCACGCGGCGGCGGCGGCGGAAGGCGCGCTGAAGTCGATCATCTGTCGGGGATTCTTACATTGAACGCGGCGATTGACGTCGCAGATTCCTGCCTGCCCGCATGGGGCATGGTCAGCGCGTGCCACGGATCTTCGTCTTTCGGCGGTCTCTTGGCGAATCCAAAGGGCCATCCGTCCAAGCCCCATTAGTGCTCGGTACCAGAACAGTTTTTCCCGGCGACGACGTGTCGCCGTTCCGTCTCCTGTCGTGCCGATCGCGGAGCCGTGTTGACGAAATGACGACCTTCGGGGAAACGACCAGTCGTTTAGGTCGTGGCCTCGCGGTCGCCGGACAAGCCGATTCGCTCCCTGGTGAGTGTCTGCATTCTTTACACGTTGATGACGAAGCGGTGACGGTCCACATGCTAACCCTCTGATATCAATGAACTTGGATAAACAGGCATGGATTTTGCGAATCATCTCATGCGGCAGTGTGTGCCGCAGCCACGGACAGCGCCATGACCCAGACGGTATTTCCCTTCATCTCGGTTACACGTGCCGTCGCGACGATGGCGGCAGTTCCGTTCGCAAGCGCCGGTCCAAAGGCTTGAATTGGCGGGCGGAGCGTTTTTTTGTCTCCGCATTTAAGAGAGAAGGAGTTTGTCATTTTGTTAAGGATTGTTATGATCTTCTCGGCCTGTTCGACAATTGTACCGAGAAAAAAGAAAAGGTGAGGCTGAACGATTCGCCCTCTTTGTGAGCAAACGCTTAGGAATCGCAAATAACGTTGCTTCCGATCAAACGGCGCTGGGATCCGTGGCGGTATTTGGCAGCAGTCGGGAAGCGGCGGGAGTACGAGGCGGAGTGGTAGAGGATGGACAGGTCGGACCAGCCCGACAACAACGGCAAACGAAGGCGGCAGCGCCTTTCGTGGCTGTCCGCCTTTACCTTCTGGGTCGCCCTCTCGATCGCCGGTTGGGCGATGATTGTCAGCGTGTTCACCTTGATCGGTCCGGAACAGGCGTCTCAGGTGGCCACCGAAGAGGAGGCCGACGATCTCAAGGAATTCGCCCCCGCCGCCGGGCCCGGAAGTGACGACGAGCCCCTTTCCGAAGATCATCCGCAAGCCGAGGACGACGACAGGCATGACCCTGGGACGGACAAGACCATGCAGTCGCGTCCGCCGTCCGACCGGTCGGGGTACTGAGCCGACGCCCCTCTCCGGACCTCGTTGACCCCATGATGTTCCCGACCCCGCCCCGCCGCCGCGGCGGGTTTTTTTGCTCCCCCATGGCCGGCGGTGGCGGCAGTAATCCCGGGTCAGCCGTCGGATGGGGCGGTGCGGCTCTCCCAGGCATAGGCCGAGGCGACGATGGTCCGCAGGTCGTCGAGACGCGGGGTCCAGTCCAATGCCTCACGGACGCGGTTGGTGACGGCGAAGATCTGCGCGATGTCGCCGGTTCGCCGTGGCCCGACGGTGACCGGCAGCGGGCGGCCGCTGACCTCCTCCACCGTATCGATGACTTGGCGGACCGAGAAGCCGCGGCCGTAGCCGCAATTCATCACCGCGCTGGCGCCGCCGCCCATAAGGTAGTTCAATCCCGCCACATGGGCGTCGGCCAGGTCGGTCACGTGGATGAAGTCGCGGATGCAGGTGCCGTCCGGGGTGTCGTAGTCGTCGCCGAAGATGGTCATGGTGTCCCGTTTGCCGCACGCCGTCTCGCAGGCGACCTTGATGAGATGGGTGGCATTCGGCGTGCTCTGGCCGCTGCGCCCCCCGGGGTCGGCGCCGGCCACGTTGAAGTAGCGCAGCGCCACGGTCCGCATGGATGTGGCGGCGCTGACGTCGCGCAGCATCCATTCGGTCATCAGCTTGGACGTGCCGTAGGGCGTGATGGGGCGCAGCTCGGCGTCCTCGTCCACCGGCAGGGTCTCCGGATTGCCGTAGACGGCGGCGGTCGAGGAGAAGATGAACCCCTCGACGCCGGCGGCCACGCAGGCGTCCAGCAGGGTGCGGCTGGCGCAGGTGTTGTTGCGGTAATACTTGAGCGGCTCGGCGACCGACTCGGGGACGATGGTGGAGCCGGCGAAATGCATCACCGCGCGGCAGCGGTGGTCCGCCAGGGCCCCCGCCGCCGTCTCGCGGTCGCCGATGTCGCCCTCGATGAACACGGCGCCGTCGGGCACCAGGTCCCGATTGCCGGTGGACAGGTCGTCGACCACCACCACGCCCCAGCCGGCGTCGAGGAGGGACAGGCACACATGGCTGCCGATGTAACCGGCGCCTCCGGTCACCAGAACGGTGTTCTCAAGCATAGGTTTCTCCGGTCATTGCGGCTCCACCGACCGCGGCTTCGGCGACATTACACGACCGGCCGCCGCACATTACAATCGGCAACCGCCGGACCGGCCCGGCCCGATGCGGGCGCATCGGACGGGCCCGGCACCCTGCCCTGAAACGCTGGGCGCGGGTCGGCAGACGGACGAGGATCAGCAGGTGCACGACGGGAGCCCGAGCCCGACCACCGAACGCACGCGACCCCTGGTCGCGCATATCATCGATCGTCTCGACATCGGTGGCATGGAGAACGGGCTGGTCAATCTCATCAACCACATGCCCAAGGACCGCATCGGCCACGCCGTCATCTGCCTGCGCGACGCCACCGACTTCCGCGATCGCATTAACCGCGACGACGTTCCCGTCATCGCTCTCGGCAAACGTCTGGGGCACGATCCCGCCATCTACGCCCAGGTCTGGCGCACCGTCCGAGCGCTCAGGCCGGACGTCGTCCATACCCGCAACCTGCCGGCCGCGGAGATGGTCGTCCCGGCGGCCCTCGGCGGCGTCCCTTGCCGCATCCACGGCGAACACGGCCGCAACCGGCTCGAGACCCGCGGCGAGAACGTCAAGTACAACAGGCTTCGCCGTTTGCTGTCGCCCTGGGTCCATCAGTACGTCGCGGTCTCCCGCGACCTCGAGGACTGGCTGCAGCACCGCGTCGGCATCCCCGGACGCAAGGTGGTCCAGATCTACAATGGCGTCGACAGCCATCGTTTCCATCCGCCCGGGAACGGCCGCGACCCGCTGCCGGTGAACGGGTTCGCGACCGCCGACTCCATCGTCATCGGCACCTTCGGCCGCATGGACCCGGTCAAGGACCAGACCACTCTGGCCCGTGCGTTCTCCGAGCTGGTGTCGAGGATGCCGGAGGCCCGCGCCCGCTTGCGCCTGGCCCTCGTCGGCGACGGCGCGCTGCGTCCGCAGGTGGACCAGACCCTGGAAGACATGGGGGTCGCCGATCAGGTCTGGCTGCCCGGATTCCGGGACGACGTGTCCGACCTCATGCGTGGCATCGACGTGTTCGTCCTGCCGTCGGTCAACGAGGGCATCTCCAACACCATTCTCGAGGCCATGGCCTGCGGCCGCCCCGTCGTTGCGACCGCCGTGGGCGGCAACCCGGAACTGATCGCCGACGGAGAGACCGGGATTCTGGTCCCCCCCTCGGATCCGACCGCCATGGCCGAGGCCCTCGCCCGATATGTCAATGAGCCCGAGTTGATCGCCCGCCACGGCGCCGCCGGGCGGCAAAGGGTCGAACGCGAGTTCAGTCTGGAGGCCATGGTGGCGCGGTATCTGGATATCTACGAGCGCTTGGTGGCCACGCGCGGCAGAGTCGCCCGACCGGCCTCGTGACCGTCGTAGCCACCTTGGCGGTGCCCCAGGCGCCGGGGTGACCGTCCGGCAGGAGCCGCTTGGTGAGACATCGGCAACACGCCATGAGCTATGCCGCCGTCGAGGCTGCGGTTGTGGCCACCGGGCTGGTCTGCCGCGGCGGCTTTCATCCGCGACCCGAGGACGAGATCCCCGGCAATCCCGCCACCGTGGTGCTGGTGGGCAACGCCGGCCCGTCCATGTGGCGGGCCTTCGCCGCCGCGGCGCGGGACGAGCCCGATCCCCTCGACGCCTGGTGCCGGCGGGTGCTGACCGGTGTTGCCGAGGCGCTCGGCGCTCGCGCCCTGTTCCCCTTCGGCGGCCCGCCGTTCCTGCCCTTCCAGCGCTGGGCGCAGCGGGCCGAGGCCGTCCATCCGTCGCCGCTCGGCATCCTCATTCACCCCGACTTCGGCTTGTGGCACGGCTACCGCGGCGCGCTGGCGTTCGACCGGCGCCTGGTGCTGCCGCCCCGCGACCGACGGCCCAGCCCGTGTGCGACGTGTGCCGACAAGCCGTGCCTCACCGCCTGTCCGGTGGATGCCTTCGCCGGCGAGGGTTTCGCCGCCGCCGCCTGCGAGGGTCACGTGACGTCGGAGCGGGGCGGCGATTGCCTGGCGTTGGGCTGTCGCGCCCGCCATGCCTGTCCGGTGGGGCGCGCCTATCGCTATGCTCCCGACCAGGCGCACCATCATATGGACGGATTCCTCGCGGCGCGACGCGCTGCCAGGAACCGCTGACGGCCGGCGAAAGCAATGGACTCACCCCCCGCGCGAGCCATATTAAGCGCGTCATGAGCGCACTGCCGTTCCGCAAGATGCATGGCCTGGGCAACGATTTCGTGGTCCTGGACGCGCGCACGCGCCCCCTGGCCGTGTCCGCCGACCAGGCCCGGGCCATCGCCGACCGCCACACCGGGGTGGGCTGCGACCAGCTCATCGTGGTCGAGCCGCCGCGCGACCACCTGGCCGACGCCTTCATGCGCATCCGCAACGCCGACGGCGGCGAGGCGGAAGCCTGCGGCAACGCCGCCCGCTGCATCGCCGCCCTGATCATGGCCGAGACCGGCGCCGGGCACGCGGTGATCGAGACCGTCTCCGGCCTGCTCGACGCCGAGGCCGCCGCCGGCGGCCTGGTCGCCGTGGACATGGGGCGGGTGCGCCTGGACTGGCGCGACATCCCGCTGGCGGAACCGGCCGACACCCTGCACCTGGACGTGGTGGCCGGGCCTCTGGCCGATGCGGTGGCGGTCAACGTGGGCAATCCCCACGCCGTGTTCTTCGTCGAAGATGTCGAGAAGGTGCCCCTCGCCACCTTCGGCCCCATGGTCGAGCACCACGAGATGTTTCCCGAGTTCACCAACGTGGGCGTGGCCCAGGTGGAGGGGCCCGACCGCATCCGCCTGCGGGTGTGGGAGCGCGGCGTCGGCATCACCCGGGCCTGCGGCAGCGGCGCCTGCGCGGCGCTGGTGGCGGCCAATCGGCGCGGCCTCACCGGGCGCGCCGCCGAGGTGGTGCTGGACGGCGGCAGCCTGCGCATCGAATGGCTGATCGACGATCATGTGGTCATGACCGGGCCGGTGGCGGAGAGCTTCAGCGGCACCCTGGACGCCTCGGTGCTGGCATGAGCGGGCCCCACGTCGTCACCTTGGGCTGCCGGCTCAACGCCTTCGAGGCGGAGGCCCTGCGCGGCCGGGCGAGTGCCGACGGGCTGTCCGATGCGGTGATCGTCAACACCTGCGCGGTCACCGCCGAGGCGGAGCGCCAGGCGCGGCAGGCCATCCGCCGCCTGCGCCGCGAGCGGCCCGGTGCCCGCATCATCGTCACCGGTTGCGCCGCCCAGGTGAACCCCCGCGCCTTCGCCGGCATGCCCGAGGTGGACCGGGTCGTCGGCAACGCCGACAAGCTGGCCGACGGGGCGCTGGCCGACGGCGCCCCCGTCGCCGTCTCCGACATCATGGCGGCGGCACCGGTGGCGCCGCCCCTGATCGAGGGCTTCGGAGGCCGCGCCCGCGCCTTCGTCCAGGTGCAGCAGGGCTGCGATCACCGCTGCACCTTCTGCATCGTGCCCTTCGCCCGCGGCCCGTCGCGCAGCGTGGCGGCGGAGCACGTGGTCGCCCAGGTGGCGCGGCTGGTCGATGCTGGCGCCGCCGAGGTGGTGCTCACCGGCGTCGATATCTCGTCGTGGGGCCGGCACCTGCCGGACCGGCCCACCCTCGGCGACCTGGTGCGCCGGGTTCTGGCGGGGGTGCCATCGCTGGGGCGGCTGCGGCTGAGCACCCTCGATCCGGCGGCGGTGGACGATGCCCTGGTGCGGGTGCTGGCCGACGACGGTCGCCTGATGCCCCACCTGCACCTCAGCCTCCAGGCGGCCGACGACACGGTGCTCAAGCGCATGAAGCGCCGCCATACGCGGGCGGCCGTGTCGGACCTGTGCCGGCGGGTCCGGGCGGCCCGTCCGGACGTGGCGTTCGGCGCCGACCTCATCGCCGGTTTCCCCACCGAGACCGACGCCATGTTCGCCAGGACCCTGGCCGCCGTGGACGACCTGGGGCTCACCTATCTGCACGTGTTCCCGTACTCGCCGCGGCCGGGCACGCCGGCCGCCCGCATGCCGACGGTGCCTGGCCCGGTGCGGGCCGAGCGTGCCCGCCGCCTGCGCCGGGCCGGGGCGGCGGCCCTGGAGCGGTTCCTCGGCGGCCGTGTCGGCGCCACCGAGCCGGTCGTGGTGGAGCGCGGCCGGGAGGGCCGCTCGCCCCACTACGCCCCCGTGCGCCTGGACGTCGACGCCCAGCCCGGCACCGTCCTCGACGTCCGCGTGACCGGGGTCGCCGACGGCCACCTCATCGGACAAGCCCCGTGATCGAGGTCGGGGTTCCCACCGACGAGGCGGCCGGCTGGCTGGGCCGGCTGCGCACCGGCCTCGGCCGGTCGGCCGGCAAGCTGGCGTCGGGCATCGGCGATCTGTTCGTCAAGCGCACCCTCGACGACGAGGCCCTGGAGGAGCTGGAGGAGCTGCTCATCGGCGCCGACCTGGGCGTCAGCGCGGCGGCACGCCTGGCCGGAGGCTTGGCCAAGACGCGGTTCGCCCAGGAGGTGACGGCCGACGAGGTGCGCAGCGCGCTGGCCGAGCAGGTGGCGGAGATCCTGGAGCCGGTGGCCCGCCCGTTCACCATCCACGAGGCCCGCAAGCCCCACGTGATGTTGATCTGCGGCGTCAACGGCAGCGGCAAGACCACGACCATCGGCAAGCTGGCGGCCATGTTCCGTCATGTGGGGCTGTCCGTGATCCTGGCCGCCGGAGACACCTTCCGCGCCGCCGCCGTCGAGCAGCTTCAGGTGTGGGGGCAGCGGGCCAACAGTCCTGTGCTTACCCGCGAGCCGGGGGCGGATGCCGCCAGCCTCGCCTTCGACGCCTTCCGGCTGGCCCAGGCCGAGCGTGCCGACATCCTGATCATCGACACCGCCGGCCGGCTCCAGAACAAGGCCGACCTGATGGCCGAGCTGCAGAAGATCGTCCGCGTGCTCGGCAAGCTGGACGAGACCGCGCCCCACGACTGCCTGCTGGTGCTCGATGCCACTGTGGGGCAGAACGCCCACAGCCAGGTGGAGGTGTTCCGCGACATGGTCGAGGTCACCGGCCTGGTGATGACCAAGCTCGACGGCACCGCCAAGGGCGGCGTGGTGGTCGGGCTGGCCGACCGTTTCGGGTTGCCGGTGCATGCGGTGGGCGTCGGCGAGGGGGTCGCCGACATGCGTCCGTTCGAGGCCCGCGCCTACGCCCGTTCCCTGCTCGGCCTGGAGGCGTGAGGGGCCGGTCGGTGACCGGCGCAGGATGTAGCAAACGTGGGTCTTGCACGTCGCCCACAAATGCTCCAAGGTCCCGGTTGGGGCTACCGGAAGTCGGTGCGTTTTGGCGGTCGTTGCGCCAGACCCAGCGACTCCGGGGCATGAGGGACCTTCCGATGGATGCAACGGGGCTCCGAGCAAAAGGTCGGCGAGGAGCGTATCGAAAGGAGAGGGGATGGCTACGGGGGTCGTGAAGTGGTTCAACCCGACCAAGGGCTACGGTTTCATACAGCCCGACGAAGGCGGGAAAGACGCGTTCGTTCACATCTCCGCCGTCGAGCGGGCGGGACTGAGCCGCCTGCACGAGGGGCAGAAGGTCGAATTCGAACTGGTGCCGGGGCGTGACGGACGCCTCGCCGCCGACAAGCTGGTGGTGATCGACTGAACGGCACCGTCCACCGACACCGTTCGCCGAGGAATTCCGCCAATCGCTGACCGGCCGCGGCCCCGTGTCGAGGGGTGCCGTGGGTGGTGCGCGTCTCCGGGTCACTGATCGGCTTCGGGCCTGGTGAGCAGGGCGCCGAAGGCCGCCACCTCGTCGGCGACGCTGGCCTGGGCCTTGGCCTCCATATCCCGATAGCGGCTGAGCACGTCGTGGCCCAGGTTGGTCACCCGCGCGCCGCCGCCGCCGCGGCCGCCGGTGACGGTGACCACCAGGTCTTCCCGGAAACAGCGGTTCATGGTGTCCACCAGCAGCCACGCCCGCCGGTAGGACATGCCCATGGCCCGCGCCGCCGCCGAGATGGACCCGGTGTCGGCGATGGCCTGCAGCAGATCCACCTTGCCCGGGCCCAACGCCGTCGCCGAGCCGATGAGGATGCGGACCCTTGGCCGCGGATTGCGGGATGCCGGCATGTCGAGGCCATGAAACCGGCCGCCGGGCGATCGTGTCAACGGCCGGCGATGGATTCCGCGGCGGCCAGGTCCTCGGCCCGGTTGACGTTGAAGAAGGGATCGACCGGATCGCAGGGGAACTCCACCACCGCCACCCGGTAGCGCGCCGTCCAGGCGTCGATCTTCCGCATGTCCTCGTCGAGCAGGGCCTTGCGCAGGGCGCCCCGCAGGCGCACCGGCCACAGCCCGAACACCGGGTGGGTGCGGCCACCCGAGGCGGCGCAGGCCATGTCGGCCCCCTCGTCCCCGACCGCCGCCGCCAGGCGTGCCACCAGGTCGACCGGAAGGAACGGCGCATCGGTGGCGAAGGAGGCCACCCAGGGCGTGTGCGGGGCGTTGTCCGCCGCCCAGTCCAGCGCTGTAAGCACGCCGGCCAGGGGACCGGCGAAGCCGCCCACCACGTCGGCCACCACCGGCAGGCCGTAGGCGGCGAAACGCCCGGGGTCGCCGCCGGCATTGAGGATCAGGGCCGACACCTGGGGCGCCGCCCGCTCGATGACATGCTCCAGCAGTGGCCGGCCGGCAAGGGGGCGCAGACACTTGTCGCCGCCACCCATGCGCCGGGCCAGGCCGCCGGCCAGGAGGACGCCGATCCACGGCGTCACCGTGGCCTCCACCGGGCTGCGCAGGGCACAGAACATCAGCGGCTCTTCGCACTTCGAAACACCCGGTCACTATATGAGGCCGGCGGGGCGCAACGGAAGACGGGGCCGGCGAAGGGGCTGAATCGAAAAATCCCCTCGGAAAATGTGTGTATTCCTGCATTTTTTTGACTCAGCTCCGAAAAGCGGCGTGCTACCGTAGGACAGACAGGAATTCGAAGAAGATCCGGGACCATGACCGACTTCGGCGACGCCTTCACCACCGCCCTGTCCCTGGTCGTGACCTTGGACCCGGACCTGGCCGAGATCGTCGGCCTGTCATTGCGTGTCAGCCTGGGCGCGGTGGCTGTCGCCACGGTGATCGGTCTGCCAGCCGGCGCCGCCCTGGCGCTGTTCCGTTTCCCCGGGCGCCACGGCGCGGTGATCCTGCTCAACGCCTT
Organism: Rhodospirillales bacterium; assembly: GCA_028277795.1. Taxonomy (GTDB): domain Bacteria; phylum Pseudomonadota; class Alphaproteobacteria; order Rhodospirillales; family JANQFP01; genus JANQFP01. The sequence continues at coordinate 83,627 of JANQFP010000207.1, forward strand.
GATGGGGCTGCCGCCGGTGGTGGTCGGGCTGATCGTCTACCTGCTGCTGTCGCGGGCCGGGCCGTTGGGCGTCCTCGGCCTGTTGTTCACGCCGACGGCCATGGTCATCGCCCAGGTCCTGCTGGTGGCGCCCATCGTGGCGGCGCTCACCCGTCAGGTGATCGAGGACCTGTGGGCGGAGTACGAGGAGCAACTCAAGTCCCTCGGCGCCGGTCCCGGGCGGGCCCTGGGCATGCTGTTGTGGGACGGACGGTTCTCGCTTCTGACCGCGGTGCTCGCCGGCTTCGGCCGGGCCAGCGCCGAGGTGGGGGCGGTGATGATCGTCGGCGGCAACATCGACCACGTGACGCGGGTGATGACCACCGCCATCGCGCTCGAGGTCAGCAAGGGCGACCTGGCCCTGGCCCTCGGTCTCGGCCTCATCCTCATCGTGCTGTCCGTCAGCGTCAACGGCGCCGCCTTCCTGCTCAAGGAGGCGGCCGAGCGCAGTCAGACCGGCGGGCCCCGGCAGGTCCCGCGCGGCGAAGACCCGGCGCTGCCGTGACCGACGCCGTCAACGGGGCCTCCATCCTGCCCCTGGACTTGGCCGGCGTCTCCTTCGCGGCCGGTGGCCGGCGCCTGATCAAGGACGTGACCTGCACCTTCGAGGCCGGTCCGCGCACCGCGGTGATCGGGCCCAACGGGGCCGGCAAGAGCTTGCTGCTGCGCCTCTGCCACGGCCTGATCGCGCCGGCCGCCGGGCGCGTCGTCTGGCGTGGCGCCCGCGGCCGCGACCCGGCCCCGTTCCAGGCCATGGTCTTCCAGCGCCCGGTCATGCTGCGCCGGTCGGTGACCGCCAACGTGGACGCCGCCCTGGCCCTGCGCGGCGTGCCGCGGCCCGAGCGGCGGGCCCGCACGGCCGAAGTGCTGGAGCGCACCGGCCTCGCCCGCTTCGCCCACCAGCCGGCACGGGTGCTGTCCTTCGGCGAGCAGCAGAAACTGGCCCTGGCCCGGGCCTGGGCGCTCAGGCCCCAGGTGTTGTTCCTCGACGAGCCGACGGCCAGCCTGGACCCGGCCGCCACCCATGCGGTGGAGGAGATCATCGACGCCATCCGCGGCGCCGGCACCCGCATCCTCATGACCACCCACGATCTGGGGCAGGCCCGGCGCATGGCCGACGAGATCGTGTTCCTGCATCGCGGCCGGATGCTGGAGAAGGCGCCGGCCGCCGACTTCTTCGCCGGGCCGCGCAATGACCTGGCCCAAGCTTTCGTCCGAGGCGAACTCCTGTGGTGGCGCAAGCGGCCGTCCCGCGACCCGGCCACGGAGCCTTGAGACATGCCGAATAGCAAAGAGGGCAACCCATGAGAAACCGCAGACCGAACCCGCGTTCGTGGAGCACGCGGATCGTGACGGCCCTGCTTGGCCTGCTGGTGGCATTTGCGGTGCATGGAGAGGCGGCGGCGGAGGATCGGTTCATCGTCGTCGCCTCCACCACGTCGACCGCCAACTCCGGCCTGTTCGACCACATCCTGCCCCTGTTCGAGAACAAGACCGGCATCCAGGTGCGGGTGGTCGCCGTCGGCACCGGCCAGGCCCTGCGGGTTGCCCGCAACGGCGATGCGGACGTGCTGCTGGTGCACCACCGGCCATCGGAGGAGGCGTTCGTCGCCGAGGGGTTCGGCGTCGCCCGTCACGACGTCATGTACAACGACTTCGTGATCGTCGGCCCGGCGGCGGACCCGGCCGCCGTCCGCGGCCTGACCGACGCGGCGGCGGCGCTGGCCCGCATCGCCGGCGCCGCGGCGCCCTTCGCCTCGCGCGGCGACGACAGCGGCACCCACAAGGCGGAACGGGCCTTGTGGGCGGCCGCCGGCGTCGATCCGGGCGCCGCATCGGGGTCGTGGTACCGTGAGACCGGCTCCGGCATGGGTGCCACTCTCAACACGGCGGCGGCCATGGACGCCTACGCGCTGACCGACCGTGGCACGTGGCTGAGCTTCGGCAACCGGGGCCAACTGGTGGTCCTGGTCGAGGGCGACCGGCGCCTAGCCAACCCCTACGGCGTCATCCTGGTGGACCGGGCCCGGCACCCGCACGTGAAGGCCGAGGACGGCCAGGCCTTCATCGACTGGCTCACCGGCCGCGAGGGCCAGGCCGCCATCGCCTCGTTCACCATCGGCGGTCAGCGGCTGTTCTTCCCGTCCGCCAAGTCGGTCGGGGGTAGTTGACGGGACGCGCCCGCTTTTTTGGTCGCCAAATCCTGTTCCTATGGTAATACCTTGCCCGGCGCGGCGGGCGCCGCGGAGGTCTGTCCGGTTGCCCGTCTCCGCCGCGCCGACAGCCCGCCCGCTGGCCACGAGGATGCCATCACATGAGAGTTTCGATTTTCGGTATGGGTTACGTCGGTGCGGTGTCCGGCGCGTGCCTGGCCGAGCTGGGTCACGAGATCATCGGCGTCGACGTCAACGCCGACAAGGTGGCGTCCATCAACCAGGGACAGACGCCGGTGGTCGAGGATGGCGTCCCGGAACGCATCCAGGCCGGCGTGGCGAGCGGTCGCATCCGGGCCACCACCGACGCCCGCGAGGCGGTGGAGAACTCGGACATGACGTTCATTTCCGTGGGCACGCCGAGCGACGCCAACGGGTCGGTCTCCTTGCAGGCCATAGACGCCGTGAGCGCCGAGATCGGGGTGGCGATCAGCGCCAAGGACACCGCCCATACGGTGGTGGTCCGTAGCACCGTCCCACCGGGAACGACGGAAGACCACATCGCCCCGGCCTTGTCCCGCCATTCGGGCCGCCAACTGGGCGGCGGCCTGGAGGTCGGCTTCAATCCCGAATTCTTGCGCGAGGGCGCCGCTGTGCGCGACTTCTTCAATCCCCCGTTCACGGTCGGCGGCAGCGTCGGCCCGGGCGGATACGACGCCATCGAGGCGGTCTACAAAGGCGTCGAGGCTCCCTTCGTGCGCACCTCGTGTCGGGTCGCCGAATCCATCAAGTACCTGTCCAACTCCTTCCACGCGGTCAAGATCACCTTCGCCAACGAGCTGGGGACCCTGCTCAAGCACCTGGGCATGGACTCGCGGGAGGCCCTGGAGCTGTTCCGCCAGGACCGCGAACTCAACATATCGCCGGCCTACCTGCGCCCCGGCTTCGCCTTCGGCGGCTCGTGCCTGCCCAAGGAGCTGCGGGCGATCCAGGCCATGGCCCGCAAGATGGACCTCGACCTGCCCATGCTGGGCAACGTGATGGCCGCCAACGGCAGTCACATCGACCGCGCCTTCACGATGATCACCCGCGGCGGCCGCCGCAAGGTGGCCCTGTTCGGCTTGGCCTTCAAGCCGGGGACCGACGACCTCAGGGAATCGCCGCTGGTCACCCTTGCCGAGCGCCTCATCGGCAAGGGCTACGAGCTCACGATCTATGACCGCAGCCTGGAGATCGGACGCTTGGTCGGGGCCAACCGCGACTTCATCGAGCGGGAGATCCCCCATCTGGACCGCCTGCTCGCCAAAGAACCCGCTGCCGCCCTCGACGGCGCCGAGGTGATCGTCGTCGGTCACGCCCCGGCCGACGCGGTGGACGCCATCAAGGCCGCGGCGCGCGGGCGGACCATCGTCGACCTGGCCGGACTCGACGCGCTGAAGGACCTGCCGGAGACGGTCTACGAGGGCATCTGTTGGTGACGCCCCCGGGATCGTGACCGCCCGCCATGTGCGGCATCTACGGCATCGTCTCGCTCCGCGCCGGTCACACCCCCGATCCGGCCCTGCTCGACGGCATGGCCGCCGTCACCCACCACCGCGGACCCGACGACGAAGGCGCCTATTCGGATGCCAGCATCGCCATGGGCATGCGCCGGCTGTCCATCATCGACCTCAACACCGGCCACCAGCCCATCGCCAACGAGGACGAGACCCTGTGGGTCATCTGCAACGGCGAGGTCTACAACTTCCGGGAGCTGCGCGCCGACCTGGAGGGGCGCGGACACCGGTTCCGCACCGGCAGCGATTCGGAGGTCATCCTCCACCTGTACGAGGAGTACGGGGCCGACTGCGTCGATCACATGGAGGGCATGTTCGGGTTCGCCCTGTGGGACGCGCCGCGGCAGCGGATGGTCTTGGGACGCGACCGCCTGGGCATCAAGGTCCTCTACTACTGGCGCGATGCCGACCGCTTGATCTTCGCCTCCGAAGCCAAGGCCATTCTGACGGTGCCGGAGGTGGTCCGGACCATCGACCCGGTGGCGCTGGAGGAGTACCTGACCTTCGGCTACACGCCTTCGGACCGCTCCATCTTCGCCGGCATCGCCAAGCTGCCGCCCGCCTGCGTGATGGTCTGCGAGGGCGGCACCGTCGATGTCCGCACCTATTGGCAGACGCCGTCCGAAGCCGACGAGTCGTTGACCGAGGGCCAGTGGGCCGAGCAGGTGCTGGCCAAGATCGAGAGCGCGGTGGTGTCCCAGATGGTCAGCGACGTGCCGCTGGGCGCCTTCCTCAGCGGCGGCATCGATTCGAGCTGCATCGTGGCGCTGATGGCCCGCCACAGCACCCATCCGGTGCGCACCTATTCCATCGGCTTCGATACCGGCTCGGCCGGCGCCTTCTACAATGAGCTGCCGTACGCCCGCGAGGTCGCCGAGCTGTGCGAGACGGCACACAAGGAGATCCTGGTCCGGCCCGACGTCGCGCAGTTGCTGCCCAAGCTGCTGTGGCACATGGACGAGCCGGTGTCCGACAGTGCCTTCGTCACCACCTACCTGGTCTCCGAGTTCGCCCGCCAGGACGTCACCGTCATCCTGTCCGGCGTCGGCGGCGACGAGCTGTTCGGCGGCTACTTCCGGTACCTGGGCGAGCATTACGTGGAGCGCTATCACCGGCTACCGGGATGGCTGCGCCGCCGGCTGATCGCCCCGCTGCTGCGCCTGCTGCCGGCGGACCGCCATTCGCCGCTGGCCAACTGGGCGCGCTTGGCCCGGGGCTTCGCCGAGTCCAGCGACCTGCCCCTGGACGCCCGCTACCGCAGCTACATGGAGGTGTTCGGCCCCGAGTCCCTTGACCGGCTCCTCAAGGCCCGGCGGAGCGGTGACGCCGATACACTGGACAAGGCCTTCGCCGTGGCCACCGAGGGGGACGGTCTCAACCGGCTGCTGCAGGTGGACCTGTTGACCCAGATGCCCAACGACCTGCTGATGCTGACCGACAAGATGACCATGGCCGCCTCCATCGAATGCCGGGTGCCGCTGCTCAATCACGAGCTGGTCGAGCTGGGGGCGCGCATCCCGGCCGACCACAGGATTCGCGGCCGCGACCTCAAGCACATCCTCAAGGCGGCCCTCAAGGGCGTCCTGCCGGACTCCATCCTGTACCGCAAGAAGCGGGGATTCGGGGCGCCCATGGGGGCGTGGCTGAAGGCGGAGCTGGCGCCGCTGATGGACCACATGCTGTCGCGCGAGTCCGTGGACCGGCGGGGCCTGTTCGAGTGGTCCGAGATCGAGCGCACCATGGCCCTCCATAAGGCGCGCCGGGAGGACCACACCGACCACCTGCTGTCCCTGCTCAATCTGGAGATCTGGGCGCGGCTGTATCTGGACGACCAGGCCCCGGACGATCTGGCCCGCGAGCTGGCGGGCGTGGCCCGCTGATGCGCATCCTCTACGTCTGCCACCGCTTTCCGTTCCCGCCCATCCGCGGCGGCAAGATCCGCCCCTTCAACATGATCCGCCATCTGAGCGGCCGGCATGAGGTCACGGTGGCCTCCCTGGTACGCTCCGCCGAGGAGGCCGAGGCGGGCCGCGGTCTGGCCGACCATTGCCACCGCTACATCATGGAGCCCATCTCGTCGACGGCCGCGTGGGCGCGGATGATCGCCCGCCTGCCGACGGCGGTGCCGTCGTCCATGGGCTACTTCTACGCCCCGCGGCTCGCCGCCCGCGTCCGCGAGGCGTTGTCTGCGGAGGGGTTCGACCTCATCTTCGTCCACTGCTCGTCGGTGGCCCAGTACGTGGACGGCGTGGTCGGCATCCCGAAGATCCTCGATTTCGGCGACATGGACTCCCAGAAGTGGCTGGCCTACGCCAAGGTGCGCCGGCCGCCCCTGTCCATGGGATACTGGCTGGAGGGGACCAAGATGGAGCGGGCGGAGAAGATGCTGGCCCGCAAGTTCGACCTCTGCACCTGCACCACGAAGGCCGAATTGGCGACCCTGGACGGGTTCGGGGCCGCACGGCATACCGGCTGGTTCCCCAACGGGGTCGACACCGACACCTTCCGTCCCAGCGACGACCCCTACCGGCCGGACTCCCTGTGCTTCATCGGCCGCATGGACTACTACCCCAACCAGGAGGGCATGCTGGACTTCTGCGCCAACGTCTTGCCGCTGATCCGCGAGAAACGCCCGGACGTGACCCTGACCATCGTCGGCGCCGATCCCTCCGAAGAGATCCGCGACCTGGGCAAGCTGCCCGGGGTCGCGGTGACGGGGACGGTGCCCGAGGTCCGGCCCTACGTCGTGGCCTCGGCGGTGAACGTGGCGCCCCTCAACATCGCCCGCGGCACCCAGAACAAGATCCTCGAGTCCATGGCCATGGGCGTGCCGGTGGTGGCCAGCGAGAAGGCGGCGGACGGCATCGACGCGATGGCCGGCGAGCACTTCCTGACGGCGACGACGCCGGCGCAATACGCCGAAACGATTATCCGCCTGCTGGAGGATCCCGAAGAGCGCCAGCGTTACGCGGCGGCGGGACGGGCCCGTGTCATGGATCACCATAGCTGGGCCGCGTCCATGACCAAGATGGAGGGCCTAATCGCCGAGTGCGTGGATCGGGCTAACCCACCTGGCGGCCGATGATCGGCCCGATCAGGTTGGCCACCGGCAGCGGCAACCTTTTCCAGGCGGCGATCATCATACGGTATTTGGGGTTGTTGGGGTTGACGTCGGGCAGCGGCCGATCGCCCTTCATCTTGAACTCCAGGGCCACCGGACGGCCCTCGAAGCCCCAGTTCTTCTTGAACGAGTGCGGGCCGGTGCCCAGCTTGCTGCGGCCGAAATCGAAAACCGTGTAGCCCCGTTCGACCGCGCGGCGCATCAGCCGCCAGTACATGAAGTCGGCGGCGCCGAGGCGGCGGGCCTCGGGCTCGGCGCCCGTGTAGTAGGGCATGACCCGGTCCCGGAAATAGAAGTTGAGGACGCTGGTGAGCGGGCGGCCCCCTCGGCACACGGTCAGGGCGTCGCAGGCGTCTCCGAACTCCCGCTTGAGGGTGTCGAAATACCTGCGCGCGAACACGGGCGTGCCCAGATTGCGGACCCCCAACGCGAACAGCTCCCAGCAGCGGCCCATATCCTCGTCCACCTCGTCGGTCAGGTCCGACTTCAGGGCCTTGCGGACCACGGCGCGCTGCTTGCGCGGGATCTGCTTCAGGTTGGCATCCTCGTCGGCCTCGATGGGCCGGTCGAAGGACGCATACAAGCCCTCCTTGCGGCCCCAGTCGGCGTGGGGCCGGGCGGGGTCGCGGTATTCGATGTACTCGGCGTTCAGGCTTTCCAGCAGCTCCTCGGCCCGCCGGTCGAGCGCTGCGGCGGCCTGGTCGTCCACGGCCGCCGGTCCGCCGCCGACACAGAAGGCGTTGGAGACCAGCCGGTTGCCGAACAGGCGACTTCTGACATGGACCAGAGGCAGGACCCCCCGGATTTCGCCGTCGCGCTCGGCGTACAGGAAGTGGGTTTGCTGGCCGAAGCTGTCCTCGATCACGCGGCTCCAGCCCGCCTTGTGGAAGAACGTGGCCTCGGGACAGGCGTCGACGAAGGCCTCCCAGCGGTCCCACGCCGCCGCATCCAGATCGTTGACGATGTCGGGCATGGGCGCGAGTCCTGCGGTCAGGCCTCCCCGCCCGGCGAGAAGACGCGGTCCATGCGGTCCCACGCGAAGTCGCGGCACAGGTGCCGCAGGCGACCCGCCATCCGGTCCAGGTTGGTGTAGTGACGGAACCGGGTCTTGGCGGAGATCCCCGCCATGCGCGGCTGCCCGGGATCGATCTCCCACGGATGGAAGTAGAAGATGCAGGGGCGGCGGTCGGTGGTGTTGACCCTCTTCATGGCCCAGCGCGACATCGTGTAGGGCAACAGCCGGAAATAGCCGCCGCCGCCGCACGGCAGATTGCGGCTGCCGAACCGCAGGGTGGTCACCGGATACTCCTCGATGCCGCCCGCCTGCCGCGGATAGAAGGCAAATCGGGGCGCCCGCGGCATGCCGTAGTAGTCGTGGACCACCGGGTAGATGCTGGAGCTGTAGGCGTATCCCTCTTCGGCCAGCACGTCGAAGGCCCACAGGTTGCCCTCGCCGATGGAGAAGGTGGCCGCCCGGTAGCCGCGCACCGGCACGCCGCCGGTGTCCTCCAGCAGCCCCTTGGTGCGCCTGATGTCGGCGCGGAACGCGTCCGCGGTCTGGCTGTCGGCGCGGATGTGGGCGTAGCCGTGGCTGGCCAGCTCGTGTCCGGCGTCGACGATGCGGCGGATGAGGGCCGGATGGCGTTCGGCCACCCAGCCCAGGGTGAAGAAGGTGGCGGTCACTCCGGACTCGGCGAACAGGGCGAGCACGGCCTCGGTGTTGCGCTCGACCCGGCTCTCCTGGGACTCCCACGCATCGCGGTCCACCTTGTCGGCGAACGCCTGGACCTGGAAGTAGTCCTCCACGTCCACGGACATGGCATTGACCATCCGGCCGTCGCGCAGGACGGGCGCCGAGTCCTTGGTCCGAAACGCCTCGCCGCCGGCGGTTTCGGCGTCGACGACACGCGCCGCCAGGGGGCTCATCCGTCGCCCTTCCGCTCCAAGTCGCCGCCCAGGGTCTTCAGGTAGTCGGAGAAGGTGACCAACGCCTGCCGGAAGGCATGATCGTGGCGGCGCACACTGGCCTCGACGGACACCAGCCTTTGGCGCAGCTCGTTGAGCTCGGCGACAATGCGATCGTCGTGGATGGCAGTTGCCGCCGCTCCCGGACGGGCCTCGGCCTCCTCGGGCACGCTGTGGTCCAGGACCTGCTCGGTCTCCTGCTCCAGGTCCTGCGCCACCTGGGCCACGTCGGTCGCCGCGATGGCACTCCGTTCTTCCAGGGAGGCGAACAACAGCAGGCGTGAGCACAACACGTTGATGCGGCGAGGCACGCCGCCGGTCTGCTCGAAGATGGTGTGGAATGCGTCGTCGGCGAAACGGGGGTTGTTGTCCCAGCCCACGGCGCGCAGCCGGAACAGCACGTATTCGCGGGTCTCCTCCGCGTTCATCGGGCCCAAGTGGTACGACGCGATGACCCGCTGGCGCAACTGGTCCAGCTCCTTGTGGGCCAGGGTGCGGCGGAACTGGGGCTGGCCCAGCAGGAAGCTCTGAAGCTGGGCTTGGCCGTCCAACTGGAAATTGGACAGCATGCGCAGCTCCTCGAGGGACTCGAACGACAGGTTCTGGGCCTCGTCGACCACCAGCAGGCAGCGCCGGCCCTCCGACTGGTGGGCCGTCAGGAACCCCTCGATGCGCTCCAGAATCACGGCCTTGTCCGCCGACTCGTGGGGAATGCCAAACACCGAGGCGACCATGCGCAAGGTGTCGTCGGCGGCAAGCTGGGTGGTCACGATGTTGGCCGCGATGTACCGGGCGCTGTCGAGGGACGACAGCAGGTGGCCGACCAGGGTCGTCTTGCCGGCCCCAACGTCGCCGGTGATGACGATGAAGCCCTCGCCCTGGCTCAGGCCGTAGGTGAGGTACGCCTTGGCCCGCGAATGGACGCTGCTCTCGAAGAAGAATTGAGGATCGGGCGTGAGCTGAAAGGGCGCCGCCTGCAGCCCGAAATACTCGACGTACATGGAACGGCCCTAAAACGTCTTGTTCAGCCTGACCGAGATGACGTTCTCGCGTTGCGCGGCCTCGTCACCGCCGGTCTCCTGGCGCAGGTGTCTGTAACTGACGGTACTCGTAAACGTATCACTGAACGAGTAGCCAAGGGTCGCCCCCAGATTGAGGGTCTTGTCGCTGGTTGCGCCGGCGCGGGACCGGATGGTCCTCGAGAAGCTCGCATCGACGGATGCGGTCAAGTTGGGTGACATGGTACGGCTGAGCGATCCGGAGACGTCGAAAACTCTCTCCTTGTCTCCCTGGGTGCCCAGGTCGCGCGCGGTGAAATCCGTCGATATCGAAAACGTGCTGCGGCCCCGCGTTCCGTTCAAGCCCAGTTCGAAGCGGTCGGTCCGCGACGTCGTGTCCACCAGGTCGGTGCCGGTGTTGTTGGGGTCCAAGGGCAATCCTGTGTTGGGATCGACGAGCTGGCCCTGGGGGTTCAGGATCGCGTTGTTCAGCGCGTTGCTCAGAGCCCGCTGCTGGGTCTCGATCTCGACCTCATACGATGCCTGCAGGGTCGTCCGCGGCGAAAACTCATGGGTGAAGTCGCCAGTGATGTTGTTGGAATCGAACCGCTGCCCGTACTGGACCGTCAATGTGGTTCGCGGGCCGGGACTGAGCCGCGGGCCGGCCTCCCAAAAGAACCCGCTGTTGTTGTCTTCGGCGACGTCGTCGAGGGCCTTGTCGCTGATATTGTCGTGTCCGCCGGTCACCAGCAACGAGATGTGCCGGTTGACAAGATACTCGCCCGAGCCTTCCAGCAGATCCCGCCGGGAACGGAACTCGCCCCGCTCGGACTCGAAGGTCGTCGTGGCCTCTCCGGACCAGCGAAACACCGAGAAGCGGCGGCCACTCTCCAGACTCGAGATCAATTCGTGAGTCGTCGTGTTCCCCGGCGCGGTGCCGGCATCGCTCGCGCCCGTGCTCATGAATTTGACCTGACTGAACCGGTAGGTCAGGATCGAATCCGCCCAACCGTCGTTGCCATGCCGGAAGCTCGGCGCCAGGCTGTAGTTGACGATGCGCGTCTGGTTGTCGCCCGTGGTTGCGCGGTCGGTGGCGGCGACCGCCCCGGAGCGGGAGATCAGCTCCTCGCTGACCGAGGCCCGTCCTTCCACGAACACATACTCATCGATCAGGTCGACGCTGCCGATGCCCAGGGCGTTGTGACGCAGCCCGCTGAGCTTCGATTGATGGAGGAAAGTCTCGCGGGCGATGTCGTAGTTCAGGGACAACTGAGTCCGGCCGCCGGTCCCGTTGATGTCGATGCCGGCGGCCGTCGTGGTCATGAAGTCGGACTTCTTGTCTCCCGCGGCGGAGAGCACGTTGTCGGTGTATTGTTCTTCGAGGGTCACGCTCGGCACGATCAGCCACTCGCCCGCCGCCGAAGGGAAAGCGCCCGCCAAGAGGACGGCCGCGGCGCCGGTCGCCGCCGCGCACCCCTGCCACCAGATGGACAGGGGACCTCCATGCGTGCGCCGTCGATTCCGTCGGACGGGCATTCGAGAAGGAGGCCTGCCTCGGGCAGGCGCAGTGTCGAGCATCGGGTGCATCAAGCGCCCTACGTGGTTCGGGACGGGCCGGATCTAGAACCAGGCCTGCGGCACGATCAGCACATCCCCAGGCAGCACCGCCGCATTGGCCGAGACGTCGCCGTCCTTGAGCAGGTCGTCCAGACGGACACGGTACGTCTCCTTGTCGCCATTGGTCTTGCGGACGATGACGGCACGATTGCCCGCCGCGAATTCCGTCAGGCCGCCGACGGCGATCATCACGTCGAGCACGGTCATGTTCTCCCGATAGGGAATGGCCTGGGGCTCGGTGGCCTCGCCGACCACGCGAACCTGCTGGTCGAACGGCCCGACGAACTCGGTGACGATGACCGTGACGATCGGATTCTGAACATACTGCGCCAGGACCTTTTCGATGTCCCTGGCCAACTGCGTGGGGGTCTTGCCGGCCGCCTGCAGGTCTTCGATCAAGGGGACGGAAATGCGGCCGTCGGGGCGCACGGGAACCGTCGTCGAAAGCTCCGGGTTCCGCCAGACGAATATGGTCAAGCTGTCGTTGGCGCCGACCAGATAGCTGGGTACGGTGGCCACCGGCCCCGGAGCCACTTCCGACGCATCCTGATAGAACGTGCAGGCGCCGAGCCCGAGGCCCACGAAGCCGGCCAACAAAACGCTCAAACCAAACCTACTAATCCCTTGGAAGCGCACGATTCACCCCCTCTTACTGTTGTCCGCACAGTATCCTATACATGATCAGCCCACGCAATAGCGAGCTTCGCGGCGTCGATGAAAAACAATGGCAAAATAAATCGGCCTTTGACCCGGTCTTGATTTGCCTTGAATTGCCGACCGACGATGCCGTCTGCCGAACCCGGCGCCGGGGCGGAACGGCCGCTTTGCAAGGATGCGTGCGGGCCGACGGCGGTACCGCGCCCGCACGATGACGTGGGCCCGAAACAGTACACGGGGGAGGGGGTCGCCCCCCGACAATAAAACCAATGACATGTCAAGGTTGCCCACGGTATTATGCGAATACGTGGAGTCCGGGTGTGCAGAGGTTGTCCCAAGCACACAGATGTCGAATCGATGGCCACGTTTCGTCGAGGGCCGGTCGGCCTTTCCGTGACTTGACGGAACTGGCGCGCGTGACTGCTCAATCGGAGCGCTGATCGATCGGGAAGGCACGTCATGAACGAATTGCTCTCGCAGATCATGTCCTACGTTCCGGCCCTCTGGCGCCGGCGTTGGCTGATGTTGAGCATCACCTGGCTGGTCTGCTTGGTCGGATGGGCCATCGTGTCGGTGCTGCCTGACAAGTTCGAATCCCAGGCCCGCGTGTTCGTCGATACGGACAGCCTGCTGCAACCGCTCCTCGCCGGCATCGCCGTCGAGACCAACACGGTTCGCCAGATCGACGTCATGCAGCGCACCCTGGTGAGCCGCCCCAACCTGGAGAAGGTGGCGCGCATGACCGATCTCGACCTGTCGGCCAAGAGTACGGCCGACACGGAGCGAATGATCAACGACCTGCGCGACAACCTGACCGTCCGCTCGGAAAGGAGCAACCTTTTCTCCATCGTCTTCGAGGACTCGGATCCCCAGATGGCGCAGAAGGTGGTCCAATCGCTGCTGACCATCTTCGTCGAGTCGAACTTGGGATCCAGCCGCAAGGAAATGGATGCGGCCCGCCAGTTCATCGACGAACAGGTGCGCATCTACGAGGAGCAGATGGACCAGGCCGAGCAGCGCTTGGCCGCCTTCAAGCAGGCCAACATCGGCATGCTGCCGGGCGATACCACCTATTACGCCGCATTGAACAGGGAACGCGACGAACTGGCGGCTCTGCAGGCCGAAATGGCCGAGATCACGGCGAGGAAGGCCGAGCTGAGTCGGCAGTTGGCCGAAGTCCCCGAGTTCCTGGAAGTCGATACGAGCGCCCAGATGATGGGCGGCCCGCCCTCGGGCATCGCGATGCGGGTTCTGGAGCTGGAAACCCGGATCGACGAGCTTCTGCTGCGCTATACGGACAAGCATCCGGACGTGGTGGCGGCCCGGGCCAGGCTCGAAGAGCTGCGCAAGTTGTATCAACAGGAAATGAGCGGCGGGCCAGGCCCCGGACCCGGCGGCGAACCGATGGAGGGCGGTGGTGCCACCGATCAGGTTCCCAACGAAGTCCATCAGAACATCAAGATGCAGATCGTGGAACAGGAGGCCAACATCGCCACATTGCGTACGCGCATCGGTCGGCGGTCCGAGGAAGTGGTGAAGCTGGAGGAAATGGCCAACCGGGTTCCCGAGGTGGAAGCGGAGTTGGCCCGCCTGACCCGCGATTACGGCGTGATCAAGAAGAACTACGAGGAACTGCTGGCCCGCAAGGAAGCGGCGATCATTTCCGAAAGCCGTGAAACCAAGGGCGAGAAGGTCCAGTTCCGGATCATCGAGCCGCCCCAGGTGCCAGTCATTCCGAGCGGCGTCAAACGCTCGGCCTATCTGTCCATCGTTCTGGTCGCCGGGGTCGCGGCGGGAATCGCCATCGGCTGGTTGATCGCCGGGGTTCAGACAACGTTCTTCAGTACCCTGCGCCTCGCCCAGATCACGGCCGTGCCCATCCTGGGCAGTGTCACGGCCGTTGCCGCCCCGGGCAAGCGGTCCTGGCGCAGCGTGAGATTGGCGGCATTCGCCGTGGCTTGCCTCGGACTGCTCGGGACCTACGGCAGCCTGATGACCCTGGAACGGAACGTCGGGCTCCCCAACATGGTACCGCAGGACGTCAAGGACAAACTGATCGAGAGCCTTCCCCCGCTGCTGTCCGAGCGACTGAAGTAGCGCTCGGATGGACAGGCAGGGCTCACCAGTCCCAATTTCAGGATCAGGCTGACGGACGCCATGGATCTCATCGAGAAAGCCGTCAAGAAGTCGGAGCGGAGCAGCAAGGCGTCGTTGATCGAGCGCGCGGCCAAGAAACTCGGCACGGGGCCCGCGCCCGACGATGGGGTGTCCGAACCCGAGTCGGCGGAGGCAGTCGCTGCGCCTCCTGCACCGGACGTCGCGGAGCCGGCGGCCCCGCAGCCGGGCCCGCCTCCGCCAGCAGCGGGCCCCGCACCCACCGCACCCCCCGCGCCGGATCGTCACGGCCCGGCGTCTCGCCGGGTGGACATCGATCTCGACCGTTTGTTCACCTCGGGCATGGTGACGCCGAGAGGAGAGCGGACGCGGATCGCCGAGGAGTACCGCGTGATCAAGCGCCCGCTGCTGCTCAAGGCGGTGGCGGGAAGCCAGGAGGCCGTGGACAAGGGCAACCTGATCATGGTCTCCAGTTCCATTCCGGGCGAGGGAAAGACCTTCACCGCCGTCAACCTGGCCATGAGCATGGCCAAGGAGCGGGATGTCTACGTGCTTCTCGTGGATGCCGACCTGAGCCGCCCGGCGGTGTTTCCCACCCTGGGCATCGAGGCGGACATGGGGTTCTCCGACTTGTTGGAGGACGCCTCACTCGACGTGGCTGACGTTCTGCTGCGCACCAACGTGGAGAACCTGTCCTTGATCGCCGCCGGCCGTCCCCATCCCATGGGTACGGAATTGTTGGCCAGCGAACGGGCCGGCCATGTGATCGGCGAGATCGCCCACCGGTACGCCAACCGCGTCATCATCCTCGACACGGCGCCGGTGCTGGCCAGCAGCGAGGGCGGCGCGCTCAGTCGCTTCGTTGGCCAGGTCGTGTTCGTGGTCGAGGCGGAGAAGACCAACGAAGCGGCGGTCAAAGGGGCCCTCGACGTGCTGGGGTCGTGCAAACACATCGGTCTGGTCCTGAACAAGGCGCGTACCCGCTTGGCGTCCGGCCTCTATGGCGGATACTACACGGCGTACTACGACGAGTCCTATTACGCCAACCGCAGGCGCTAGATCCGGGTGGATCGGAGGCGTCGCGCGCGCCCCGTCGGGGGGACCCGCGGACGGTCTCAGTGTTGGTTGCCGATTGGCGCGGGATCCCCAACCCGGCGGTCGAATCGCACTTTGTTCAACGAATCGATTGCTGGTAGGGTCAAGGGTCCGGGCGAGGTTTGCGGGACGGTGATCAAATGATTCCCCAGGTCGAGAATGACCGCCTCACGGCGCGCCCGTTGGGAGCCACCGCCGGACAGGGACAATGGCTGACCGCGGTCTCCGTTCTCGTCGTCGCAACGGCAGTGCTCCTGTTCCAGTTCCGCGACGCCCTCGTGGCCATGGTCGAGGTCTGGCACAACTCGTCGTCGTTCAATCATGGCTATGCCATCGTCCCCATCAGCGCCTACCTGATCTGGGAACGCAGGGCGGCCTTGGCGAAGCTGTCGCCGGCCCCCAGTTACTGGGGCTTGGCCGTGATCGGCGCCTTCGCGTGCGCCTGGTTGGTGGGGCGTTTTGCGGGCATCCTGATGGTCCAGCAATTCGCCATCGTGGGCATGATCCAGGGCCTGTTCCTGACGGTCCTCGGATGGCGCGTGGCGTGGGCGATGGCGTTCCCGCTGTTCTACCTCTTTTTCGCCGTTCCCTTCGGCTATTTCCTTGTCCCGCAGCTGCAGGACATCACGGCGGTGATCGTGGTCTGGGCCCTGCGGCTGACCGGCATGCCGGTCTTCTCGGATGGCGTGATGATCAGCATTCCGTCTGGCAACTTCGAGGTGGCCGAGGCGTGCTCAGGACTGCGGTTTCTCATTGCGTCGACCGCTTTGGGGTTCCTGTGCGCCAATCTGCTCTACAGGAGCTGGATCCGCCGCGCCGCGTTTCTCGTCCTGGCTCTGGCTATTCCCATCCTCGCCAATGGCATGCGCGCCTATGGCATCATCATGCTGGCTCACTACACGGACAGCGAATTCGCCACCGGTGTCGACCACATCATTTACGGATGGATATTTTTCGCCTTCGTCACCGTCATCCTGCTGGCGATCGGCATGACCTTCCGTGATCGGGGGCCTGCACAGGATAGCGCCGATGAGGGGTCGCCGGAGGCGCCGCCCGTGCGGTCCTCCGTCGGTCCACGGGCGGTCGTCCTCGCGGGTGTGGCATCGGTTCTGGTGGTTGCCGGGGCGCCGGGTTTCGCCGCCTATACCGAAAGCCGCCTTGCCACTTCGCCGATTCCGGCCGTGCCCGTTCCCTCGGTAGGCGGCACATGGATTCCGAAATCGGTGTCGACGGTGACGTGGCGGCCCGAGTTCCCCGGCGCCGATGCGGATGTGCTCTACCATTTCGTTTCCGGGCGTGCGCAGGTGGACCACTACATTGCGTTCTACAGCTATCAACGCGAAGGCGCCGAGGTCGTCCAGGCGCAGAACAGGTTTTCCGACGACGTGCGCTGGCGCCGGACCGGCTGGGGCAAAGCGCAGGCGACGGTTGACGGCGGCCCCCTGAACGTACGGTCCGTGCGCATGGTCACCTCGGGCGGAGGGCGAGTCGCTTGGTACTGGTACTGGGTCGACGGTGAGTTCACGGCCGATCCGCGGATGGCCAAGCTCCTCCAGTTGAGGGCGACGCTGCTGAACGGCATTCCCGCCGCGGCGGTCGTCGCCGTCTCGGCGGAATACCGGGAATCCCCCGACGAGGCGGTTGCCGCCCTCCGGGAATACCTCGAAGATCTGGCGCCCATCGGCCCGGTGCTCAAGCGAGCGGCGACGACCCCGTCACCCGACGCCGGGCGCCACGGCTAGCAAACCTGATCCGGGGAACATCGGCAGCATGTGCGGCATCGTCGGCGTCTTTCACGACACCCCCAAGCGCGCGGTGGACGAAGCGCTTCTCTCGCGCATGAACGATACCCAGTCTCATCGCGGACCGGATGACGACGGGATCTTCATCGCGCCGGGCATCGGCCTCGGCCATCGACGCCTTTCAATTCTCGACCTGTCCGGGGGACACCAGCCCCTGTTCAACGAGGATCACAGCGTGGTCGTCGTCTACAACGGCGAGATCTACAACTTCCAGGGTCTGGCACGTGAACTGGCCGAAAAGGGCCACACCTTCCGCACCCACTGCGACACCGAGGTGATCGTGCATGCGTGGGAGGAATGGGGCGAGGACTGCGTGACGCGCTTCCGTGGCATGTTCGCCTTCGCCCTCTGGGACGCCAATACGGAGACCCTGTTCCTGGCCCGCGACCGGCTCGGCATCAAGCCCCTTTACTACGCGCCGCTGGCCGATGGCACGGTGGTGTTCGGCTCCGAGCTGAAGGCGCTGCTACCCTATCCGGACCTGCCGCGGGACATCGATCCCACCGCCGTTGAGGACTACTTTGCCTACGGCTACATCCCGGACCCGAAGTCGATCTATCGCCACGTGATCAAGCTGGCGCCCGGCCACGTGGTGTCGTTCCGGCGCGGCCAAGCGGCCGCGGGCCCGCGCGCCTACTGGAACGTCACCTTCGCCGAGGGTCGGGTCGGCAGCGAGGCGGAGGTCGGCGAGGACCTGATCGCGCGCCTCCGGGAGGCCGTGGACGTGCGTCTCATTTCCGACGTCCCGCTCGGCGCTTTCCTCTCCGGCGGCGTCGACTCCAGTGCCGTGGTGGCCATGATGGCGGGCTTGGCGACGGAGCCGGTCGACACGTGCTCCATCGCCTTTTCGCACCAGGCGTATGACGAATCCGGCTACGCGGCACAGATCGCCGAACGGTACGAGACCAGCCATCGCGTCCAGCACGTCAATCCGGACTCCTACGATCTGATCGATCGGCTGGCCGGGTTCTACGACGAGCCCTTCGCCGACAGCTCGGCCATCCCGACATTCCGGGTCTGCGCCCTGGCCCGGCAGAAGGTGACCGTGGCCCTGTCCGGCGACGGCGGTGACGAGGTCTTTGCCGGCTATCGGCGCTACCGCTGGCACCACTACGAGCAGCGGGTTCGGGCGCTGTTGCCGCAGGCCCTGCGCGGGCCCCTGTTCGGCGTTCTGGGGAGCATCTATCCCAAGGCGGACTGGGCGCCGCGGGTCCTGCGCGCCAAGTCGACGCTGGAAGCATTGGCGCGCGACGCCGTCGACGGCTACTTCCACAGCGTGTCGGTGTTGCCCGACGGGTTGCGTCGACTGCTCTACAGCGACGGATTTCGGCGCGATCTCCAGGGCTACCACGCCCGCGAGATCCTGCTGCGCCACATGACGGACGCGCCGACGGACCACCACCTGTCGCGCATCCAGTACGCCGACTTCAAGACCTACCTGCCGGGCGACATCCTGACCAAGGTGGACCGGGCCAGCATGGCCACCTCGCTGGAGGTGCGCGTGCCCATCCTGGACCACCATTTCCTCGAATGGGCCGGCACCCTGCCGCCCGACTGGAAGCTCCGCAACGGGGAGGGCAAGTACATCTTCAAGAAGGCCCTCGGATCGTATGTGCCGCAGAACATCCTCTACCGGCCGAAGATGGGGTTCGCCGTGCCCCTCATAAGCTGGTTCCGCGGACCGTTGCGGGATCGGGTCCGGCAAAGCGTCACCGGGTCGGCCCTGGCCGAGTCCGGGATATTCGACATGGGCTTCCTGACGACCCTGGTCGATCAGCACCAGTCCGGCGCCCGCGATCACAGCGCCGTCCTGTGGGCGCTCGTGATGTTCGATTCCTTCCTGCGGCAGGTCCACGGCGTGGCCCCGGCCAATGGACAGCCGGGGCCGCAGCCGGCGATGGCGGTCGCCTCGTCCCGTTGACCTCCCATGGCGATGCCCGGCCCCCGACGCGGTGCGGGCGCAAGAGGAGCCCCGGGACGCGACGGCCCCGGGGCCCGATCTGATACCGACTCGCGAAGCGCCGTCGTTGCGCGCCGGCAAGCCCGCGCGGCGTTTGAGCGCCGCCGCCTTCGCATGAAATGACCCGAAGGGGCATTTCGTAGGCGCGGCGGTATGACGCGACGATCTGCGGTTCGGCGGTTCAGGCCGCTTTCTTGCCCTCGATGACCTTGCGAGACTTGGCCGGACGGTCCGCGATGGGAATCGTGTGCGGCTTCATCGCTTCCGGCAGCTCGCGCTTGAGCTCGATGCTCAGCTCGCCGTCGTGCAGGGTGCCGCCAACGACGCGGATGTGGTCGGCCAACTCGAACTTGCGCTCGAACGCCCGCGCGGCGATGCCGCGGTACAGGACCTCGCCTTCGCCCTTGCCGTCATCCTTGTGCCCGGAAACGGTGAGGGTGTTGCGTTCGACGGTCACCGTCAGGTCGTCCTTGCCGAACCCGGCCACCGCCATGGTGATCCGATATTCGTCGTCGTCCAGTTTCACGATGTTGTAGGGCGGGTAGGCGGCCGCCGTCTCGTCCCAACGCGCCACCGCGTCGAACAGACGGTCCATGGCGTCGAAGCCCACCGAAAACCGATACAACGGGGAAAGATCGATGGTACGCATGACCATATCCTCCTTTTCGAAGCAACATGGATCCGGAACGTCTCCCAACGGACCACATCCCGGGTCACTCGCTCGCCCGGAGCCGGATTTGGCCTCCGAGCTTTCCATATATTAGCAAATTTATCGTTATTTGTCAATAGGATAGCATTCTGCGGCCGTCTCTGGGCCGGGTCTCGCCACCGCCCGGCGCAGAGTGCTTGACGGCGGCGGCGGACAGACCTCAAGGTTGCGGTTCGGGGTTGGGACCCGGCAAGCAGGGAGGGATGCCATGCAAGTGACGCTGGTCCACGTGCAGGTCAAGCTGGACAGGGTCGACGACTTCATCGAGGCGAGCCGGCTCAACCATGAGGGCTCGGTGGGCGAACCCGGCAACCGCCGCTTCGACATCCTCCAGGACGCGGGGGATCCGGCCCGGTTCATCCTCTACGAGGCCTATGCCTCGACCGAGGACGCGGCGGCCCACAAAGAGACCGCCCACTACCTGGCCTGGCGCGATACGGTGGCCGACATGATGGCCCAGCCGCGCCAAGGAGTGCCGTACCTGGGCCTGTTCCCCAAGGCCTAGGCCATGTCGGCTATCGCGCCCTTCGCCATCGCCCGGCTGCCGCGCATCGTCTTCGGCGACGGCACGGTGGCCGCGGTGCCCAAGGAGGCGCGGGCCTTCGGCACGCGGGCCCTGGTGGTCACCGGGGCGCGGTCGTTCCGCGGCACCGAGCACTGGACCGCCCTCCAGGAGGGACTGGAGCGCGAAGGCGTGTCGTGGGAGGCGATGGCTGTGGATGGCGAGCCGTCGCCCGAGCTGGTCGACGAAGCGGTGGCCGCCTTCAAGGACGGCGGCATCGAGGTGGTGATCGGCATCGGCGGCGGCAGCGCGTTGGATGCCGCCAAGGCCGTCGCCGGCCTGCTGCCCCACGGCAACTCGGTGATGGACCACCTGGAGGGGGTCGGACCCGAGCGGCCGTACGCGGCGCCGTCGGTGCCGTTGATCGCGGTGCCGACCACGGCGGGCACGGGCAGCGAGGCGACCAAGAACGCCGTCCTCAGCCGCCACGGCGAGGCCGGCTTCAAGAAGTCGTTCCGCGACGAGCTGCTGGTCGCCCGCGTGGCCATCGTCGACCCGGCGCTGCTGGCCTCGTGTCCGGCCGAGGTGGTGGCGGCCAACGGCATGGACGCCTTCACCCAGCTCCTGGAGTCCTATGTCTCCATCAAGGCCAATCCCCTCACCGAGGCGCTGGCGTGGTCGGGGATGGAGGCTTTCCGGGAAGGCTTCTTCGCCGCCTGGGAGGGGTCCGGCCGCACCGACGATCCTGCCGCCGCCGGGCGCACCCAGGTCGCCTATGCCTCGATGCTGTCGGGCATCTGCCTCGCCCAGACCGGCCTCGGCTCGGTGCATGGCCTGGCTTCGCCGTTGGGCGCCTTCTTCCCCATCCCCCACGGCCTGGTCTGCGGCACCCTGGTGGCCGAGGCCACGGAGGTGAACATCCGCGCCCTGACCGCGCGCGAGCCCGACAACCCGGCGCTGGCCAAGTACGCGCGCGTGGGCGAACTGCTGTCGGGCCTGAGCTTCGCCGACCGGGAGGAGGCCCTCGATCACCTGGTACGCATCCTGCGCGCCTGGACCGATCGGCTGGCCCTGCGGCGCCTCGGCGAGTACGGGGTTGCGGTCGGCGACCTGGACCGCATCGTCGCCGGTAGCCGCGGCTCCAGCATGAAGACCAACCCGCTGGTGCTGACCGACGGCGAGGTCGCGGAGGTGGTGGCCCGGCGCCTGTAGCCGGGGTCGGCGTCAACTGGACGCGACCTCGGTCTCCAGATACCAGGCATAGGCGCGGCGGAGACCCTCGTCCAGGCTCGTGCTGGCCTGCCAACCCATGCCATGGAGGCGGCTGCAGTCGAGGAGCTTGCGCGGCGTGCCGTCGGGCTTGGAGGTGTCGAACGCCAGAGTGCCGGTGAAATCCACCACCCGGGCCACGGCCTCGGCCAGCTCGCGGATGGTCAGCTCTTCGCCGGTGCCGATGTTGATCTGGACCGGACCCGAATAGACGCCCATCAGGAACACCAGCGCATCGGCCAGATCGTCCACGTACAGGAACTCGCGCCTGGGCGTACCCGACCCCCAGATCTCCAGGCTCGGCTGACCCGTGACCTTGGCGTGGTGGGCCTTGGCGATGAGCGCTGGGATCACGTGGCTCGAAGTCAGGTCGAAGTTGTCGCGCGGGCCGTAGAGGTTGATGGGTTGGGCCGAGATGAAGTCGCAGCCGTATTGGCGGCGGTAGGCCTCGCACAGTTTGATGCCGGCGATCTTGGCCACCGCGTACCACTGGTTGGTCGGCTCCAGAGGGCCGGTGAGCAGGGCCTCCTCGGTCATCGGCTGAGGCGCGTGCTTGGGATAGATGCAGGCCGAGCCGAGAGCCAGCAGCTTCTCGACGCCTGTGGTCCAGGCCCCGTGGATGACGTTGGCTTCGATGGCCAGGTTGTCGTAGAGGAACTCCGCCGGCCGGGTGTCGTTGGCCAGAATGCCGCCCACGGTGGCGGCGACCAGGAACACGGCGTCGGGCCGGGCCTCGGCCATCCACGCCTCCACCTCGGCCTGGCGGCGCAGATCCACCTCGGCGCGGGGAACGGTGAGCACCGTGCAGTCCTCGGCCGCCAAGCGCTCGACCAGGGCACTGCCCACCATCCCGCGGTGGCCGGCCACCCACACCCGCTTGCCGGCCAAGGAATAGGCCCTATCGGGCAAGGCGTTCGCTTTCCATGGGCGGCCTGTCCGCCGCCATGTCGCGGACGTCGGAGGCGACCATTTCGCGCACCATGTCGCGGAAGCTGGTGCGTGGGCGCCAGCCGAGCCGGTCGCGGGCCTTGGCGGCGTCGCCGCACAGCCGGTGGATCTCCGTCGGTCGGAAATAGCGGGGGTCGACCTCCACCAGCACCCGTCCCGTGTTGGCGTCGATCCCCTTCTCGTCGACTCCGCTGCCGCGCCATTCGATGGGCCGGCCGACCTCGGCGAAGGCCAGTTCCACCAGCTCCCGCACCGAGTGGCTTTCCCCGGTCGCCAGCACGTAGTCGTCGGGCTCCGGCTGCTGGAGGATGAGGTGCATGCCTTCGGCGTAGTCGCGGGCGTGGCCCCAGTCGCGCTCGGCGTCCAGGTTGCCGAGGTAGAGCTTCTCGTCCAATCCGACGCTGATGGCGGCGGCGGCGCGGGTGACCTTGCGGGTGACGAAGGTCTCGCCGCGGGTCGGCCCCTCGTGATTGAACAGGATGCCGTTGGAGGCGTGGAAGCCGTAGGCCTCGCGGTAGTTGACGGTGATCCAGTAGGCATAGAGCTTGGCCACGCCGTACGGGCTGCGCGGACGGAACGGAGTTGCCTCGTTCTGCGGGGCCACCTCGGCGTTGCCGAACAGCTCCGAGGTGGACGCCTGGTAGAACTTGACGCTCTCACCCATGTCCAGGATGCGGATGGCTTCGAGCAGCCGAAGGGTGCCCACCGCATCGGCGTTGGCCGTGTACTCCGGGGTCTCGAAGCTGACCTGCACGTGGCTCTGGGCGGCGAGGTTGTAGATCTCGTCGGGCCGGGTTTCCTGGATCAGGCGGATCAGGTTGGTGGCGTCGGTCATGTCTCCGTAATGGAGAATGAAGCGCACCCCCGGGCCGTGAGGGTCGGCGTAGAGGTGATCGACCCGTCCCGTGTTGAACGACGACGACCGCCGCTTGACCCCGTGGACCACGTAACCCTTGGCCAACAGGGCTTCGGCGAGGAAGGCGCCGTCCTGGCCGGTCACCCCGGTGATGAGCGCGGACTTCTCCGACATGCGAACGTGGCGGATGTGGTTGTGCGGACCGAGAGGGACGCCACTATAGACTGGCCGGGAACCCCACGGAAGCGTGTCGATCCGCGCCCCTGAGCGGGTGATCCGTTCAGAAGATGGTGTAGATCAGGGGCGCGACAGCCGATCCTTCGGTCAACACCAGAAGGCCGCCGAACAGCAAGGCCACCGCGATGATCGGCAGGAGCCAGAACTTCTTGCGTGTGCGGATGAACAACCACAGTTCCGCGAGGAATTCCAATGGCCGGGTCCTGGTCTAAGCGAATCGCGGGGCGTCGGGTCAGGCGGTCTGCGCTGGGGATGTCGAGCGTATAATACGGCAATCCGCCGGACTTTCTCCGTCGTTGGCGCCTCCGGGCAGTCGGTGCTTGACAAAAGTGTTCGTGGCGTGAACGCTGGCACTCGCGTGGACACGGCATGGTCGGGCGGCAGGCACGTCACCCGGAATGCGGTAGCGTGGGCCGCCGGGATCGACGGCTGGCGCGCGCGATGGGACGGCTGGTCATGGTGCCGTCCCCTGAGAGTTCCCTATTTGCTTTCCACGATATGACGGCCGGGCGCCAATTCCTACCCTACGGCCGCCAACTGGTCGAGGATGACGATGTGGCGGCCGTTGCGGCCGTCCTGCGCGGCGACTACTTGACGACGGGGCCGGCGGTGCGGAACTTCGAGGCCGCCCTGGCGGCGGCGACCGGTGCCGGTCACGCCGTCGCCTGTTCCAGTGGCACCGCGGGACTGCATCTGGCCGCGATGGCCCTGGACATCGGCCCGGGCGATGGCGTGGTGGTCCCCGCGGTGACCTTCCTGGCAACAGCCAACGTGGTGCGCCACGTGGGTGCCGAGGTGATCTTCGCCGATGTCGATGCCGAAACCGGTTTGATGGGGCCGGCCGAACTGGCCGCCGCGATGGAGCGGGCGGGGGAGTTGGATATCAAGGCCGTCGTGCCCGTTCATCTGGCCGGCCAGTGTGCCGACCCGGAGGGGATCTGGATGATGGCGGTGGATCGGGGATTCCACGTGGTGGACGACGCCTGCCACGCGCTCGGCACTCGCTATGGTGGCGCTGCCGTCCCGGTGGGCAGTTGCCGGCACGGTACCATGGCAACGTTCTCCTTTCATCCGGTCAAGACCATCACCATGGGGGAGGGCGGCGCGGTCACCACCAACGACCAGGCCATGGCCGAGCGCATGAGGCGATTGCGCAGCCACGGCATGGTGCGCGACGCGGCGATGTTCGAGAACACCGATTTGGCATTCGATGCCGGTGGGGCTGCCAATCCCTGGTACTACGAGATGCCGGAGGCTGGCCTCAATTACCGGGCCAGCGACATCCATTGCGCCCTCGGGCTGAGCCAGTTGCGCAAGTTGGACCGCTTCGTTGCCCGCCGCCGGGCGTTGGCGGACCGTTACGATGCGCTGCTGGCGCCCTTGGCCCCGGTGGTGCGTCCGCGTAAGCGGCCATCCGCATGTCGACCCGCATGGCACCTCTATGTGGTGCTTATCGATTTCGCGGCTGCGGGTACCACCCGGGCGGAGGTCATGAATCGATTGCGCAACGACGGCATCGGGACCCAGGTCCATTACCTGCCGGTGCACCACCAACCGTATTACCGACGCCGTTACGGACATCAGAACCTGCCCGGCTCTGAGGCCTACTATGAGCGCTGCCTCGCTCTGCCGCTGTTCCCGGGCATGGAGGACGGGGATGTGGATGGGGTCGTGAGCGCCCTCACCGAGATCTTGACCGGGAAACCCAGCGTCGGCGCTTCCACGCAACAGCGCGCCACTTAGGGAAAACCGGGCATAGTGTCGCCCTTCAGGCCGGAACCCGAGGCGGCGCCACGCGGCGGCCGCTATGCCCGCAGCGCGGCGTTGCTGCCACGGGCCGAACGGGTGATACCTCTCGGTTCCCAGACCTTTAGCAAGAGTCGAACCCAATACCCGGAAGGTGCCGCACCCCTATTCCTCGAACGCGGCCGTGGCGGTCGCGTGTGGGACGTCGACGGCAACGAATACGTGGATCTGGTGTGCGGTTTGCTCCCGGTGGTTCTCGGCTATTGCGATGCAGACGTAGACGCTGCGATAGGCGCGCAACTGCGGAACGGCATTACGTTCAGCTTGGCCACCGAGTTGGAAATCGAGGTGGCTGAACGTCTGGTCGAGATCGTTCCATGCGCCGAGGCAGTGCGTTTCGGAAAGAACGGTACCGACGCGACGTCCGCTGCGGTTCGTCTGGCGCGGGCGTTCACCGGCCGCGACCACATCGCGGCGGCGGGCTATCACGGCTGGCAGGACTGGTACATCGGGGCCACGGCGCGCAAGAAGGGGGTGCCGGACGCGGTTGCCGGTCTCACCCACCTGTTTCCATACAATGATCTCCATGCGTTGGAGAGCTTGCTCTCCGCCCATCCCGGGGAGTTCGCCGCCGTGATCATGGAGCCAATGAACACGGAACAGCCGGCGGACGGGTATCTCCATGACGTTCGGGATATCACGCACCGGCACGGGGCGCTGCTGATCTTCGACGAGATCATCACGGGTTTCCGGTACGCCCTTGGCGGGGCGCAGGAACACTTCGGAGTGGTGCCGGACTTGGCGGCGCTCGGCAAAGGTATGGCCAACGGCATGCCGTTATCGGCCATCGTCGGGCGCGCCGACGTGATGGCGGAGATGGAGGAGGTCTTCTTTTCCGCCACCTTCGGCGGCGAGACGTTGTCATTGGCGGCGGCGGTTGCCACCATCGACAAGATGCGCCGAGAGCCGGTTATCGACACTTTGTGGGAAACGGGCACGGCCCTCACGCGCCGGGTTGAGGCGGCGATCGAAGCCCACGGGCTCGGCGAGGCGATCTCGCTCGCCGGGCTGCCACCCTGGCGGCTGTTCGTCTTCAATGGCGTCGGAGATGTGGATGGGGCTGTGATCAAGACCTTCCTGATCCGGGAGATGCTGCGCGAAGGCGTGCTTGTCAACGTCAGCCACAACGTGTGTTACGCTCACACCGAGGGGGACGTCGAACACGTCGCGGGCGCCTACGATCGGGTTCTTCCCCGTTTGGCGGACGAACTCCAAACCCCCGGCTTGGCGGACCGCCTCGGCTGCCCGGCCATCCACCCGGTGTTCTCGGTGCGATAAGGCGTGGACGGCGCTTCATGACCACGTCGCCCCCCGCCGTCAGCGACCCGCAGTTCACGGCGGCGATCGCCGAAGGCGGTTTGGCCCCGTGGCGCCAACCGACGGTGGTCCTGCTGTGGAACCTCGTTCGCGGCGAGCGGTGGCTGTTGGTGGGCTGGCTTGCTCTCAACGTGGGGGCGGGGCTCCTGGAAGGAACCAGCATGGGCCTGCTGTATCTGGCCGTCGATACGTTGATCGGCGAGGGGGCGGCCAAGATCGCGGGATTCGCCGCCGGCCTTGGCGCCTTCTGGGAGGGCCTGGTGGCTGATCTCGGCCCGCACGGCCTATTCGTGGCGATCGTCTCGCTGGTCGCGTTTGCCCAGGTGCTGCAGAGCGCTACGAGCCTGGCCGGCAATGCCACGGCGGCGCTGGTGCGTTGCCGTGCCCGCGGGGCTGTCCACAAACGGGTGTTCGCGCAGATTGTCGATCTCCCGTTTGCCGATGTCAGCCGTTTCAAAAGCGGCGAGCTGTGGAGCAAGGTCACCGTCAGCAAGTCCATCGATCAGTTGGTGGCCAGCGCCCACGCCGCGGTCCACACCGCGCTCATGGCCATCGCGTACGCGGCGTTCCTGCTGTGGTTGTCGTGGTGGATGACCCTCGCGGCCCTGGCGATGCTCGGACTGATGACCTGGGGCCTCAATCTGGTGATGCGGCGGATCAAGGCTCTTTCCGCGGCCAATCTTGAGAATACAGTGACCCTCAACGCCCAGACCCAGGACGTGCTGGGGGGGCTGCGGCTGGTCCGCAGCTTCGGTGCGGAGAACTGGGCCAAGGGGACCATCAACGGTCTCGTTGACCGCACAATGGATTTGGTACGGCGCGGTCTGGTCTGGCAGTCGGTCATCTCGCCCATGGTCGACACCGTGGCCATGGTGACGGTGGCAATGGGGCTGGTTGCCATGAGTCTGGTGTTGGGCGAGCGCATGGCCGACGTCATGCCGAGCCTATTGCTGCTGATGTTCGTTCTGGTGCGGCTGATGCCCCGTATCAGCCAGCTCAACAGCCTTCGCGGCACCCTTCACGGTCTCTGGCCTTCAATCCGCTTCACGGTCGATTTCCTTGACCAGCCGGCGTCCACCAGGCACGGCAGCGGCCGCCAGCCCATCGGCCGGTTCAAGGGCCGGATCCAGTTCCGGAACGTCTCCAAGACCTACGTGCCCGGCGAGAGACCGGCAATCGTCGATCTCGATCTCACCATCGAACGCGGCCAGACGGTCGCCTTTGTCGGCCAGTCTGGGGCCGGGAAGTCAACCGTCATCGACCTTCTGCTCGGTCTTCGCGAACCGTCGGCGGGGGAGATCCTCATCGACGGCAAACCCTTGTCGGACATCGACAAGGACGCCTGGCGGCGACTGTTGGGCGTCGTCGACCAAGATCCCTTCCTGTTCCACACGACCATCCGCGACAACATCGCCTTCATTCGCGAGGACGCGTCCGACGCCGATGTCGTCGCCGCGGCCCGAGTGGCCCATGCCCACGAGTTCATCGAACGACTGGCGCAAGGCTACGACACCGTGGTGGGAGACCGGGGTTACCGCCTGTCGGGCGGCCAGCGCCAACGCATCGCCCTTGCCCGCGCATTGCTGCGCGACCCTGAAATCCTGATCCTCGACGAGGCCACCAGCGACCTCGACAGCCTGTCGGAGCATTTCATCCAGGACGCCCTGGAGGCCTTCGGCAGCCGGCGTACCGTCATCCTTGTCGCCCACAGGTTGTCGACGGTCCGCAAGGCCGACGTGATCTTCGTCCTCCACGAAGGCCGGCTCGTCGAGCGCGGCACCCACGATCAACTCACCGCGATGGATGGCGTCTATGCCAGTCTGTGGAACCTGCAGAGTTGAGTCCGCGCACGCCGCTGCGGCGACGGAGGGGCTCCTGAGATGCCGCTGAACGGCAAGTCGGTCCTGATCACCGGTGGCACTGGGTCTTTCGGCCGGCGGTTCATGGAACTGGTTCTGGCGCAACATCAGCCGAAGAAGCTGATCGTGTTCAGCCGCGACGAGCTGAAGCAGGACCACATGCGCCAAGCCTACGCGGCGGACGGAAACACGCCTGTCCGCTACTTCGTCGGCGACATCCGCGACAAGGAGCGGTTGCACCGTGCTTTCCATGACGTCGACGTGGTGATCCACGCGGCCGCGCTCAAGCAAGTGCCGGCGTGCGAGTACAACCCCTTCGAGGCGGTGCAGACCAACATCCTGGGAACCCGCAATGTCATCGACGCAGCCATCGACTGCGGCGTTAGAAGGGTCCTGGCGCTAAGCACGGACAAGGCTGTCAACCCGGTTAACCTCTACGGCGCCACCAAGTTGTGCGCCGAGAAGCTGGTGGTCCAGGGCAACTCCTATTCGAGCGTCGAGCGGACCCGCTTCAGCTGCGCCCGCTACGGCAACGTCGTCGGCAGCCGGGGCAGCGTCATCCCCCTGTTTCTCCGTCAGCGGATGAACGGTCGGGTGACCGTGACTGATCCGCGGATGACCCGGTTCTGGATCACCCTGGACCAGAGCGTGGCATTCATCATCCGGTGCCTGGACATGATGCAGGGCGGCGAGGTGTTCGTGCCCAGGATCCCGAGCATGGGCATCATGGACCTGATCGAAGCCGTGGCCCCGGACTGCGAGGTCGAAGCCATCGGCATTCGTCCGGGCGAGAAAATCAACGAACTCCTGATTTCGCCGGATGAGGCACGGCATACATTCGATTTGGGCGACATGTACGTCATCTACCCGGCGTTCAAGGAATGGCACATGGACCTGCCGAAAGGGGCCCAGCCGTTGCCCGTCGATTTCGCCTACTCCAGCGACACCAACGACGACTGGCTGAGCCCGGCGCGTCTGCGCGAGCTCGTGGCCGATCTTTGAGCAGTGACTCGCGTTCTAGCAGGAAATCCGTAACCCATTGAAACCGCACGGTTGAAATGCGTTTCGTCGCCAGCATTGACTGGACTTGGGCCGATCCGTGTGGTCCTATGGTGCGCACTTTTTAGTTCGTCTCAGAACTAATCGCAGGAAGAAGCCATGCCCTTGCGGAAAGTGATGCTGATCCACCCGGCGCCCATCTCCCAGATGCCGTCGGGCATCGGGTATTTGGCCGCGATCCTGGAGATGCGCGGAATCGAGGTTTCGATTCTGGTCAACAGCTTCCGCGCCCACATGAGCAACGAGGTCATCGCCGAGCGGGTCGAACGTGAGCGTCCGGACATTGTCGGCCTCAGCTTCGTCACCTGGAACCTGCTGGAAATCTACGACCTCATCGGCCGCCTCAAGGCGTTAGGGGTCACGGTCGTATGCGGCGGCGTGCACCCGACCGTTCGGCCGCGCGAATGCCTGGATGCCGGCGCCGACATCATCGTCCGCAACGAAGGGGAACATACGCTTGGCGAGTTGATCGACGTGTTAGCTGGAACGGAGGACCGGACCCTCGCCGAAGTGCCGGGCCTCGCCTACATGCAGGACGGTGTCTATCAAGAGACCCCTGCGCGCCCCCGCATCAATGCCCTCGACGAGCTGCCGTTCCCCGCCCGCCACTTGTTCGATATCGATCAGTTCCGCGTTCCCGGCGGTGGGCCCAAGGGGTTCGAGCGCCTGTTCGCCGGGCGTGGTTGTCCGGCTCGATGCACGTTCTGCGACCGCTCAGTGTTCGGTTTCAAGTTCCGCATACGGAGCCCGGAACACTTGGTCGACGAAATCGAGCAGGTGCAGCGGGACTACGGCATCACGAACTTCAACTTCGGCGACGACACGTTGACGGTCAAACGCGATTTCATGGCCGGGTTCTGCGAAGAACTGCGGCGGCGCGACATCCAGATCACCTGGAACGCGGCGACCCGCATGGACCGGGTCGACCAGGACCTGCTGCATCTGATGAAGAAGGCTGGCTGTTTCCAGGTGACCTACGGCCCGGAGAGCGGCGACCCCGAGACCCTCGAGCGGGTCAACAAGGGCATAAACCTCGATCACATCTACCGCAGCGTCGAGATGAGCGCCGAGGCCGATCTCCGAGTGTATCTCAACTTCATGACCGGGTTCCCGTGGGAGACACCGAAACACGTGGACCGAACCCTCAAGGTCATGAAGGATCTGGCTGAGGACACGTACTTGTTCCAGGTCTATGGCGCGGTCGTTCCCTATCCCAACACACCCATGTACGACGACTATCACGAGGAGTACGGGTTTACCGACTGGTGGCTGCGGCCGGAGCACCAGAATGTGGGGATGGTCATCTACCAGAACGTCCCCGATCCGTACCGCTACAGCGTCTACTACCAGCGCAACCTGTTCGACGACACTTACATCTACAACGAAACCTTTTTCCGCTACACCTCGGAATTCAAAAAGAAAGTCAAAGAGTTGGCTTTCTTCGTGGGGCGGCATACCTTGGCCGCCCAGTACCGGTCGCGGGCCCGCCAACGGGCCATGTACGTCCTCGGACGGCTGTCGCGGGTGCTGTATGAGATGAACCCGACTCTGGAGATGGCATTGGCTTCGGCCCTGAATCCCGGCAACCGGGTCCACGACTACCGCCAGCTTGGGTACTTCAGGCCGCGGTGACCTGTGCGGCGCCGCGCCACGGCAGACCGCCCACCAATCGCGAATATCCACTAGTTGGCGAACGAAGAACGGTGCAAGAGCGGCGTCCGGGTGCTGTTCAATTCTTACGAATTCCTGTTTTTGTTTCTGCCTTTCACGGCGGCAGGCTTTTTCGTCGTCTCGCGTCTGTCGAATACGGCAGGTGCGGCGTGGCTGGGGATGGCCTCGCTCGTCTTCTATGCCTGGTGGGACCTCCCCAACGTCGCGATCCTGGTCGCCTCGATCATATTCAACTTCCTCGTCGGATCTCGGCTGGCGAGACACTATGGCGACTGGCCGATCCGTCGGATCCATCTTCTCCTGGGACTTGGCGTCGCGGGGGATCTCGCGCTCCTGGCCTATTTCAAGTATCTCGGGTTCCTCGTGGAGTCCTTCGCCACCATAACCGGGGTGAGGGCGGACTTCGCTGCCGTCGCGTTGCCCATCGGCATCTCGTTCTTCACGTTCACCCAGATTGCCTTCCTCGTGGACGCCGCGCGTGGGCAGGCCAAGGAATACTCGTTCGTCCACTATACGCTGTTCGTCAGCTTCTTTCCCCATCTGGTTGCCGGCCCAATCCTGCATCACAGGGAGATGATGCCCCAGTTCGCCAAGGCCGCGACCTACCGGCCCCGCCTGGCGAGCCTAGCCGTTGGCGCCGGCATCTTCGTCCTGGGCCTCGCCAAGAAGGTCCTGCTCGCCGACAACATTGCGCCCGTCGCCGACAGCGTTTTCCTGCATGCCGCCACCACCCAACTGACCATCGCCGAGGCTTGGGTCGGCAGCCTGGCGTATACCTTGCAGATCTATTTCGATTTCTCCGGCTACTCCGACATGGCCATCGGATTGGCGCGGATGATCGGCATCCGCATGCCGCTGAACTTCAATTCCCCGTACAAGGCCACCTCGATCATCGAGTTCTGGCGGCGCTGGCACATGACGCTGTCCCGTTTCCTGCGGGACTACCTGTACATCCCCCTTGGCGGCAACCGCAGTGGGTCGGTCCGGCGCTACGTCAACTTGATGGTGACCATGCTGCTGGGGGGCCTTTGGCACGGGGCGGGCTGGGCGTTCGTGTTCTGGGGCGCCCTGCACGGGGCCTACCTGGTGGTCAACCATTTCTGGCGCCGGATGAACGTCACCCTGCCGGTGTGGCCATCGGCGGCGCTGACGTTCCTGGCGGTCAATGTGGCGTGGGTGTTCTTCCGTGCCGAGGACATGGACACGGCCGTCTCCATCCTCCGCTCCATGAGCGGCCTCAACGGCCTCGACCTGCCGCCCCGGTTCGCCGCCGGCCTCGACGGCGTGCCGCTGTTGCGGTTCACGGGTTTGTTTCACAATCAGGTCGTCGATCCCCTGCCCGCCATGGCGTGGGTGGCGGCGCTCCTCCTCGTCTCCTGGCTTGCACCGAACTCCCAGCAGATCTTCGGCCGCTACTGCCTGGCGCCGAGCGGCGAGGCGGCCGCCTGGAGCCGATGGCGCGTGCGACCGGGCCTGGTCACGGGCGTGGTCGCCGGCATCGTGCTCGCGGTCTGCCTGACGGTTCTGCATGGCCCTTCCCCGTATCTCTATTTCCAGTTCTAGGCCGCTGGTGACGGGGTCGCGGCGGTTCCTGACCGGGTTTGCCGGGGCCTGTCTTTTTGTCCTGTCGGCCGTCGCGGCCGTCAACTTCTCCGTCGATGTGGGCCGAATCTACCCGCCAGCCCATGGGGAACTGGACCAGTTCGCCACGGCCTACGTCACCCGGCTGCTCGGCAGCGAGCGCCGCCTCGTGGCCCCCGTGTTCGAGCGGGCGATCAAGCTGAAGCTCGCCGACATGTCGTCTGCGTCGTGTTTGGTGGTCGGCTCCAGTCATGAAATGCAGATATCGGTCGCGACCCTGCCGCGGTTAAAGGATTGGTGTCCGTCGTTAGCCAACGTCGCCGTGTCGGGAGGCAGCCTAGAGGATTTGATCGCGATGATGGGCAAGGCCTTGGCGAAACCCGGGGTGACGACGGTGATCCTGGGACTTGCACCGTGGTCGTTCCGCTACGGCGCGGACGAGCGGTGGGCGTTGCATCGCGACGCCTATGTAGAGGCCCGCGCGCGTCTCGGCCTCCCCATGCGGGCCGACGACGACTGGGGGGCACTGGCGAAGGTCGCGAACCTGGTCAGCGCTACCTACTTCCTGCGTAACTGGGAAGTCCTGCGCGGCACCCACAATCGCGCCGCGCCCGGTGAAGTCGTCGAGGCCCCGGCGGGAGCGGCGAACGCGCCGAATCAGGCCGCGACGTTCGACCACGACGGGGCCTATCGGTATCCACAGCGGTTTCTTGACCGGGGGTCACGGCCCGCTGGGAGGGTCGGCGACGGCAGTTACCGGATCGCCGAGCCCTTCATCGACAAGACTGCCGCTGCGGATTTCGAGCTAGCCGTCTCGTCTTTGCAGCGTCACGACGTCGCGGTCGTGTTTCTGTTGATGCCCTACCACCCGAAGGTGCTGACCTGTTCGAACGAGACCGTATGCCAAGCGTTCAGAACCGTCGAGTCGTACGTCCGGCACCTGGCCGGCCGTCGCGGCATCAACGTGATCGGCAGTTACGACCCGTCGGCCTTCGGTCTCCAGGCCCGGGATTTCATCGACGACATGCACCTGGAACGATCGGCGATCCGCCATGTCGCGCCGCTCCCCCAAGGTTCGCCGGCCGGATCGCCGTCGCCCGGCGCCGGCGCTGTCATCTCGAGATGACAAGGCGGACCCGGTCGATTAGGGTGCTATTTCGAATGCACATCATTAGCAAGAAGCCCCTTCGAGCCTTGCGACCCTCTGAACTCTGCGGTTCCGTATGGTCGGATATCCAGCGGGAGCAAAAGTGGATGACGACCGTCGGGCCGCGATCGACATGAGGGTGAGCCTGCCATGAAGCTTCTTCTTGTCTTTATGAACAACGAGTACCGGCCGTTCGTTCCGCCGACCCTGGTGAGCTTGGAGGGATACATCGAAGCCCATGGCCACGAGGTCGAGGTGTTCGATACGTCGTTCCATGCCGAGATCCTCAATCTCGGGAATCTGGAGAGGAACATCGAGGCAGGCTTCGTTTTCGGCGTCGACTACTCGGGCGTCGGGGTCGAGATCAAACACGACTCGTTGCGGGACAAGTTCAAGCAGGCGATCGGCGATTTCCGTCCCGACCTCATCGGTTTTGGCGTCTACGGCACCACGATCGAGAAAGCGGACGAGTTGGCACGGTCGGCGAAGGAGGAGTTCCCGGGAATTCCGATCATTTACGGTGGGCCGGAGGTGGCGGTCGCCCCTGTGACGATTCTGCAGAAGGGCTGGGTAGACCTGATCTGTATCGGCGAAGGCGAGAAAGCGTTATTGGATGTCTGCAATCGCATCGATGCTGGGGAGTCCGATTTCTCCGGCATCCACAACATCTGGTTCTTGAACGACGGCGATATCCATCGATCGCGCTTGGGAGCGTTCATCGATCTCAACGACCTGCCGCCGCCGGATTGGAGCAGCTACGCCCCATACCATCATTACGGACCGATCGAGGGGAACGTCTATCGTCTGGCGATGGTCGAGTTTTCGCGAGGGTGTCCCTACTCATGCACTTACTGTGAAAGCACGACCGTAAAGAACATGTACGCGAAGGATGGAATCACGAAATACAATCGCCGCAAGTCTCCCGAGAAATTCGTCAGTGATTGCGAGTTCCTTGTGAATGAATACGACGTTGAGTTCTTTTACTTCACGGATGGCACGTTCCTGACCATGCCGACGCCGGTTCTGGAGGAACTGGCGCACCTGTTCGCGAGCAGGGTCAACCGGCCCTTCCTCTGCCTGACCTCGCCCACCTCGGTCACCGAGGACCGGGCAAGGCTGCTCAAGAAAATGGGGTGTTATCAGGCCAATATGGGTATCGAAGCCGGCGATCAGGATTACCGAAAGGACGTCCTGGGACGTCCCGGGGTCGGTGACGACGCGATCGTCCGGGCGTTCCATGCCATGCAGAATCAGGGAATCCGTACCAGCGCCTACAACATGATCGGCATGCCCTGGCAGGACAGGAAGGACGTCTTCAAAACCATCGAGCTAACCAGGAAATGCGCGCCGACACGGACGAATTTGTCCATCTTTATGCCGTTCGAGGGAACCATTCTGACGGATAGGCTGAAGGAGGAAGGGTATATTTCTGCGGATACCGTCCTTGGTGACGAATCCTCGTGCACAGTGGACGTGCCAGGCGACATGAGCACGGAGGAGATCCTGGGCCTCTACCGGACCTTCCAACTGTACTGCAAGGTTCCTAGAGAGCTTTTCCCGTTGCTCGAGGCGTGTGAGGCGGACAACGACACGTCGCGGTTCGTGATCAGCAAGCTGCGGCAGATCTACCTCGAGGACCGGGGGCCCACCATTTGAGAACGACGGTCCGTCGCACCTGTTCGGCACCCGGACAACCGCGGTCGAGATACATCCGGTCGGTTCTGCTTTCCTGACGATCCTGGGCTTCCGGGCCCCGCTGCCATCGCGTTCCCGTGGTCGCACTTCAAGATAGACTGGTCGATACCTTCGCCGAGACATGGCGCGACTGCGGCGTGAGCGATGGTGATGTCCTGCTCGTGCACAGCAGCCTGCGGCGGACAATTAGGTCCGGTCGCCGAGTATGGAAGGGCGTGACCCCGACGACCATCGTCGAATCTTTGCTGGGCGCCGTCGGCGCCGACGGGACGCTTCTCCTTCCCCTGTTCAATTTCGGTTTCGCCGATGGCGCCGAGTTCGACATCCGTCACACGCCGTCGGAAATGGGCGCCCTGACTGAGGCCGGGCGTCTCTATCCCGGCGCTGTCAGGACCGGTCATCCGATCTACTCGTTCGCCGCGATCGGCGCCCAGGCGCCGCGGTTCGCGAAAGTGGTCAACTTCAGCGGTTACGGACCGGATTCGCCATTCGCCCTGTTGCGGGAACTGGGCGGAAAGATCGCTGTCCTCGACCTCCCGGAGGCCGGCAGCATGACCTTCTATCACCACGCCGAAGAGATGCACGCCGTTCCCTACCGGTACCACAAGACCTTCCGCGGTCCCTATACGACTTGGGATGGCGAAACCTCGGTGCGGGAATTCGGGCTGTTCGTGAGGGACCTGGAAGACGGTGTCGAGGCCCATCTGGACCCTATGGGGGAACTGGCGTGGCGGCACGGCCTGTATTCCGGCCACCGGGCGGGCACCGGCAGCGGCCTGCGCGTCGCATCGGCGCGGGCGCTGTACGACTTGGCGTCCTGGGTCATCACCTCGGGGGTCGCCGAGGGGACCCTCTACCGGAAACGGGAATCGGCGCGCTGATGGACTCGACCGACGACACGCGCGCGCTCGGCGAGACCATGTTCGGACGGGTGCGCGACCTGTTTCCCTACTGTCGCAGCATCACCGGCGACGGCGTGCGTCAGACGCTCCGGTACCTGCGCGACATCGTGCCCGAGATGGTCATTCACGAAGTTCCGTCAGGCACGGAGGCGTTCGATTGGACGGTCCCGGACGAATGGAACATCCGCGATGCCTATGTGGAGGACGAGACCGGCGAACGGGTCGTCGATTTCCGGGAAAGCAACCTGCATGTGGTCGGCTATTCGGAGCCGGTCGACCGGTGGCTCGATCTCGAGGACCTCGACCCGCACCTCTATTCCCTTCCGGAGTTTCCCGACGCCATCCCGTACGTGACGTCCTATTACCGGCGCCATTGGGGATTCTGCCTCACCCACTCCAGGCGGCAGCAACTGGCGCCTGGGAGGTACCACGCGGTGATCGACAGTACGCTGAAGCCCGGTCACCTGACCTACGGCGAAATCGTCATACCGGGAGACTCGGAGCAAGAGGTTTTGGTTTCTACCAACATCTGCCACCCTTCGCTCGCCAACAACGAGCTGTCAGGGCCGGCGGTCGCTACCTCACTTGCCGAGTGGCTGCGTGGGTTGCCGCGGCGGCGTTATACGCACCGTTTCCTATTCATCCCGGAGACCATAGGATCCATCGTCCATCTGAGCCGCAACCTGGAGGTGATGCAGAGGACCACCGTCGCCGGATTCACCCTGACCTGTGTTGGCGACGACCGTGCCTACTCGCTCAAGCGGTCGCGGCGCGGCGACACTCTGGCCGATCGGGTGGCCAAGCACGTACTGAACCAGCATGCGCCCGGCCACGTCGAATACGCGTTCTCTGACTACGGTTTCGCCGACGAACGCCAATACTGCAGCCCGGGTGTCGATCTGCCCGTGGTGTCCCTGATGCGGTCGCGGCTCGCCGGCTATCCCGAGTACCATACCTCGCGTGACAACCTGTCTTTCGTATCGCCGGGCGGGCTCCTGGGTGGGTTCCACGTGGCCAGGACGTGCCTTGAGATTCTCGACGGCAACTACGTTTACCGCACGGCGACTCTGTGCGACCCCCAGCTCGGCCGGCGAGGCCTCTACCCCAACCTCAGCACCCGCACCAGCCCCGAGCACACCCGGGTGATGATGGGAATCATCGCCTACGCGGACGGGAGCCGAGACATGGTGGAGATCGCCGACCTGATCGGCGCGGACGCCGCCGAATGCATCGCCATCGCCGAGCGGCTGCATCGGGCCCAGGTCATGGACCGGATGACCTGATGGCGATGTCGGCGATGCGGATCCTGGTCATCAGCCCGACGGCGGTGCCGGGCCACGAACAGCGGAACCTTCAGCTCGTCCGCGAGTTGATCGACCGCGGCCATGATGTTGTCCATGCCGGTCCGACAGACGGACTCGAACGCCATGGGTTCACCCAAATCCCATTTTCTCCGGACTTTGCCGACCGTCCCGAGGCCCGGGCGTGCAACACGCGGCTGTTTGCTACCTGGGAGGAACTGGCGAAGCTCGTGATCTGGTCCGACGTGGTCGTGATGGGTACGGCCAAAGGATATCGGACGGTGATGGACTACGCCCGGAAAAACGACCGCATTCTTATCCAAAATGACGATACCGGCGGCATTGATCAATTTACCTACAATGCCGATCTGGTGTGTGCGCGAAGTACCTGGGGACGCGACGTCCTGGTCGCCCTGGGATCCTTCGCTCCCGAAGACATCCACGTCACGGGATGCGTGCAGTTCGACCGGGCGGTGGCGCCGCCCCGCCTATCCCGTGACGGGTTCTGCCGCAAGTACGGGTGCGACCCGGACAAGCCCGTGGCCGTTTTCATGTCAACCGATCCCGGCGGACATTTTGACCACTATAAGAATTATTACAAAAAAGTATGCAGGATAGTGAATGATTGTTGTGAAATAAAATTACTCATTAAACCTCATCCTCGGGAGTATGGTAGAAACAAACAACACTTCCATTATGAAAACACGACGATTCCAACTTGGGAACAACTTGCTCCCGGTATTCCGGCATGCGAGTCGGAAGACGCCTACGAGTGCTTTCACCACGGAGATGTCTTTATAACAAGAGCGTCGTCTTCCGTGATCGAGCTGGCGATGTTTGGCAAGCCGGCGCTGGTTGTCGATGCGCCCGAGTTCTGGTTGCGTCCGGGCGAGGACTACGACTATTTCAAGAAAAACTTCCCGGGGCCGCGATTCTCCCCGCCGGGTCGAAAGAGTTGGCTGCCCATGGGCGTTATGACCGATTTGATTGATGAAATATCGGATGAAAACATTCGGAAAAGAACTAGAGAAATTCACTATAGGCTATTGCGGATGTACGGTTGGACACCCTTCGAGTTCATAGGGTCCGAGTGCACATTGGAGGAGTTGCCCGATATCCTCGACAGCAAGAAGTATGAGTTCACCGATTCTCGGATCTTCAACGACTATGTCGAACGGTACTGCCATCATAGCGACGGCAAGGCGTACCAGCGTGTGGCCGACGTCGTCTCCGGGGTGGCGCAACACCCGGCGCTGCGTGAGAGGCTCGAACGATGCCGGGCTGGCCGCAGGCGGCAACAGGTCAAGCACTTGGTCACCGCGACCGTCCAGCGGGCCCGCCGTGCCACCCGGGGCATCCGCCAGTTGATGGCCTGAGGGCGGGGCGGAGCCTCTTGACGGCATCGGATCAGTGAAGGTGCGCAAGTTCCTGGTTATCGGTTGTGGGTCCATCGGCACCCGGCATATCGTCAACTTGCTGGCCCTCGGTGCCGGCGAGATCGTGGCCTACGACATCCGCCCGGATCGCCGGGACGCCGTCCGGGCCAATCACGGCATCGCCGTGGTCGACACGCTTGAAGAGGGCTGGGCCGCCAATCCGGATGTTGCCGTCATCGCGTCCGATTCCAACACCCACGTGGAGCTGGCCCTCCAGGCATTGCGCCGAGGATGCCACCTGTTCATCGAAAAGCCGCTGTCGCACAGCCTCGACGGCGTCGACCGGCTGGTCCGCACGGCGGCCGAGGCCCAGCGCGTCGTTCTCGTAGGCTGCAACCTTCGTTTCAACCCCGGCCTGATCCACGTCAAGGCGCTGATCGGCGCCGGTGCCGTGGGTCGCGTCGCCGCCGCCCGTGCGGAGACGGGACAATACCTTCCCGATTGGCATCCCGAGCAGGACTACCGGACCGAGTACAGCGCGAGTCGGGAGAGAGGGGGCGGCGTGTTGCTCGATTCCGCCACCCACGAAATTGACTACCTGCGCTGGATGCTGGGCGATGTCGTGCGGGTGTCGTGTTTCCACGGCCATCTCAGCCATCTCAGGACCGATACCGAAGATACGGCGGCGATTCTGCTCAGGTTCGCCTCCGGGGCCATCGGCGAGGTGCACGTCGACTACGTTCAACGGGTGTTTAGTCGGTCACTGCACGTGATCGGTGATGAAGGGACCATCCGCTGGGACCATGACGCCAGCGAAGTGCGGTGGTACACGGCGGCGACACAACGGTGGCAACGCTTCGAAAACCCGCCGGGTTGGCAACGGAACCAAAGCTTCGTGGACGAGATGGCGCATTTCGTCCGTTGCATAGCCGGCGAAGAACAGCCGGCCCAGGACTTGGTGGCGGCGGCGGACCTCCTCGCTATTGCCCTCGCCGCCCGGGAGGGCGGTGACTCGGCCGGTATCGAAACCCATTGGCAGCGTGACAGAAGGCGAGCGAGCGGTGGCTGACAGGGTGCGATTGGGGTCGCGGCCTTGCGGTGACGGCGAGCCCTGCTGGATCGTCTTCGAAATCGGGGCCACCCACGACGGGGTGGACACGGCCCGCCGCCTTATCGACCACGCAGCGGAAGCCGGTGCCGATGCCGTCAAGTTCCAGATGATCGACCCGGACCGGCTCGTTGCCCGCCGGGAGATGACCTATACCTACACGGTCCTCGCCGACCGCGAGACCGGGGCGACAGACACGGTGACCGAGCGCCAGTACGATATCCTGGCCCGCCGCGCCCTCGCTGCCGACGAGTGGGCCGTGCTCAAGCGCCATGCCGACGCTCTCGGCCTGGCGTTCTTTCTCACCGTCTTCTGGGACGACGAGATCGAGTTGGCGCGCGAACTCGGGTGTCAGTCCCTCAAGATCGCGTCCGGCGACGTGAACACGCTGCCGTTCATTCGGCGCGCCGCCCGCTCGGGGCTGTGCATCCAGCTCGACACCGGCAACGCCAGCCTGGGCGAGATCGAGGCCGCCGTCGACGTCATTCGGTCGGAGGGTAACAAGGACATCATCATCCACCAGTGTCCATCCGGATATCCGGCCCGCCTGGACGGGATCAATCTCAGGGTCGTTCGGACCCTCAAGCAGATGTTCCACTGTCCGGCGGCCTTCTCCGATCACAGCCCGGGCTGGGACATGGACGTGGCGGCGGTCGCACTGGGCGCGAACCTGGTGGAAAAGACGGTGACTCTGGACCGGACGACGCGCAGCGTCGAGCACATCATGTCTCTGGAGCCGCCCGAGATGAAGCAGTTCGTGCGGCTGATCCGCTCGGTTGAAACAGCCTTGGGCGCGCCACGCCGTATCCTTAAACCGGAGGAAAGGGAGAGCCGTCTCCAGTTCCGGCGGAGTGCATACTTGGCCGAGCCGGCCCGGCGCGACCAGAAAGTGAGCGACGTCGCGGTGATCTTCCGCCGCCCCGGGGACGGCATCGGCGGCGATGTCTATGAGACCCTGGTAGACCACAGGTTCCGCGAGGACCTGTCCGCCGGGCACCGGCTGTCCCTCGCCGACCTGCGTGATCCTGAGGGGGACACGACCTAATGAGGCGGTGGGCGGTCATTCCGGCCCGCGGTGGCTCGAAGCGTCTGCCCGGCAAGAACATCCTTCTGGTTCAGGGCCGCCCGATGATGGCTTCGACGATCGAGGCAGCGTATGGCACTGACTTGTTCGAGCGTGTCATCGTATCAACCGAGGATCCC
Organism: Rhodospirillales bacterium; assembly: GCA_028277795.1. Lineage (GTDB taxonomy): Bacteria > Pseudomonadota > Alphaproteobacteria > Rhodospirillales > JANQFP01 > JANQFP01. Next base: position 125,251 of record JANQFP010000207.1, read on the forward strand.
GAGATCGCCAAGGTCGCGGCCCGCTGCGGGGCCGAGGTGAGCCAGCGGCCCGAAGCGCTGGCCACCGATACGGCGTCAACGGTCGACGTGATGATCGACTTGCTGGACCGTGAGCCCGGTGGCGCGGACTGCGACATCCTGTGCACGCTTCTGGCCACCGCGCTGCTGAGGGGCGTCGAGGACATCCGCGGCGTGGTCGAACTGATCGAGCCCGGACAGTGCAACTTCTCCCTGGCGGTGACGACGTATTGGTTCCCTCCCTACCAGGCCTTGTGGCGCGACGCCGCGGGGGTGTTGACCCCCATGTGGCCGGAGTTGATCGACGCCCGGACCCAGGAGTTCGCCCACCTGCGGGTGGACAACGGCAGCACCTACGCGGCGTGGATCCCGGCGTTTCGGGAGGAGCGGACCTACTACGGCCGCGGCCTGAGGGGTTACGAGATGCCGCGGCTGAGGTCGGTGGACATCGACCTGCCGGAAGACCTGAGGCTTGCTGAAATCCTCATGGACGCCGAGACGCTGTGAAGATTCTGGTGGTCGGCTGCGGCTCCATCGGCCAACGCTACGCCCGATTGACAGCGGCGCGGGCAGAGTGCGCGGTGGTCGATGTCGATCCGGCAAGGGCTAATGCTTGCGCCGACGAGGCCAACGTCCGGGCCTGGACCGATCTTGCCTCCGCCCTCGCATGGTGTCCTGATGGAGTGGTGGTGGCGACGCCCCCGGCGAGCCACCTTGCGGTGGCAGGACAGGCTATCGCCGCAGGCGCGAGCGTCCTCGTCGAGAAGCCCGTCTCGAGTACCGTCGACGGGGTTGCCGACTTGTGTGACCAGGCCCAGTCGCGCGGGCGGCAGGTCTACGGCGTCTGCAATATGCGATTCCACCCCGGTGTGGCGACGCTGCGCAATCGTTTATCCGATGTCGGAAGGCCCCTGTTTGCGCGGGCTTGGTTCGGCAGTTTCCTGCCCGACATGCGTCCCGGCGTGGACCATCGGAAATTGGAGTGCGCGCAAGCGGGGTACGGCGGTGTCATCCTGGACAACGTCCACGAATTCGATTACCTGACTTGGCTTTTCGGGCCGGTGGTTGAGGTCCGTGCCGCCGCCGAAAGGATCGGTGACCTGGGCATCGAGTCCACGGACACCGCGTGGATTTGGGTCCGCCATGCCTCGGGCGTCCATTCCGAAATCCATCTTGATTACCTGCAGCGTCGCAAGCGGCGCGGCTGTGAGGTCGTCGGCACCAATGGCACACTGGTGTGGGGGAGCGAGGGCAAGCGGCCCGAGCGATGCGTGGTGCGGCTCTACCGGGCCGGCAGCGAGGACACGCATACGGTGTTTGCCACCGATGCGGTCGATGCGGACCAGCCGTTCGCCGAGATGATGGACGGCTTCCTTGACGGCATCGGCGGTTCGCATGTGTCTCTGGCCTCTGGTCTCGATGGTGCGCATGTCCTGCGTGCGGCTCTCGCCGCCTGCGAGGCCGCGGAGACGGGTCGTTCCGTGGTGCTGGCCACCGCCGTGGATGGGCCAATGCCCGGGCCGAGCCGGTGGGCGTCCGGGTGAGCCCGTGCGGGCCTTCTTTCGCGCAGACGCCTCGCCGGAGCTTGGCGGCGGCCATATCATGCGGTGCTTGGCGTTGGCTGATGGCTTGGCCGTGCGAGGATGGCAGTGTACGTTCGGCTGCAATGCGACGGCCGCGGATGTCGCGCCGGGCTTGGCACGGCACCTCGTCGGCATTGCCGACGATAGCGGGCACCCTCCTCTTCACAACGGTGATCTGCAGTGGGACCTAGCAGTCGTCGACCACTACGGCCTTGATGGCGCGTACGAGAGCTGCCTGCGTGCCCACTGCGAACGGATCATGGTGATCGATGACCTCCACAACAGGTCCCATGATTGTGATGTTTTGCTCGACCAAACTCCGGGCCGTCAGATCGCGGACTACCAACCCTTGGTCCCCGGCCATTGCCGGCTTTTGTTGGGATCGGCGTATGCCTTGCTGCGGCCGGAATTCGCGATCGCACGGACGGCGGCGTCGGATGCGAGGGGGGAAGCTCGCGGCGTACGGCGCATATTCGTCGCTTTCGGGGCGACCGACCCGTTCAACCTGACGCGCAAAGCGTTGGAGGGAATAGCTTTGTCCGGCGTTGACGCAGATGTCGATGTGGTCCTTGGGCAGGCGGCGCCGCACCTGGATGACGTACGCGAGCGGGCCGAGCGGCTGCCGGTGAGAGCAACGGTTCACGTAGCCCCCAACAACTTCGTCTCCCTCATGGCCACGGCCGATATCGCCTTCGGGGCGCCGGGCAGCATGTCTTGGGAGCGCTGTTGCCTTGGAATTCCCTCGGTGGTCGTTGCCTTCGCCGCCAACCAAGTCGAGATCGCCGGCGCGTTGGAGCGGGTCGGTGCAGCGATCCATCTCGGCTGGCACGAAGCAGTAGGGTCGCGCCAGTTCGCCGAGGTCCTGGTGGGGCTGGCCGGCGACACTAAGACCTTGATCCGTATGGCGACGGCTGCGGTCAAAGTGTCCGACGGGCGGGGCGTCCAACGGGTCGTGGAGGTACTTGCCCCATGACCTCAGTGCCGGAATGGTGGCGCAAACCGCGCCGGGTTGCAGTCGTCATCGACAACCCGAGCTGGATCCTGCAATTTGGCCGTCGGCTTGTCGCGGAGGCCAACGCTGGCGGCGACCGGGCGGTGTTGTGCCGCGAACACCGGGAAATTCCAAATGGCGAGGTCGCGTTCTACCTCGGTTGCATCCATATGTCGCCGCCGGACGTTCTCGCCCGCAACCGGCGCAACTTGGTTGTCCACGAGAGCGACCTTCCCAAAGGACGGGGGTTCTCCCCGCTCACATGGCAAGTCCTCGAAGGCATCAACCAAGTGCCAGTCTGTTTGTTGGAGGCAGAACAGGAGGCCGACTCCGGACCGGTTGTCTATCGCGAGCAGCTGAACTTCGCCGGCCACGAGCTCGTCGATGAGATGCGCGAGATACTTGGAGAGATGACGCTTCGCCTGTGCCATCGCTTTCTCGACGAGCTGTCCCCGCCGCTCGGCAAGCCGCAAGATGGCCAACACACATGGTTCTCCCGCCGCCGTCCTCCCGACAGCCGGTTGGATCCCGACCTTACCATCGCCGAGCAGTTCAATCTCCTGCGGGTCGTGGACAATGTCCGCTATCCAGCGTTCTTCGAACACCGTGGCCACCTATACAGGTTGCTGATCGAAAAGATGCTTGGCGACCCCGCCGAATGGTCGATTGATTTCGATCCTGACGAGACGGCGTCAGAAGCCGTCAAGTCGAACGCCGTTTTCGACCCCACCGGACCTACCTTGATCGCCCACGACGGGGGTGTAGTCATGCTGCGACCGGCAGTCGAACGTGATGGGGTGCACCTCCTCGCATGGCAGCACTACGACTTGACACGACAGCATTTCCGCCAGCCAACCAAACCGACGGAGTCCGAACATTGGCGGTGGTTTCGGCGCTGCCTGCTCGACCCCAACCGGCACCTGAATATCATCCTCTATAACTGGCAACGCGCCGGGGCGCTGCGTCTCGATCGCATCGACGTCAACACTTTGGAGGTCTCGATCCACGTGGCGCCGCACTTCTACCGGCGTGGCATCGCCACCGCGGCACTCAACCTGGCTCGCGAACTGTGGGCCGACGACATCTTGAAGGCGGAGGTGTTGCCGGCCAATGCCGCCTCCCACGCGTTGTTCTGGAAATGCGGTTATTTGCCACAAACGAACAAGATCTATCTCAACATCCCGGACCGCCTTCGCGAGGTCAGCCATGGTTGACGGGGTGACGCAGAGAGGCGCCGGAGCCTCCGGGCGCACCTACGTCATCGCAACGATCAAGCCTTGGAACGTGGAGGCCTTTCACGCTTTTACGCCGAAGATGCCGGGGCGTTGGATCCTTGTCGATCGCCCTGAGGACCTTTGCCTGGAGACCATCCAAGCGCATCAGCCGCGGTACGTTTTCTTCCCGCACTGGTCGTGGAAAGTCGCCGAGGAAATTCTGGCGGCGGCTGAGTGCGTTTGCTTCCACATGACCGATCTACCCTTCGGTCGCGGCGGAAGTCCGCTACAGAACCTCATCGTGCGGGGCCACACCGAAACCATGCTCACGGCCTTACGCATGGTGACGGCACTCGATGCCGGGCCGGTCTACCTCAAGCGTCCGCTCGGCCTGGCGGGGCGTGCACAAGACATCTACGAACGCGCGGCCCGACTGTCCTACGACATGATTCAGGAAATGATCACCACCGAGCCCGAGCCGACGCCGCAAAGCGGTGAACCGACCGTCTTTTCCCGGCGCGCACCGGATCAGAGCGCCATGCCCACAGTGGGGGGGTTGCCCCGGCTCTACGACCACATCCGAATGTTGGATGCGGAGACCTACCCGCGCGCGTTCCTCGATCATGGTGACTTCCGTCTGGAATTTGGCAGCCCGACGTTGGGCGAAGACGGAGTCCTCAGAGCCATGGTCGAGATCCGGTCCAATTCCGACTGACGAGATGATGATGGCGCGAAGGGTCCTAGTGGTCGCCGCCCACCCCGATGACGAAGTCCTGGGCTGCGGCGGGACCCTGGCCCGGCACGTTGCCAGCGGTGCGGTGGTTCAGGCCATCTTCCTTGCCGATGGGGTCGGCGCACGCGGGGGGGACGTCGCCGCGGCTATGGCCACACGCCGCGAGGCCGCGCACGCCGCGGCGGACATCCTCGGCACCCTGCCCCCGATGTTTCTCGGATTTCCCGACAACCGTATGGATGGAACGCCGCTTCTCGATGTCATCCAACGGGTCGAAGAGGTTGCCGCGGCGTTCGGGCCTGACGTGGTCTACACGCACCATGGCGGCGACTTGAATGTCGATCATCGGATTGCCCTCCAGGCCACCGTGACGGCGTTTCGTCCGCTGCCCGGTGGCGGCGTGCGTGCGATCTACACCTTCGAGGTGCCATCGAGCACCGAGTGGGGGACGCGCGATACCGACCGCGCGTTCGATCCGGTGCGTTTTGTCGACATCCGTGACGTGCTGTCGGTCAAGATCCGCGCCTTGGCGTGCTATGGGGACGAGGTGCGGCCGTTTCCCCACCCGCGTTCCCCGAGAGGCGTGGAGGCGCTGGCCACGGTGCGCGGCACGGTCGTGTGTCTGGAGGCAGCCGAGGCGTTCGGCGTCGTACGCCAAGTGGTGCCGTGGAACGCCGGCGATGAGTGATCGCACCATGACCATCGGCGACCAGCCAATCGGCGCGGGCGCATCTCCGTTCGTGGTCGCCGAGCTTTCGGGCAACCACAACGGCGACCTCGGGCGCGCCCTGGCCCTCATGGAGGCGGCCAAGGAGGCCGGGGCCGACGCGGTCAAGCTGCAGACCTATACCCCGGACACCATGACCATAGATTGCGACCGGCCCGAGTTCCGCGTCACCGGCGGCCTATGGGACGGATACACGCTCTATGACCTCTACCGGTGGGCTCACACGCCATGGGATTGGCATGAACCGCTGTTCGCCAAGGGCCACGACCTCGGCATCACCGTGTTCAGCACGCCGTTCGACGCCAGCGCGGTGGACTTCCTGGAGCAATTCGATCCGCCCGCCTACAAGATCGCGTCGTTCGAGAACACAGACTTAGCGCTGGTCACGCGGGTCGTCGCCACCGGGCGCCCCGTGATTGTCTCCACCGGCATGGCGAGCTTGCGCGAGCTTGACGATCTGGTGCAGACGGCGCGCCAAGCGGGGTGCCGGGACCTGGCGTTGCTCCACTGCGTCAGCGCCTACCCGGCGCGGTCCGAGGAAGCCAACTTGCGGACCATACCCCATCTGGCCGAGGCGTTTCAGGCGGTGGTCGGCCTATCGGACCACACGCCCGGTACCGCCGTGGCGGTGGTGGCCATCGCCCTCGGCGCCGCCGTCGTGGAGAAGCACCTGACCCTCAATCGTGCCGATGGTGGGCCGGACGCCGCCTTTTCCCTGGAGCCCGACGAGCTGGCCGCCCTAGTCGCCGGTTGCCGGGACGCTCACGCCGCCTTAGGGAAGGTTAGCTATGAGAGAACAAGAAGCGAGGAGGGGAGTGTGATCTTCCGCAGGTCGGTGTTCGCGGTCGCAGACATCGCCAAGGGCGAGCCTTTCACCGAACGCAACTTGCGCGCCATACGCCCCGGCCACGGGCTCGCGCCACGGCACCTCGCGGACGTCATCGGCCGCCATGCCACCCGACCGGTCGCGCGGGGCGAGCCCTTGCGTTGGGATGCGGTCGGCGAGTAGCGGCGGCAGCTGCGGAGGAGGACATGACCGAGCCACCGTTACGGACCTGCACACGGTGCGTCATGCCGGAAACGGCTGAATCGCTGGCGTTCGACGATGACGGCGTCTGTTCGGTTTGTCATCAAATCGACCACAAGCAAACGGCGATCGACTGGGCCGAGCGCGAGCGAGATATGGACGCGCTGTTGGAAGAGCACCGCGGGCGCCACGACTACGACTGCATCGTGCCGTTCTCGGGCGGCAAGGACTCCACATTCACCCTCTGGTACCTGGTCCGCGAGAAGGGGCTCAAACCCTTGGTCGCGCGGTTCGATCACGGGTTCTTCCGGCCGCGGGTGAATGAAAACGCCCAACGGACGTTCCGTAAACTGGGCGTGGACGTGCACCAGTTCACACCCAATAAGGAAGTGGTGCGCAAGCTCATGTTCGAGTCCCTGCGTCGCCGGGGCGACTTCTGCTGGCACTGCCACACGGGCATCTTCTCGTATCCCATGTGGGTGGCGTTGGAGAAAGGTGTGCCGCTCCTGTTTTGGGGCGAGCCGGGCGCCGAGTATTCGTCGTTCTACGGGTACGACGAAGAGGAGCTGGCCGACGAGAAGCGGTTCAACCGCAAGATCAATCTCGGCATCAACGCCGAGGACATGCTGGGCATGCTCGACAACAGCGTGTCTGACTATCGGGTGACGGCGCGCGACCTGAAGCCGTTCACGTTCCCGCCGACGGCAGAGCTTCGGCGGCGCAATGTTCGTTCGGTGTTCCTCGGCGCTTACGTTCCTTGGGACGTGAAGAAGCAGGTTGAGATCATCAAACGGGAGTTGGGATGGCAGGGCGACGAGGTCGAAGGCGTCCCCCCAGCGTACGACTACGAAAAGATCGAGTGTTTCATGCAGGGCGTACGCGACTACATCAAGTTCCTGAAGCGGGGATTTGGGCGCACCACCCACCTATGCGCCATCGACATCCGCAACGGCCGGCTCACGCGCGACGAGGCCATTCGCCTTGTGCAAACCTATGACGGCCGGCGGCCCGCTGCCCTCGATGTGTTCTTAGGATATCTGGGGATCTCCGAGCACGAGTTCATGCAGCTGATGGCGCCACACGTGGTGGCGCCGCACCGCATGCCGTCGGTCGACGAAATCCCGCGAGTCAATGCCGCGCCGTGGGACTTCGACCAGTGGCCGCGGATGGATGGGAATTCCAGGTGTGGCCCGAAGGTTCGGTAGCGCCTGAGGCGTTGTGCGTGTCATTGTCGTCGACTACGGCGCCGGGAACGTCGAATCGGTCCGCCGGGCCGTCTGGCTGGCCGGCTTCGATCCGGAGATCTCGTCGGCGCCGGAGGAGGTGTTGGCCGCCGACCGGATCATCCTTCCGGGCGTCGGGGCGGCGGGGCGAGCCGTCGCGGCGCTCCGTGCCCGGGGGCTCGACGAGGCGCTCGACGAAGCGGTGTGCCGGCGCGGCCGTCCTATGTTGGGGATCTGCCTCGGCATGCAATTGCTGGCCGAGACGTTGTACGAGTTCGGGTGCCATCGGGGGCTGGGGTGGATCCCGGGATCCGTGGTCCCGATGCGTGACGTGATCGGGGATGGGCTCCGTGTCCCGCACATGGGATGGAACAGCGTCACCGCCACCGATACCGGTGCGATGTTCTTCCCCGGCAGCCGCGAGCCCGGCCATTTCTATTTCGCCCACTCCTACGCCCTCGACGTCCGGCCGGAGGACCCGATAGCGGCCGCGACCGTGATATATGGCAGGACGATGGTGGCGGCTGTCCGGTGGAACGCTGTGTTCGCCACCCAGTTCCACCCGGAAAAGAGCCAGGACAGCGGCGAAAGGCTTTTGGGGGCGTTTTTCGACTGGGCGCCATGACGTGCTCACGCAGCGCCTGATCCCCGGCCTCCTCCTGCGAGGCGGGCGCTTGGCGAAGGGAGAGCGGTTCGCGTCGTACCAGGACGCCGGCCTGCCCCATACCACCGCCCGCGCCTACATCGCACAGGGCGCCGACGAGATCCTGCTGCTTGACGTGGACGCATCGCGGGTGGGGCGCGGGCCCGATCTGGATGCCGTTCGGGCGGTGGCGGCCGAGTGCCAGGTGCCTCTGACCGTCGGCGGCGGCATACGCACGGTGGCGGACGGGCACGCCTGCATGGCTGCGGGCGCCGACAAGTTGTGCGTGACCATGACGGCCCTGGACCGGTCGGACCTGATCACGGAGCTGGCGGAGATTTTTGGCAGTCAGGCAGTCGTTCTCGGGATCGACGTGCTGACCGACGATGGTGCGCGCCGGCTCTACGACCATCGAAATGGCGACATGGTCGGCCGGGATCCCCTAGCGTGGGCGCGTGACGGTATTGCACGGGGGGCCGGCGAGATCCGTCTGATGGCCGTCGACCGCGAAGGCACGCGTCGCGGCATGGATCTTGACCTGCTCGAAGCGGTCCGCCACGCTGTCCAGGTGCCGATCGTTCTCGAAGGAGGGGCCGGAACACTGGAGCACCTGGATGCCGCGTTCGCGGCCGGCGCCGATGGCGTCGCCGTCGGCACCATGCTGGTGTTCTCCGACAACAACCTAGTGAAGATCAAACGCTACCTGGCCGACCGCGGCCGCAACGTGCGGGCGTGAGGGGGCATCATCCTGCTGGCCAAGCCCATCCTGACCGACCGACTTGTCCTACGCGCGTTGACGGCGGCGGACGCCTATGGCCCCTATGCCGGTTGGATGGGCGATGACGAGGTGATCCGCTTCCTTGAGGTGCGATTCCGGCCGCGGGACGCGGATGCGCTCGCCGCCTATATCACGCGCATGAACGACAGCGCCGACAATCTGTTCCTCGGCCTATTCCTTAAGTCCGACGGTCGCCACGTGGGCAACATCAAGCTCGGGCCGATCCATCCCATCCACAAACGCGCCGACATCGGCACCGTCATCGGCGAGCGTAGCCAGTGGGGACATGGATTGGCGGCGGAGGCCATTGCGGCCGTAACGCGCCATGCCTTCGAAAGGCTGGGGCTGCACCGCGTCGCGGCTGGATGCTACGCCTCCAATGTGGGCTCGCTTTCGGCCTATCGAAAAGCGGGGTTCAGCCTCGAGGGCACACTCGTGGGCCATTGGCTGACCGACGGTGGCTGGGAAGACGAAATTCTGCTCGGCCGCGTCAATCCCAAAGGGCGGGAGAGGACCGGTGATCGCTGAGTCTTTGACACCGCGGCGGTTCGACCACGTGACCGACGTTGTTCTCATCGGCGGCGGCGACCTCCTGCTCTTCGTTGCTCAATTGGCGATGCACATGGGTTGGACGGTCCGTGTCGTGGTCGCGCCCCGTCACGCCGCAACCGTCCTGCCACTCGCCGGCCAGACGCTGACGAAGGCCCTCGACGACTTAGGCATGCCGGTCTTCGAAACGGCAGACATCAACCGCTGGGCCGGCATTGCCGAAGCGGTCCCCCGGCCCGGATCCAGCCTCGCACTCTGTTTCGGCCCAGCCTGGATCTTCTCGCAGGAAGTCTGCGCTTGGTTCAACGCCGGCATGATCAACTACAACGGCATTCCCATCCCGCGTTATCTCGGCGGGGCCCACTACACGTGGCAGATCCTCAACGGGGATCGGACGGGCGGGTGCGTTCTTCAGGAAATCACGGAGCGGCTCGACCGTGGTCCGATCCTCCGGTCTCACGCCTTCCTGCATCCGCCGGGTGTCCGAATCCCGCGCGACTATTACCGATCCAATTACGACGAAGGCCGCCTTTTCATGAAGACCGCATTGGCTGACATGCGCACCGGCGTTCCCTTCCCGCCCCAGCCGTTCCATGCCCTGGAGGCGGATCGTCTCTACTTCCCGCGGCTGATTACTGTCGAGCATGGGTACATCGACTGGTCCTGGACTGCCGAGGAGATCGAACGGTTCTGCTGCGCCTTCGACGATCCCTATCCGGGCGCCGCGACATTCGTGGAGGGTACCCTCGTCCGGCTCGCGGGCGTAAGGCGCCCCGACGAACGAGAGGCGGGCGAGCCCCAGCATCCATACTGCAGCGGGCTCGTCATCAGGCGCGTGGGCGATCAGGCATGGGTGGCCGCGGGTAACGGCACGCTCGTGCTGGGCACGGTCAGGCGGGAAGACGGCAGCGACGGCATGACGCTCGTCAAGGAAGGCCGTCGGCTTTATACGCCTCGGGTGCAACTGGATCACGCGCTTGCGTTTCGGCCCCGGCTGAGCGGCCGTGGCGTGGAGCGGCCATCCCACGAAGCGGCCAGTGCTCTTCGCGGTGGATGACCTCCTTGCCAGGGTACGGCGTCTCTTCCCGTTCGCCTACTCGGTTGCTGGGGCGGGCAACGACGCGGCCGTTCCCGTGTTGCAGTCGGAACTCCCGTCGTTCACGGTCGATGAATATCCGGCGGGAAGCGAGCTCAACGGATGGGTGATTAGTCCACCATGGACCGTCGACAAGGCGACCATCCACAAGAACGGAGCGCTGATCTACGACGGCCTCGTTTCACCGCTCGGGGTTATCACGCAATCGGAGTCGTTTTCGGGAACGGTCACCCTGGACACTTTGAAGCGCCACCTGTTCTACGCCGAGCACGCCCCCCACGCGGTCGTCTATCACTGCCAGCAGCTTTACCGCACCGGCGAGCGCAGTTGGGGGTTTTGCGTACCCCAACGCCTGTTCGAGGCGCTGACCCCGGGGGATTACCAGGTCGAGCTGGTCACCCGGCGGTCCGCCGGCACCATGAAGGTTCTGGATGCCCTGCTGCCGGGCGCCAGCACCCAAACCATCGTCTTCAATGCGCACAACTGCCACCCGTTCCAGGCGAACGACGATATCTCCGGGGTGGCTGTGGGAATCGAGGTGATGCGGCGCTTGGCCGAGCGGCCGGACCGGCGGCTGACCTACCGCCTGGTCGTGGCACCGGAACTGATCGGCACTACATTCTGGTTGCACGGCCTCGGAGCCGAGGCCCGTGATCTTGCCGGCGCGATTCTTCTCAAGGCCGTCGGCAATGCGGCCGATCTTCGCCTGCAGGCGAGTTTCACCGGCACCAGCCGGCTCGACAACGCGGCCCACCACGCGTTCCGGCATCGGTATGGCACCTACGACAGCGGGTCGTTCCGCACCGTGTACGGAAACGACGAAACGGTCTTCGAGGCGCCCGGCTACGAGATCCCGACGGTGTCGCTCACCCGCTATCCGTTTCCCACCTATCACACCGATCGCGACACGCCGAACACCCTGAGCGAGGAACGCCTGCAAGATACCGTCGCAGCCACGTTGGATATCTGCACGGCCCTGGAGTGCGACGTGGCCTACCGGCGCCGGTTCGAGGGCTTGGTCTGCCTGTCCCACCCCCGGTACGACCTGTATCAGCCGGTGTGGGAGGCGAGCCTCAGGGACGGCCCGGGACGGGACGCCGATCGCCGATGGAACCGCCTGATGACCGAGTTGCCCCGTCTGCTCGACGGTCGCACGCCGTTACTCGATATCGCCGATCGCGTCGGGCTACCGGCGGGCGATGTCGCGGCCTACGTCGCCCGATGGGTCGACAAGGGGCTGGCCGAACCGGTCGGCGGACCTGTTGTCGACTGAGTCTCCGTCCGCCAGCCGCGCCTTTGTTTCGGCCAGGATGCGTGTGCACACCCGCCCGTCGACAGGGCCGACATACCTCTCCCTGAACGATTTGAGGGCGTCACCATCGGCTCGGTAGTCGTCCAGCGACCGACTACCGAAGTCCCGGATGAAACTCTCCGCGGAAACGCTCCACACCAGGCCGGGATGGTTCCCGTAACTGTTGACGTAGTCCTCGTACATCTCCAGCTCCGGCCAGTGGGGATAAGCCTTCTCGGGAATGAGCGCCGTCACGTAAGGCGTTCCCGCCGCTGCCGCTTCTATGACGCAGTGGGATGGGTAGACGCAGACGGCGAGGTCGACGGCCTGCATTGCGGTGAGTAGCGGCAAGGGGTACTCGCTGTCTAGCGCAAGGACCGCGTCGGCGACGGACATCTCGTCACGGCTGAACCGCATGCCGCCGACCCTGTTCTTCACCCGCCGCGGCAGCAGCAGGAGTTGGGCCTTGTTGGAATCGCAGAAGGCGCGCAGGGTTTCGAGGACCCGCCGCTCGCCTGCCGGTTCGTGGAGGGCCTCGCGAATCGCCGCCAGGGACCGGCCACGGACCGCAGCCCGAACCGCGCGCTCGGCGGGGCTACCGACGCACCACACATGGCGGTACCAGGGCGTGACCATCTCGTAGTTGTCTGAATGGAATCGGTAGGAATCGGGTATGTACCCGATGACCGGATGGTCCGGGTCCAGCCCGCAGGTGCGCAACGTCGTTGCGCGATCGGAGAGTTTCAGGGAATCGGAGCGGACGAAGCCGACGAAGCACGACCGCTCTGCGAGATGCTCCGGCGACGCGACTTGGCGGCGAATCGCCTCGTCAAACTGATGGCTGGCGGGCCAGAATATCAGGTCGGCATCGTCGAATCGGGATGCAGTTAGCTGGCTGTGACGGGCGTCGTACACGACACACCACAGAGGCAGACCATTGACATGATCCTCACCCACCGCCAGGCACCGACCCACCAGGGAGAAGACGGCATCGAAGCTCGCCAAGCGCCTCGCCATAGCCTCTCCCGACTCACAGGTGATGTACTGGCATCGGCCTCGGATGCGGTCTGGAACCGTGTCCAGAGTCGGGCCGGGCTTGTGAGGGTCGACGATGTTCTCAAGAACCACTGTCACGGCCAATTCGGAGTCCTCGATCGCAGCCTCGATGACCGGGCCGACGGTTCGGTACCATGAGGCGCGTTTGACGAGGATTGCGACGTGCCGCATAAGACAAGTGTTCCAGTGGTGAAAAACGCCCTATTGCGAAAGTATTGGATTCTTACTGCGAACCATGGGCCCGTCAAGAGAGCCTAGTAAGAGAGACAAGATAAAGCGATATTCGCGTTATTGATGCAACACAATTGGCACCAATTGCTGGGCGTTCGGCCGATTGGCGCAGACCCTTACTTCGCTCTCATTCGATCATGAAAATCGGTGCACTCACACATCCTCGATACCGGGTTTTTCGACTCGTGCGAAGACATCTAGCCAGGTTTCTGTTGTTATTTACGAGTAACCCAAAAATATTTCAGGTTATTGGGGACAGCTATTTTTTTGACGACGACCTAGTGGGGGCAATGCTCTTCTACAGAAAGGGGTATGATCAAGAAAATACTCTATATTTATACAACTCAATTTATCGTTGCCACTATGAATTACGGCATGAGATCCCCCCTATATTCGTCAATTCCATAGAGAAGGCCGCAAGTACTTATATCGAAAACACGCTTGCCCGAGGCCTCGGCTTGCCCATGTTCAATGTCAGCAATGGGAGGTTGTGGCCGGACCGGGAGATCGATCCGCATAGGATGACAACATTGGTGTCGGAACATGGCGTCGGCAAGCAGCACATGTTCCCCTCGGATCATAACCTCCGGATGATCGAAGCACACCTAGATAGCATGATCCTGCATGTCCGCGATCCCCGACAGGCGTTGCTGTCTTGGGTCCATCAGGTTGAGGAACCTTCGCTCGTTGAGCGCTACATCGAGTCCAATCTGACCAGCAGGGAGTATTATGATCTTGATTTGCGGGATAAAATCAATTGGCAGCTTACGCACCAGTTTCCCTCGGTCGTTCGATGGTTGGGCGAATGGATAGACGTCATTGAGAAGAAGAAGATAAAAACAAGAATTCTCGTAACAACGTTCGAACAGATGAAAAGTGACGAACAAAGGTTCTTTGAAAATATCTTAGAATTTTATGATATCCCGCGGGAAAGATTCATAGAGCGTCCCTTGGAGTTGACTCGTGCCTTTGGCTATAGAAAAGGAACTGTTGACGAATGGCGTCAAGTCTTCAGTTCTGATCAGAAAGAAAAAATCAACACCATGCTCCCAGAAGACGTCATGCGGTATTTCGGATGGAGCTATTGAACCGTCAACGGTTTTTGGCTATGCGCCGGCCGGTCGGGCCCCACCCTGAGCATGGCAAATTCCATAGCGTGGACGGGAACGGCCGTCGTCCACGGCAGTCTCGGTTCAGGCAACGTACCCAACCATCGCGGTGAACCCCGAAAAGGTCCTTGTCGTCGGCGGTGCTGGCTTCATCGGCACCAACTTCTCCCTGTCCGCCTTGGCGCGCGGGTGCCGGGTGGTCGTGTTCGACAACCTGTCCCGCACCGGCGCTAGGGACAACCTTCGGCAACTGGAAGAAGCCGGAGGCGAACGGTTGCAGAGCCTATTAGGAGACGTTGCCGATCAGGCGGCAGTGGATGCATTGTTCGATCGCCACGGCGACGCTGAGGTGATTGTTCATTTGGCCGGCCAGGTAGCGGTAACCACATCTGTGGCGGAGCCGCGTGCCGACTTCGAGGCCAATCTGATCGGCACGTTCAACCTGCTTGAGGCCATGCGCTACCGGCAGAGCCCGGCCGCCCTTTTGTATGCCTCGACGAACAAGGTGTACGGGGAGCTCAAGGGCGCCGCCGTGGAAACGGGCGACGACGGTTGGCGGTTCCGCGATCACGCTCATGGCATCGACGAAACCCAGCCGCTGGACTTCCTGTCGCCCTATGGCTGCTCCAAGGGCGCCGCCGATCAATATGTGCTGGACTATGCCCGCATCTACGGGTTGCGGACCGTGGCGCTGCGACAGAGTTGCGTCTACGGACCCTATCAATTCGGCATTGAGGACCAGGGGTGGGTTGCTTGGTTTGTCATCGCTGCCCTGCTCAGCCTGCCCATCACCCTCTACGGAGACGGCAAACAAGTGCGGGATGTGCTGTATGTGGACGACCTCATCGACCTCTATTGGTCCGTGGTCAAGCACGCCGACCGCGCCGCAGGGCAAGCCTACAACGTCGGTGGCGGGATCCACCGCATGTCCCTGCTCCAACTGATCGCGATTCTCGAGGGGCTGCTCGACCGGAAGATCCCGGTCGGTTTCGCCGACCCCCGTCCGGGAGACCAGAAGGTGTTCTTCTGCGACACGGGCAAGGCCCGACGTGACCTGGGCTGGGAGGCCCGGGTGACGGCAGCCGACGGCGTTGCGCGGCTGCTAGCCTGGGCCCGCGAAAACAAAGATCGGATCGCTGCGGTCGTCTCCCGTTGATCGCCGTCCATGCCATCGCCGACACGGGGACCGACTGGTACCCCAAGAACGCAATGGAGACGTTCCGGCGGCACTCCCGCCTCAGCTTCGTCGATACCCCCGCAGCGGCCGATCTGATCTGGATCTTCTCCTACTACCTTCCCCTGGACGCCATTGCCGCCCGTCCCTGGACCGCCCGGTTTACCGGTTCGGGTGCCATCCGCCGCCGCCGCGGGCTGACCGGCGCGCCGATTATCGGAACCGTCCATCACCTGGTTCCGAAAAAGGAGAGTGACTTCCTGCCCCGCATCCGTCGGCTCGATGCCGTCTGCGACGCCATCCATTTCTTCTCGCGGATTAACGTCGAGGAATGCCGCCGCTATTTCTCGACGCCGATCCTCCTGCTTCCCTATTGGATCGACCTGAACCGGTTTCGCCGGCAGGGCCCGGATGCGCGCGCGGCGGTACGTTCCCGCTGGGGCATTCCCGGTGACCGCGTGGTCCTGGGCAGCTTCCAACGCGACACCGAGGCCGACATGGTGACGCCGAAGCTGGAGAAGGGGCCCGACGTGTTCTGTGATGTGGTCGAGCGCCTTGACCCGGCCAAGGTATTCGTACTGCTGGCTGGCGAGCGGCGCCACTACGTCGAGCGCCGGCTCGCCGCGGCCAGGGTGCCGTTTCGCAATGTCGGCAAGGTGCCTCACGGCGAGATCGCCGGTCTTTATGGATGCCTCGACTTCTATCTGGTGACCTCCCGTTACGAGGGTGGGCCGCAGGCCATCCTCGAATGCATGGCCACTGGCACCCCCATCTATTCGACCCCGGTCGGTATCGCGGACGAACTCGAATCCGAGGTCATCTGCGCCGATACGGACCGCTTCGTGGCGGCGCTGAGCAGGCCTTATCCGCCGGTCCTGGACGCCCATGCGGAGCGAGTCCGGGCGTTCGACGCGGGGGCCGTGGTCAACGCGTTCGAGCGTGCGTTCCGCCAACTCGTCGAAGGACACAGGGCCTCGTCCGGCGACCTGTGCCGCGCCGCGCCGGGGCTCACCTGGGCCCAATGAGCGCGGGGACACCGCACGCGGCGGTGCGCCGATCCCTGTCCCCTTCAGGAGCTCGACCATGAGGATCTGCATCCCCATAGAGGCGTCCACGCCCGCGGGTGCATTCCAGTTCCTCGCCGGTTTCGAGGCGTACCTTCACCAGGCGGGCTGGACGGTCACCCGTGATCTGGGCGACGGTTACGACATCCTGTTCGCCAATTCATGGCATGTGGTGCGCGCGCAAGTGTTGGAGGGGCTGCGCAGGAACCCCTTGGCCCGTGTCATCCATCGCATCGACGGCGTCGCGGCGGACTACGGCCGACAAGACGGTTCCGATGCCCACCAGACCCGCGTTAACCGCCTCGCCGACGTCACCATCTTCCAGAGCCATTACGGTCGGCATGCTGCCCGCGAACGATACCGGGTGATCGCCCACGACGGCCCGGTCATCCACAATCCCGTGGACGTGGAGCGGTTTTTGCCCGACGGTCCGTCCCATCCAATGCCCGATTGGCCCACCGGCGCCAAGGTGGTATGCGTGACCTGGAGCACCAATCCCATGAAAGGCGCAGCGGAGGTATACGCGACGGCTCGACAAAACCCGGACACCCTGTTCGTCCTCTGCGGCCGCTATCCCGACGCGCCCGAAATGCCGAATGTCCACCCCATGGGCGTGCTCGACCGAGAGCACTTGGCGGCGGCCCTGCGGACCTGCGATCTCTTGCTCACCTACTCCCGCAACGAGGCCTGTCCCAACCATGTCCTTGAGGGTTTGGCCAGCGGACTGCCGGTGCTCTACGTCGATTCCGGGGCCAGCGCCGAGCTGGTCGGCGATGCCGGGCTCCCCGTCACCGTGGACGATTTCGGGGACGGCCTGGCGCGAATCATTTCCGATCGGGGCGCGTGGGCAGGGCGTGCGCGAGCCCGCGCGCTTGACCGTTTCGCGCCCGACGTGGTGTTTCCCCGTTACGAGACGGAGATGACGGCGGCCGTCGCCCGTCCGCCGGGGCGTCGGGCGCTGCTCTCCTGGGCCGAAGTCGTCAGCTTCGCTCGCCGGGGGTGCTGATCGGAGACGTGGTCATGTCCGATCCCTTGGTGACCATCGGGATCCTTAGCTACAACCGCCTGCACTACCTGCGCGCACTGATCGCATCGGCGCGTGACTGCATCCGCTATGGTCCGCTGCAATGGATCGTCGTCGATAACGTATCCGCGGAGCCCGGCCTGCGTGAATATCTCGAGGGGCTCGATTTCGTTGATGCCCTGCTGTTTCAGGAATCGACCCACGTCGAGGCCATGAATCTGATCGTCGAGCGGGCGCGGGGCGACTACCTGCTGCTGCTGCCCGAGGACGTGCAGTTCATCGTGCGCGGCGACTGGCTGCGGGATTTCGTCGATGTGCTGGACCGCCATCGCCACATCGGCGGCATCGTGTTCGATGTCCAGCGCACGGCGACCATAGCACGGCAATTCCCGCGCCTGTGGCCGATCCCTTTCCCCGGGCGACGGCGTCCCGCCGTCTACACCAGCACCCGCGGGCGCGCTTTCCTTGGCTACGGCACCACCAAGCCCGGCATCATTGGTGCCGGCATCGTCAGTTTCGCCCGCAAGGAGACGTGGACCACGCTGGGGCCATGGCGGACCACCGAAGCGCAGACCGTGCGCGATTCCAGCGCCGGGGGCGAGGCCGAAATGCTGGAGCGCTACCGGCGCATGGGCCTGAAATGGGAGCGGGTGTTGGCGCGCACGCCGGTGGCCGCCAACGTGGTCACCGATCCGCGCGGCACCAAGGCCCGGGTTCGCCGCGGCCGGCGGTATGGCGCCTATTGGGCGCCGCCCGCCGGCGACGTCTACTACCAGATCTACGATCAGGACGAGGCGGACCGCCTCGCCGAGGGCTGCGGTGCCGCGGCGCCCGGTTTCGAGGACTTCGTCCGTCCCCTGGGGTTCGAGCTTCCGATGGACGAACACGGCAACCTGTTGAAGATGCCGTTCGAACGGGAGGACGATCCGTTCGAATGGGTCAGCCCTGCCGACGCCGCGGCGGCAGGGCGAACGGGATGAGGCTGTGCTTGTTCTTCACCCTGGACGCCTCCCTCGGGACGTGGGAGACGGGTGGCATGCTGGAGCGGGAGGTGGCGCTCTACCGCCGGCTGCATGCCCGCGGCGTGGAAGTGGACTTCATCACCTACGGCGGCTACGCCGACGGGGCCTATGCCGATCGCCTTTCGGGCATCCGGGTGCACGGCAATCGCTGGCGGCTCCCCCGCCCTCTATACTCCCGGCTGATCGGCCCGCTGCACGGCACGGCCCTCCGTGCCGCCACGGTGATCAAGAGCAATCAGGTACGCGGAGGCGACGTCGCCCTGGCGGCCGCGCGCCGTTTCGGCAAACCGTTCGTGGCGCGCTGCGGCTACCTGCCCGCCGAGTTCGCGGCAGAGGCCTTCGGGCATGGTTCTCGGCAGGAGAACAAGGCGCGGGGTTTGGAAAGGCATGTCTTCACAGGCGCCGATCGGGTGGTGGTGACCACGGAAGAGATGCGAGATCGGGTGATCGCCGACCATCGGGTCGATGGGGCGCGGGTGCGGGTCATCCCCAATTACGTGGACACGGATGCGTTTCAGCCCGGCACCCCGGGTGACCCCCGGCGCGTCTGCTTTGTCGGGCGCCTCGTCGAACAGAAGAACCTGTTCGCGTTGCTGGAGGCCGCGCGCGGCCTCGGTGTGGAGTTGACGATGGCAGGTGACGGGCACCTCCGCGCAGGGTTGGCCGATAAAGCGCGACGCACCGGCGTCGCGGCGACCTTTCTCGGCACCGTGCCCCACGGCCGGTTGCCCGCCCTGCTCAACGAATCGGCGATCTTCGTCCTGCCGTCCCGCTACGAGGGTCACCCCAAGACGTTGCTGGAAGCGATGGCCTGCGGCCGTGCCGTGATCGGCACGGA
Organism: Rhodospirillales bacterium; assembly: GCA_028277795.1. GTDB lineage: Bacteria > Pseudomonadota > Alphaproteobacteria > Rhodospirillales > JANQFP01 > JANQFP01. The sequence goes on from JANQFP010000207.1 coordinate 144,642, forward strand.
CGTGCCGGGGACTCGCGAGATCATCAGCGATGGTGTGAACGGTCTCTTGTGCAGACCCGAGCCCGGCGCCCTACGCGAGGCCATGGCAACGCTATTGCGCGATCCAGCCCTGCGGGCGCGCCTCGGCGCCGAGGCGCGGCGCACCGCAGAGCGGGATTTCGCCTTGGATGCGGTGGTCGAGAAAGAGCAAGCGCTGCTCGCGGAACTGGCGGGACCGACGCCAGACGACCTCGGCGAAGGCGGCCGGTTTTGAGGTCCCGGTAGCGGGTCGCGCGGATCGCGGATGGACGTCTTAGGCATCTCCCTGGGCCACGACACCAACTTCGCCCTGGTGTCGGACGGCCGCCTGGTCGCGTCCGTCGAGGCCGAGCGCTTCTTCCGTCGGAAGCGCTACAAGCTGCACTGCCAGACCCTCGAACCAGGCCGGCAGCCGTCTGGCTTCCAGTACGTCGACGTGACCGAGCTGGAAGCTTTCCTCGAAGCCGTCGGCGAGGCCTGGGGTCGCCGCTTCGACCATATCGCCGTGCAGAACCAGGGTCGGACGGCGGAGTTCGAGAACCTTGCCGTCCTTCTCGACCGCCTCGGCTTTCGTTACGGGGCCATTCACGCCGTCGACCACCACTTGGCCCACGCAGCGCTCGGATTCTACACATCGCCGTATCGGGATGCTCTGGTGTTCAGCTACGACGGCTTCGGCAACGACGGCAACACGGTGATGTTCCACGCCACTGGCGACGGCGGCGTCCGTTACCTGCACCGGGGCGACATCCGTTTCGGCCAGAGCTACAACAATCTGGGCTACATCGCCGGCGTCCAGCCGGAGGTGTGCGGCACCAGCGCCGGCAAGACCATGGGCCTCGCCGCCTACGGTACCGCGCGCGGCGACTGGATGGCCTGCGCCCGGCGGTACGTCCGCGAGTACCGCAAGATCCTGCCCGCGGCGGCCAATGGCATCCGTCCGTTCGGTGCCGGGCACCGAATCAACGCGGTAGCCTTGGCGGAAATTGCGGACCTCGGCCGCTACGTGACGTACGAGCGGGACGAGCCCGGCCCGGCGACCTTGGGCGGCCGCCTGCGCCAGGCCTTGCGGGCGGCGCCGCTCCGTCCCGTCCTGCGTCTGCCGGGTGTGGATGACCGCGATGCCCAGGACCTGACGGCGACCGTCCAGGCAGCCTGGACCGCCGAGGCGCTGGCCTGCTTGGAGGGATTCGCCCAGGTGAGCAGGAACCTATGCGTGGTCGGCGGCTGTGCCCTTAACGGCGTCACCAACCACGCCATCGAGACCAGCGGCCTTTTCGAGCGCATCCACTTCATACCCAATCCCACCGACTGTGGCCTCGCGGGCGGCGCCGCGTTGCAGGTTGCTCACCGGGAAGGCAGCGCCGCCTTCGGCGGGTGCGACGCCTTCTTCTCGCCCTACCTCGGAATGGAGCCGTTCGACAGCGACCGCCTGCCCGAGTTGCGCCGCGCCTATCCCCATCGCAAACTGGAACCACCGCTGGTCCCCGGCGTGCTTGCCCGTCTGCTATGGGAGAACCGCCTGATCGGCGTCATCCGCGGCCGTTACGAGGTCGGCCCCCGCGCCCTCGGCAACCGCTCGATCCTGTGCAATCCCTTCGACCCGGATATGCGCGACGTATTAAATGCCAAGGTCAAGCACCGCGAGTGGTACCGCCCCTTCGCCCCGGTCGCCACGGCGGAGGATGCCGGCCGCTTCTTCACCAACGTGGCCGACATCCCGTACATGTCGGTGATCTGCCACACGCGGCCCGAATGGCGCGAGCGGCTGCCGTCGGTGACGCACGTGGACGGTAGCGCCCGCCTGCAGACGGTGCGCCGCGACCAAAACCCGTTCCTCCACGACATCTTGAAGGCGTTCGAATCGCTGTCCGGCGCGCCGGTTCTGCTCAACACGTCGTTCAACCCGCGCGGCGAGCCGATCCTGAACTATCTCGCCGTGGGCCTGGAGATGTTGGAGTCCACCGACCTGGATTTCGTCCTCATCGACGAGACGCTGTTTTGCCGAACGGGACGGCCGGATCTTCTGTCTTTCGGAGGGGCGTGACAAGGCCACGCACCGTGCCGGCCTCGGCCACCGAGCGGATCAAGTCCGCCAGGCGCTTGGCGATCTCCCTGATCCCCGTATCGCTGTAATGGACGACGTCCGAATAGGCTTGGCCGGTGCGATCGTCGAGCAATCCGCTCCAGTCCACCGACGCGGCGCCGAAGGTCGCGAATGCGTCGTGCCGGTCGGCATAGCGCTCACGGGCTGCTTCGTAAAAGGCCCGGTATTGGGCGGTATGGGACGGATCCGGCAGGTAAGCGCGTTCCTGTTCAGTCGGGGTGCGTTTCGTGATCAGAATCGGCTGCAGGATGCTGACGAAAGGGACGCCCTCGACCGCGGCAATGGCACTGATCCGCAAATCATTGGCGACCAGGCGGTCTGCATAGGCGCGGAGCTGAGCGAGTGTTCGTTCGCCGGGCGCCGGAACGGCGTCTTCCACGACGGCGAGGGACGACCCCTCCTTGCGTCGGCGGCGCCACCGTACGGCTTCCGAGGCGGCGAAGCGGGCCAAAATGGGAATACTGGCGGCCCGCAGGGATTGGACGATCAGGCTGGCGATTAGGCGCGCCGGTGGGCGGCCATTCAGCCAGCGCATCTGACGGATGGCGTCCTCGTTCCAGGAGATCAGGTTGAGGACGTTGACTGGCGAGTAGCCGGCATCGGACCAGGTCCTGCTCGGCGCGTCGAGCCGGGCCAGCACCGCATCCGTATAGCCATGAAAGGCGATCACCAGGTCGTGCGGGTAGTGGGAGAACTCGGTGGCGTAGGCGGCGAACTCGTTGATCGATCGATAGGCATGGACGCCCAGGTTGACCACCTCGTAGCGCCGGCCGACGTCGTTGCCGAGCAGACGTTCGGTGACCGCGGTAATGGTGCCGTCGTTGGCAATGCCGGTTCCGCTCTCGGTGTGCAGGCTGGCTAGGCCGGCGAGATAGGAACCGCCGAGGACGAAGACCCGGAACACGTCCGCATCCTTGCGGCCCAAGTCCACCGGCCGGTCCGGATCGTTCTGGAGAATGCCGAAGCGATCGGTGTAGAGGCCGGCCCGTGACCCAGCGGATGTCTTGATGTTGGAGCGGCGGTCGAGAAACACCCGCGCGTCGAGTCCCCACCGCCAACCGGCGTAGGGATCGAAAAGGATGGTCTTTCGGTACCGGCCATCCTCCTGTCGGACGTCCTTGTGGTCGTTGAACAGATAGTGCGCATCCAGGGCCGTCTTGAGGTGCCGCTTGAAGCGGCCGCGCAGGGAGTCATCGCTCTCGCTCGGGTTCTGCAGACCGCCGGTGGGGACCCAGCGGCGGTAGAAGCGCCTCAGCGCCAACCCGAGGAGCACGTCGAGGGCGACGAGCGCGCACAGCGCCGCGATTATGGTCAACAGGGGTCCCACGAACGAACAGCCTTCTCCTTCAGCGCCCGCTATTTACACCGCCGACTCCGGTTTCCTGAACCAGAACAGGCCGCAGCCGCCGAAACAGTCGTCGAGGGCATCGAGAGCAATGTTCTCGACATAGGCGCCGCCGTCAAGGACACCACTGTATTCCGTCAAATCGAGGCCGGGGAAATAAGACACGATCTGGGATGCGGCATGCACCCGCTGACCGTTGAATTGGACCCGTGGCCGTCCGATAGGCACGCCGAAGAAGAGGTTGCCCCCGGGCGCCAGAATCCGGGCCAGCTCGGCAGCCGCCTTGCGGGTCCCATGGGGGTCCAGGGGGTCTCCGTAGCGCCCCAGACCGACATGCTCGGCGGCGTGCAGGCACGACAGGGAGGCCACCTGGCCATCGGCGAATGGGAGGTCGAGCAGGCTGCCCTCGATAACCTCCATGTTCTTCGGGACGACGGCCGGCGGGTTGAATTCCACGTAACGGACCCGGGTGAGGCACGTCAGCAGGCCGACGAAGGCGTAGCTCGACGCCACGTCCACGTGTTCAGCAGGAGGCGTGTTGAGCAACCGGGACAAGGTCCATATGTGGGCGTGAAAGTACTGTGGATCGACATTTACTGACGCGTTCCTCTGGAAGAACACCGGACTGAGGTCCGCGAAGCGGATCGGTTCCGCGCCCTCCATCCGGCGATACGCACGCATATCCCGGACAAACAAGGCGCACTCGCGCAAGTAGCGGAACGGGTAGTGCCAGTTCCGGATCAACCGCGACAAAGGGCCGAGCTCAACCACCAACCTAATCGCGGCGACGATTGCCGGCTTGACAGCTATTTCGAGGTATTTCCGGATGTCGATGGGCATCTCGGGTGACGGAAAGACACCGGTTCACAGTTTCTTACGATGTCAGAACGGGTTGACCTCAGGAAGCATTTTTCCAACCGGACTTCTCAATCGGGGGAGAACGGTATCATCGAGAAGATGTTCGAAGTCATCGGGACTCGCAACAAGGTGTGTGTCGATGTCGGTGCCCATGACCTCATGCGTCTCTCCAACGTGGCACCTCTGTGGATGGACCAGGGGTGGCGTGCCATCCTGATCGAGGGCGACCCCGGGCGCTGCGCGCGCATGCGACGCGACTACACGGCCTACCAGGCGGATGCCGAACGCGCCGCCGACGTCGCTTTGGTCGAGGCGATGGCCGAACCGCAGGGCGACAGCTCTCTCGACCGCCTGCTCGGTGCGCAACGGGTCCCGCAAGACCCGGACCTGATATCCATCGACGTGGACGGAACCGACTACCACCTGTGGGCCAGCCTCGAGGAACACAAGCCCCGGGTCGTCGTCGTCGAATACAACAACACGTGCCCCCCGGATTTCGAAATCGTCGGCCGCAAGGAGGGCAACTGTTTCGGCGCATCGGCGAAGGCCTTGACGGCTCTCGGCAGGGCCAAAGGCTATGTTCTGGTGGCCTGCACGCCGGCCAACATGGTGTTCACGCTCGACCGCTATGCCGACCGATTCGAGAACGCCGGTGATCTAGACGCGCTGTTCGACAGATCGGGTTTGGTCTTCGTCATGCGGACCTTCGATGGCGGGGTCTTCCTGTCCAGACGCCCCACCCACGGCTTCAACCCTTTCTCGGAAGGCCCTGAACGGAGTCTCGCTGACGCGGCGCCCGTGTTCTTTCCCGACAAAGGATTCCGCCACCTGATCGGGGAATGGGAACGCGAGATGCGCTTCCGGCTGCGAGACCGGCCGATTCGGCGCACGGGGCTTGTCGCGTGCGCACGGAGTCTGGCCTTCCTTCACGCCGCGTTTTCGTGGCGCACCGGGAGCCGGTGATCGACCGATGAAGGTCTACGGTATACGGCAAAGCCGGGAGGGCTACCTGGAAACCCAGATCGCGCGGTCGCGCCAGAAGTTCGATTACTGCAAGGTTTCGATGACCGACGTCGTTCGCTACCGGGCGATCCTGGAAAGGGCGCGAAACCTATCCGCGCCGGTTCGGAGTTTCGGGCCGGTTCTTTGTCTCGGAACGCGCAACGGGCGCGAAGTGGACTTGTTTCGTGTCGGTTTCTTCGCTTCGACCGCCAGGCGGCACTTGGTGGCTTGGCTTGAGCGTTCGAGCGACACCTCGCGATTCCGGTCCGTGATTCCTCCCGTCGAGGGTCTCGGCCGCTCCACCTGGCAGCGCATCACTCCCAGCAGCGTCATCGGTGTGGAGGTGAACGCGATGGCGGCGCGGGCGGATGTCTGGATTGGCTCCTTCGACGACATGCCTGCGGACTGGACCGAGCGGTTCGGTGTGGTCTTCTCCAACGCCTTCGATCAGTCCCAGGACCCTTTCCGGACGGCCAAGGAATGGTGGCGGGTCCTGCGGCCGGGCGGTTATCTGGTCTTCTGTTATGGCAGCAAGACGGAACCCAATGTCCACGATCCGGTCGGCGGAATCACCGCTGGTGATGTCCGCAGGTTGTTCCAGGGCACGGTCGTCCATCAAGGCGAGAGGGCGACCGCCGTCGGCTACAACGAGATCATTGTCCGGAAAGAGGCTCCGGCGCCATCCGGCGCTGCGTCATGACGACCGACCCCGCACCACGGGTCAGCGTGCTTATGGCGGTGTTCAACGGCGCGCCGTTCCTGCGCCCGGCCATCGACAGCATTCTGGCCCAAACCTTCCGGACTTTGGAGTTCATCATTGTCGATGACGGATCCGTGGACGACACGCCGGCCATTCTGGCCAGCTACGAAGACCCTCGGCTCATCATCATTAGAAACGACCAAAATCGGGGGCTTGCGGCGTCCCTGAACCGTGGGCTGGATGTCGCACGCGGGGAGTTCGTTGCGCGCATGGACGCCGACGACGTCGCCATGACCGAGCGGCTGAAGCGTCAAGTCATCTTCTTGGATTCCCATCCCGATGTCGGCATCGTCGGTAGCGCCAGCCGCCTTATTGACGCGGCAGGCCGGGAACACCGTCGCGACGACATGCCGCTCTCGGATTTGGCCATCCGATGGCGCCTTCTAACGGGAAACCCGTTTCAACACCCGACCGTCATGGTCCGCCGCGCCATCCTCGATCGGCACCGACTCCGTTACGACGAGACCTGCGAGGCTGCCCAGGATTACGATCTGTGGACCCGTCTGCTCGACCACACGCGTGGCGCCAATCTGCCCGAGCCACTCGTGGCACGCCGGGTTCACGGGGCGGCAGTCAGTAGGGTCCGTGCGACGGTGCAAAGTGAGGCCCATGTGCGAATCGCCCTTCGCGCGATCTCTTCAGTGTGGCCCGACCATCCGTTCACCGCGGAAACCTTCGCCGATCTCGCGCGGCTGCTGACGACCACTCGACCTCTGCCCGGCCCCGCCGACCGGCGGCGCTGCGAGCTCCTCGTGGCCTATGCCGATCTCCTGGCGCGATTCGCCGAACGCCACCGGGCGGACGAAGGAACAGGGGGCCTGCGGCGGCAGCAGGCGGTCATGCTCGCTTTCCTCGCCCTCACTCCCCCCTGGTGCCGCGGTGTGGTGACGTTGGCGGGGCGACTGACGGCCCTGGAGCCGAGGCTGGCCGGCGCGCTCATGGCCTGGGCCCTGGGCGCGGCGGGACGGAGGCTGGTCGGCCGAAAGGCTTGACGGGGTCCGTGAGGCGGCCATGGTCCTGAAGGAGCTGTTCATCCGCCTCGCCAACGTGGCCAGCGGTCGCACCGAAACCGGTTCGCTACGACACGACCGGATTTTCTGGTCGCTCCGCAAAGGCGACATCGCGGTCGATTGCGGCGCCAACATCGGCCACTACACGGCGCTGATGGCGCGCCGCGGGGCCACGGTCTACGCCTTCGAGCCCAATCCCGACGCGTTCGCGGTCCTCGCGGAGCGGTTCGCCAGCCATCCCCACGTTCACTGCTTCCACCAGGCGGTTTGGGTGGAGGAGACGGAAGTTCGGCTGTACCTTCACGAGAACGCAACGGCCGACCCCGTAGCCTGGTCGACCGGTTCGTCTCTGCTGCCCGACAAGGGCAACGTCAATCGAGAGACGTTCGTCACCGTTGCCGCCATTGACCTGGATGCATTTCTCCGCCGGCTCGGCCACCCCGTGCAACTTCTCAAGATGGACATCGAAGGAGCGGAAACCAAGGTTCTCAGGAGACTCATCGAAAGCGGGACGACGCAATCGATCGGCCACGTCCTCGTGGAAACCCACGACGACAAGTTCGACGAACTGAAGGCCGAGACGGACGCCATGAGAAACATGATCGTGGCAAGACGGCTGACCAACATCGACCTGGGGTGGAAGTGAGCCCCTGTCGGCGACCGGGACCCTCGACAAGGCGGCGCGCGCGTCATCCGCCAGTGGTCCCGGAACCCACGCTCAGTCTGTTGCCAGGAGGGCCGGTCGGCCGACGTAGTAAGCGATGGTCAATGTGAACCTAACAAACCTTCCGTATTTCCATCCCGCTGGTCGAACTCGGCCACGCCTGCACGACAACCAAGATCGTGTCAACGTCACCGGGCGACGGCTTGCCGTTCGGGAACGCATGATGACCCGTTCGTGAGGGCGCACTGACCGGCACCATCGATCGGGCGGCGCGCGAGCATGCCATCCGCCAGTGGTCCGAGAACCCTTGCGGCGACGTGGCCGGAGACGGCGACGACCTCGCCCACTTCGAGCAGGTGGCAGCCGAACGCGACCGGGTCCAGCCGTGGATGGACGAGGTCTTCCGGTTCGCCGATTTCGCCGGCAAGAAGGTCCTTGAGGTCGGCATCGGGTTGGGGACGGACCTGGCGCGCTTCGCCGCCGCCGGGGCCGAGTGCCATGGCGTCGACATTACCGACCGCCACATCGAATTGGCCCGCCGCAACATGGCGGCGCGGGGATTGGGGGCGGACATTCGACGCGCCGACGCGGCGGCGCTTCCTTATGGCGACGGCACCTTCCAAGCCGTCTATTCCTTCGGTGTCCTCCACCACGTGCCCGACATCGCACCCTGTATTGCCGAGGTGCGTCGCGTGTTGGCACCCGGCGGCGTGTTCCTGGTGGCCCTCTACCACACTTGGAGCGCGTTCCACCTGTTTCGCAAGGTGCTCACCCACGGCATTGGACGCGGCGACCTGTTCCGCCTCGGCTACCGCGGCCTCATGGCGACGACCGAGGCGGGGGCCGACGGCCGAGCCATCCGGCCCTACGTGAAGACCTACTCCCGGACCGAAGTAGCCCGCCTGCTGCGGGACTTCCGGGAAACGGACATCCTGGTCCGCCAGCTGTGGGCCGACCATTTCGACCCTCTGACGGAGCGCCTGATCCCGGCGCGGCTGGTCGAGCGTTTGGATGGCGTGCTCGGCTGGTACGTGGTCGCCATCGCCCGCAAGTAGCGGTCAACGGGAAGCGGGCACCCACTCCGGCAGATCGACGCCTCCCAGCCCCCAATCCTGATCGTTGGCAACCAGGGGCCGTCGCCCGGCCCGCATGTCCAAAACCATCGAGCGGTAGTCTTCCGGCGTCAGTCGCGGCACTCCGATGGCATCCAGCCGTTGCCATTTGTCGCCCGAGGCGTAGGCGACGTACCCCGAACCGTGGCCGTGCTCGACATGATAGATGCAGGCGGGATCGGGGAAAGTGTGCTCTGTGAGCCCCGAGAAGCGCGCCGCATAGCACAGCAGGCCGTCCACATGGATGGGAAATCCCTGGAATTCCCAGTACCCACGCAGGGCGTGCCAGTGGCCGCGCGCCATGAGGGTGAAATCGCCGCAGCCGTTGGTGTGCAGGTGGCCGCACGCCTCGAAGAAGTGGAGCGACCGCCGGGCGCCGGCGATGCGGCGGCCGACCACGGGCAGGAAGGACAGGGGCGCCAGCGCCGCCGCCGCGCGCAGCCGGCGCGGGTCGCGGTAGATGCGGCTGACGGCGCCGGTGCGCCGGTCGTGGCTCGAGTCCCGTCGGTGAACCCGGAGCACGTGGGTGCGGCAGTAGGCGAGTTGGGCCGCCAAGTCGACACCGACCGGCACCTCCGCTGCAGTGTCGTGCCGGTCGGCACGGTAGAAGCGGTCGCTCGTCAGGGCGTTGCCGAGGGCGTCCACGAGATCGTCGGAGAACACCACGTCCACGTTTGTGGCGGCCACGAAGGCACCGCGGGCGCGGCGGATGCCCACGTTCTTGGCGATCATCTGGTGCAACGGAATGGTCTCGGCGTGGTCGAAGCGCGCATGCAGCTTGGCCGGCACCTGGACGATTCTTACGGTGCAGCGGCGTGACCGTGGCCAGGTGAGTGCCTGGGCCAGCGGCGTCCGGTCGGGCGGCGGATTCCACTCCACCAGCACCAGCTCGGCATCGAGGTCGTGGTGATCGCACTGGCCCAGAAGGGCCTCGACGAACACCTGCATGCGATGTGCGAGGTTGCCGCCGTGGTCGTCGTTCCGCGTGGTGGCGACGAAGCTCAGGTAGGGCGTGCTCGGCATATCCCGGCGCGGTTTTTTTGGTCGCGGCGGACGTTACAGGGCGGTCGCGGTGCGGGCAAGGGACGGCGCGCCGCTCCGCCTCCTATCGCGATGGTGGCGGCGCCTCGCGCCGCCACATCTCCATGACCTCCCGGTACCAGTCCAGGGTGACCTGCGCCTGATGATCGAGGTCGAACCGCTCCCGCGCCGACCTGACGGCGTTGGCTCCGAGCCGTGCCAACACGTCGCCATCGCCCAGCAGGCGGGAGGCTGCCCCGGCCATGGCGTCGGCATCTCCAGCGGGGACCAGGGCGCCAGTGGCATCCGTCGCGGCCGCGCCGCCTGCGGGGCCGACGGAGGCGATTTGCTCGGGAATGCCGCCGACCGCGGTTGCGACCGCCGGCGTGCCACATGCCAGGGCCTCCAGAACGGTCAAGGGGAAGGTGTCCACGCGGGCGGCATGCAGGTAGAGGTCGGCGGCGCGGTAGTAATCGGCGACCCGAGCCGCGTTCCTCTGGAACGGCACGAAGCGGATTCGAGCCCGTCCGACCCGCTCGGGCGGGGCGTCCTCGCCAAGGGCCACGAACAGCACGGCGCGATCCGGGAGTGCCTCGGCGATTCGGGCGACGGCGGTGCGCAAGGTGGCGTAGTCCTTCCATGAGCCGTCCTTGACCCCCTGTGCCGCGAACATGAGGATGGCGGCATCGGCGGGCAGGTCGAGGGCGGCGCGCGCGGCGGCCTGGTTCCCGGGGTGGAATACGGAGAGGTCCACGCTGTTGGGGATGACGCGGCAATCGACGATGGCCGGGGCCAAGATAGACTCCTGGATCCGCGTCATCAGCCACGATGACGGCGTCGCCACGAACAGCCGGCTGTCCTGCCATGCCTGCTGTTTTCGCCGCCAGTTCGCGGCTGTGGCGTCGCGCCGCACCGGTGGATACAGGGTGAGGTCGGGGCACTGGCCGCAGCCGGCCTTCCAGCGGTCGCAACCCAACGGGTGGGCGCAGTGGCCGGTGGTCAGCCAGGCGTCGTGCAGGGTCAGGACGACGGGGACCCGGCGGCTGAGGTCGGGAAGGACACCGAGGTCGAAATGCCCCATGGGACCGCGCCAGGAATGGAGGTTGTGGGCGTGGACGATGTCCGGCCGAAAGGGCGCCAGGCCGAGGAGGTTGGCGCACGCCGGCAGCGTCCAGTCCTCGATGCCCTGTCGCCTATCGGCGAGGCGGCGCGGCCGGCCCAGGCAGTGGAGCGCATCGTGCAGGCGGCCCGCCCCCCGCACGCGGCCGAGCACGGGTGCCACCGCATCCCTTGCCGCCAGAACCGTGCCACCCAGTCCGCTGCCGCGGTCGGGAAGCGCATAGGTCTCAGGATCGTCTCCGAGCTTGCGGCCGACGGCCAAGGCGCAGCGATGACCGGCTGTGCGGTAAGCCGTCACCATCCCCCAGGCCACCTCGTTGGCTCCGCCGCCCCGATCATGGCCACTGAGGACGAGGATGTTCATCGCGTGCGCCGCCGCTGGTCCATGCTCCATCGTTTAGTGCCTCCGGGACGACCCGGTCCAGCGCAATGAACCTATTCGTCCAGTGGTCGTGAAGAAGGCCTTCCTCGACATGTTGCGGCGATCCGGGTACGACTTGGTCCGGTTCGACCAGGACCATCCCCTGTGGCGCCGTCTCCGGCTGATGGAGTCGGCGGCCATCGATCTGGTCCTCGACGTCGGCGGCGGCCGTGGGGAGTACGGCGTAACCCTCCGCCAGTTCGGATACGGAGGGCGCATCGTGTCCTTCGAGCCCCTGAGCGACGCCTTTCGGGACCTCTCCCGCGCGGCCGAAATCGATCCCCTGTGGCGGGCCGAGAATTTCGCCCTTGGGGATGCCGACGAGACCCGGGCCATCAACGTCGCCAGCAACTCGGCCAGCAGCTCCTTCCTCGCCATGCTGCCCCAGCACGTGGAAAGCGCGCCCCAATCCGCCTATGTGGGCACCGAGCGGGTGCGTGTCCGCACCCTGAACGAGGTGTTCGCGGAACATGCCGGCGCCGGCGATCGGGTGTTCCTCAAGATCGACACCCAAGGGTATGAGGAACGGGTCCTCCGCGGCGGTGTTGAGGCTCTCGACGACATCGCCCTGGTCCAGATGGAGGCGTGTCTGTGCCCGCTCTACGAAGGCAACCTAATGGTCGCCGACGCCATCTCCCTGATGGCAGGGATGTCGTTCACCCTGGTCTCAATCGAGCCCGGATTTGCCGACCCGCGGACCGGACGGCAGCTCCAGGCGGATCTGGTGTTCGCGAAGGCGGACCCAGTGACACCTGCCGGTGAGGCGTCCAATCGTTGACACGCTGATTCCCCGGCACAAGATGTAGCGTGTTGGCGGCGAGAGCATGACCCCGTGATTACGTTGATCAACCCACCCGGCCTGAAGACGTTCTCGGGCCTCAACATGCACACGCCCAACCCGCCGTTGGGACTCGCCTACATTGCGGGCACCCTGGGCGAGGCGGGGCTTGCCTACCACGTCATCGACGGCGTCGGCGAGGCGCTGGAGCGCGTCCGTCCGTACCCGCAGCGGACGGACTTCATGATCCAGGGCCTGTCGCCGGAGGAGATCGCCGAGCGCATCCCCGCCGGCACCGACATCATCGGTGTCACCTGCACCTTCAGCACCCTGTGGCCTTTGGCCCGGATGGTGCCGGAGGCGGCACGGGCGCGCTTTCCGGACGCCCTGATAGTATTGGGCGGCGAGCACGGAACGGCGGTTCCGGAGAACGTCATCGAGACCTCGCCCTATGACGTGGTGGTGCTGGGCGAGGGCGAGGAGACCTTTCTGGCGCTGGTGGCCGCCCACCGGAACCGGGTACCGCTCGATACCGTCCCCGGGATCTGCTTCCGCACCGAGGGGCGGCCGCGCCGGACCCCGCCGGCGCCGCGGGTCCGCGCCGTCGACGATATCCCCCTTCCTGATTGGGAGTTGTTCCCGATCGAGGAATACATCTCTAGGCACCAAATCAGCGGGGTCAACCTGGGCCGATCCATGCCGTTGCTGGCCACACGGGGGTGTCCCTACCAATGCACCTTCTGTTCCAGCCCCAACATGTGGACAACCCGCTACATCCCCCGTGATCCCGTACGGGTGGTCGACGAAATCGAGCTGCATCGGAAGAAATACAACGTCACCAACTTCGATTTCTTCGACCTCACGGCCGTGGTCAAACGGAGTTGGGCGGTGGCCTTTTGCCGGGAACTCATTGAACGGGACCTCGATATCACCTGGCAGATGCCGAGCGGCACCCGTGCCGAGGTGTTTGACGCCGAGGTGGCGGATCTGCTGTACCGATCCGGCTGCCGGGTGCTGGCCTTCGCACCGGAGAGCGGGTCGCCGGAGATCCTGGAAAAGGTCAAGAAGCGGGTGGACCTGGACAAGATGCTGACCGCCATGCGGACGGCCATCGGTCGCGGGCTCAAACTGTCATGCTTCATCGTCATCGGGTTTCCCGACGACACCCCACGGACGTTGCGCCAGACCATGGCGCTGATCCGGCGCATGGCCGCTTTGGGCGTCCACGACGTGGCGGTCACCAAGTTCGTGCCCTATCCCGGCTCCGAGCTGTTCTTCGAATTGCAGAAGGCCGGCAAGATCGAACTCGACGACAGCTTCTTCATCTCGCCGATGGACTTCTACAACCGGTCAGTCCCGTCCTACGCCGAGGCCATCTCGTCCCGGCGGCTCTACTGGACCATGATATGGATGTTCCTGAACTTCTACGTGATCTCGTTCGCCCGGCGGCCGGTCCGGACTGCGGCGATCTTGTGGAAGGCGGCCCTCCAGGGCACCGAGGAGACGCGGTTCGCCAAGTGGTTTGTCGATCGCTTCTTCGTTCGGCGGCGGTGGCGCAAAATGGCGCGCACGGCGGGATAGAGCTACTCGGTCCTTTCCATCACCACCATCATGCGGAACCCGAGGACACGGCCGAGCAGGGGCGCCAAGGCGTCCTCCATGCGCATCAGCGGTCGCACTGCCCATCCCGGCAGCAGGCTCCATGGCCGGAAAAGTCCGGTCAACGGGTAGACGAAGAAGCGGAACCACGTCCGCGACAGCACCCGGAGTGCCGGGAAATCCTGGCGCAGCCTGGCTAGGTGGCGGACGAACAGCAGGGTGCCGATGGCCTGATTGGCGTCATAGGGACCGGCATCGAAGTCCCGGGGCACCCGGCCGAACGGGTCGGCAGACATGTCGAAGGACTCGGGGTGGAGCTTGTAGAACAGCCAGCTCCCCGGGGTGATCGCCGGCTCGACCACGATGAAGCGGCCGCCGGGACGCAGCACCCGCTCCGCCTCGGCCAGCAGGCGCCGGGGTTCCTCCATGTGATGCAGCATGTCGATGGCGACAAGGGTGCCGACGCTGCCCGCGGCCAGGGGCAGTGATTCGCCGTTGGTGACGAAGTCCAACCAGGGGGCGAAGTGAACGTCGCTGGTCAGGACGTCGGGCGCGGATGCCTTGAGGTTTCCGATCCCACCCCCGATCTCGATCCCCGGCCCGTCTCCACGCACCGCGGCCACGCGTTCGAACACGTCGGCGTACAAGGCGCGCAACGCCGGTTTCCGGTCCCACACGGCGCGGCACCGCAACAGATACTCGGTCACCTGCATCACAGCGCCTTCAGCTTGCGGAAGGCGAACACCACCATTCGCAGAAGCAGCCAGCCGTGGGTGAAGCGGGAGATCTGGGTGGTGCCGTAGGTGCGGGCGCCATAGCGGACGGGCACCTCGACGATCTTCAGGTTCTCCTTGGCGGCGCCGAAGATCAGGTCGAAGTCTCCGAAGGGATCGAACTCCCCGAAATAGGCCCGGTCGCGGACGATGGCCTGATAGGCGCGGCGGGTCAGCACCTTGGTGCCGCACAGGGTGTCGGTGAAGCGTTGGTTGAGCAGGTAGGAAAAGATCACCGAGAAGGTCCGGTTGGCCCAGTAGTTGAGGAACCGCATGGCCTCGCCCTCCATGGGATAGACGAAGCGGGAGCCGTTGATGAACTCCCCCTTGCCGGCGGCGATGGCGCGGTAGAACTTGGGCAGGTCCTGCGGGTCGACTGTGAGGTCGGCGTCGAGGATCATCAAGACCTCGCCGCGGGCCGCGTCGAACCCCTTGCGCACCGCGTCCCCCTTGCCGGTCCCGTCCTGGCGCAGGACCTTGATGTCTCGCTGGGGATGGGCATCGCGCACGCGCAGGGCCTCCTCGTAGGTGCCGTCGCTGCTGTGGCCCTCGACGAAAATGATCTCCAGATCGTCGCAAAACGGTGACATGTGCCGGACGGCCGGCTCGATGTTGCCCCTCTCGTTGCGGCACGGCACGACGACCGTCGTCGACGGCTTGCCCAGGGCCGTATTCCGCGCCGGCCGCGCCACCACGTAGTTGCGCAGGCACAGCATGCGAATCATCGGCAGCGGCGCGATGAAGCGGTTGATCAGGCGTCCGATGCCCAGCAGACGCTTGGGGGTCAACTGCCGCCATTCCCGCTTGATGACCTCGAAATCGGCCAGGTTGAGGAGCCCCATGATGTCCCAGGTGCTGAGCCAGTTCTGCTCCGGCTGCGGCATCTTGCCGCCCAGCCCTTCGGCGATCTTCAGGATCGGCTCCCACAAGTGGGAATAGTACGCGATGACCAGGCGGGTCTCCCGCGTACACAGGCGGTGAAGGCCTGCCAGCGTGGTCTCGCAGTCGTCGAGAGCGCCGATAGTGTCGGACAGGATGATCACATCGAACGGGCCGTCCAAAGCCGCCACCGTGTCGGGGTCCTCCACGTCACCGACCAGGAACTCCAGGTCCGGCTGCTTCTGCTTGGCGATGTCGATCATGCGCGGGCTGATGTCCACGCCGACGCCCCGCCGCGGATGGAGCCGGGCCAGGAGATCGCCGGTGCCGCAGCCAAGCTCCAAGACCCGCAGGCCTTCAGGCACGAGAAAGCGCATATAACGCCGATCGTCGTCGTAATAGAAGGAATTGCGGGCGATCCAAGCGTCCCGCTCGGGCGCCACACGGTCGGCGGCATCGCGGATGCGCTCCCGACGGTACGACATCATCGTTCCGTCCGATCCAAGCCTCACCGCAAAAGCCGGCCCAGGACCGACGCGCCGGAATCGTCGATCACCTGGACCGGCCACCGCCGGCTGGGATCGAGATCACCGGACACGAACTCAACGGCTTTCGGCTTCCCGGTCGCGCCCGGATCGTTGAGCGTCACCGTGACGCCTTCGTCCCAGGGCCAGTTCAGTTCGGCGGTCGGCGACACGCGCAGGCCGTCGAGGTGGATGACGCCCGCGCCCTCGAGTGAGATCTGCAAGCGCGTCGCCGTCCCTTCGGGCGCGGCCGGCAGGTCCACCCAACCGTTCGTTGTGGCGGCGATCCGAAGCTCGAACGCATGCTCGGCGTGGGTCGCGTCGGTCGACGGCCGGGCCATAAGCACTGCCTCCGCAGGGTTCGGATTGTGGATGCGCAAGGCCAGGTTCCGCAGCGACAGCCCCGCCGGCCGTTCGATGTCCAGCGTGGCGCCCGGTCCCACCGTCAGCCGCCCCTCACGCACCGGGTTGCCGCCGACCACGAAGCGCAGGTCGGGGTTGGCGACGAGCCACCGGTCCTCCAGGTCCGTTCGGTGGACGGCGTGGAAATAGACGGCGCCCCGCGCCAGGGCACCGTTCGACAAGTAGAACGGCATCGTTGTCTCGTCCCGGTAGAGCACGGCATCACCCGGTGCCGAGATGTCCAGGAACCTGCCGGGCTGGCCCGAGTCGAGGTGGATGTTGTCGCTTGCCGCAGCGGACCTGGTGAGCTTTCGCAGGAGCTCGAGACCGTTGACGCTCATGCCGGCGAACGACTGGAGCAGGAGCAATGCGAGAACGAGAGACGCCGCGATCGTCCACCCGCGGGGGCTCAACAGGGTTTCTTCGGTCGCCGCGGCCGGTTGCTTTCCCTCGCCCGATCGCCGCACCCATGAAGCCGCTTCGGTCAGCAGCCGCCACGCCACAAGCCCCACCGCGCCATAGAGAACCAGCGCCAAGGGGATCCAGAGGCGGACGAAGGCGGCGCCGGGATAATCGGGAAGGCC